>JAVBOJ010000141.1:0-14698 GCA_031550755.1 Oscillospiraceae bacterium
GGCTGTCGGAGGCGCTTTGGGTCTGCCGGAGCTGCTTTTCGGCCTGCCGGAGGGCTCCGCCCATTTTTGCCGCCTCGCGGCGGACGGCCGGGGCGGCGCGCACCCGCTCTATTTCCTCCGGGAGTGAATCAGCCAGCGCAATCTGCGCTTGCAGCGCCGCGAGCACCGCCCGTTCAAGCGCATCCTCCCGGAGGCTGTGCTTGGTGCAGCCGCTCTTTTCGCGGTATGTGCGGCAGACGAAGTAGGCCAGGTTGCGCGCCGTTTTTCTGTGCATCGCCTTGTGGCAGTCATAGCAGCGCACCAAGCCGGAAAACAGGCGCAGCTTTCTTTCCCCCGGGGCGGTGCGGGTATCCTTCCGATGGAGCGTCTGGGCTTTGAAAAAGGTCTCCTCGTCGATGACGGCCTCATGCCTGTCCGGCACAACAAACCATTCGTCCTCGGGAACGCGCGTTTGTTCATGCACCTTATAACTGACAATTCGGTTTCTGCCCTGCACCATGGCGCCGGTATACACCCTGTTTTGCAGGATGGCCGAGACCGTGCCGAAGCCCCACAGCCCGTCGTTTGCGCCGGCACCGGGGTTTTGGTACCTCAGCCCCTGCCGCCGTTTATACGTCTCCGGGTTGGGCTCGCCCGATTGATTCAGCTTTTTCACAATTCCGTTTTTGCTGTACCCCTCCCAAACAAACCATTGGAAAATGCTCCGCACAACCGGGGCGGCGTCCTCGTCCACAATCAGCCGGTTTTTGTCGTCGGGGTCTTTCTTGTATCCGTACGGGGCGAACGCGCCGATAAACTCGCCGCGGGCGCGCTTGTTGTCCAGCGTCCGGCGCACGTCGGCGGAAATTTTGGCCGCATAGCGGTCATTCAGCATCCCGTTCAGGGGGATCTCCATACCGTTTTGGATGGAGTCGCTGTCCGTATGGCTGTCCACATGCGGCGTTCCCACCGAGATAAACCGGACGCCGTATTTGGGAAACACCTCCTCCAGATACCTCCCCTGGTCGGCATAGTTGCGGAAGGCGCGGGACAGGGTTTTGCAGACAATGCAGTTGATGCGGCCCGCCTCCATATCGCGGATCATCCGCGCGAAGCCGTCCCGGGTGTCGTCGGTGCCGGTGAGGCCGTCGTCTATATAATACGCCACAACGGAATAGGGATCGGTGATGGCTTCCGCAATGTAGTCGTCCAGTATTTTCCGCTGATTGGTAACGCTGCGGCTCTCCTCGTTGCCGTCCTCCTTGGACAGGCGGATATACATCCCGATGTTCCATATTGCCGGGGGCGACTTGCTTCCGCCCTCCGCTTTCCTGATTCTGGGCATAGCCCCTCCCTTCCCGGTGTACTATTTCAGCCGTCGGAAATAGCCGCCGAGGGCTTCGGCCAGCGTTCTGTCCCCAGCGACAAAGCGGATGCGCACCGGCGTATCGCCGCACAAAAAGCAGTACGGATTTTTCACCTGACGCAGGAATACCTCCCGCCTTTCGGCGGCGGGTCGGACGGTGTCCAGACCGACCGCGCCGAGCTCGACCAAGGTGTCCCTCTCGATGGCCGTAATGTCCAGATCCCGCATGGCGGCAAGCCGATCGATATCCGGCATCCCTGTCCCCTCCCGCAAACGCTTTTCCCTAAAGGCTATGCGCCGCCGCCTGTCCCCTATGCGGACGAGAAAAAACGCAGGGGCATCCCCTGCGTTTTCGGATTGAACCATATGCGAATTTCTGCTACAATACCCATGTCCGAGGCGGCTCGAAAAACAATATACAGGAGAACGCACATGTCAAAAATCTATGCTCACGGCAAAAAAATTGTCTTCGTTTTGTTTCTCATCGCCTATGCGCTGTTGCTGGCCAAGGCGTTGCTGTTCAAGCAGGTGTCGCCGCTCGAGCTCTTCAATGCCGACAGAATGGCCCGCAGTGGGCTCAACTTGACGCCGTTTCGAACCATCGCGGGGTACAGCCATTTTAATTATTGGATTGCCTTCATGAATATCGTCGGCAATGTCGCGCTGTTCGTCCCGATGGGTCTGTACCTGCAAATTTTCTTAAAAAACAAGAAGATTTTGCGTAGCGTCGCGCTGGTGTGCGCGGTCAGCGTCTGTGTCGAAGCCGTGCAATATCTGCTCGGACTGGGCAGCGCGGACATCGACGACGTGATCTTAAACACGCTGGGCGGTCTGCTGGGGGTACTTATTTACAGGCTCCTCTACGCGTGGCTGAAGGACAGGGAGAAAGCCAAAACGGCGGTCACCTTTCTGTTTTGTATCGTCTGCGCCTGTTATGGCGTGGGTTCCCTTGTGCTGTCCGCGTCGGGCCTGAACTTCAGGATTTTTTAACGGCGTGCGGTTGGGCGTACAGCGCGCCGGCGCCGTTTCTCTTGGCCATCTGACGCCAGCCCATGTGCCCGCCGAATTTGTACAAAAAGCGCGGAAATTTCGGCGTCACAAACACATTTTCGCGGCGCTCCCCGCCGCGCGTAATAGCGTCCGCCATGCCGCGCAGGGCCTCATACACGCCGGACGCCACGCCCTTTTCCATGTGGGCGCTCTGGCTGGCGACGATTCCGCCGCCGCCGATGCCGATGCCGTAGCCCCACGGGAAGCCCGCGCGGGCGCAAAAATGCGCCACCATATCCAGCGCCAGCCGGTTGTGCTCCGCCTCATAAAAGCCGCAGTTGACGATGGCGTACACCGTCGGCAGGCGGCTGTTTTCCGTTTTCGCAGCTTGCTCCAGCAGGGTCAGCGCCCGGATCAGCGGCGCGGGCAGCGAATCGACGTACAGGGGAAAGACGATCAGCAGCGCGTCGGCGTCTAAAAGCGCCGGCACCCGCATTGAAGGCTTCACCGCCTGATAGGACGGTATGGCCGCGCCGGTCAGGCGCGCCATCTGGTCGATGAGCATTCCGGACACACTGTCCCTTGCCTTGGGACTTCCGTTGAGGGCGGTGATCCGGGTCATACGCGCACCTCCGTTGCAAAGATATTTTGCATGGCGGCCATGGCTGTATCCACCTCGCCGCCGTTTTGCATCGTAACTACAAAATGCTTGGGCGGCCGCATGTTCAGTGCGTTGCGCTCCGCCAGCGCCGCAAAAGTTTGCCGTTCCCTGTCCGAGACGTCTCCATACCCGACGGCGATCCAGTGCGGGAACCGCGCGTAACGCATTTTATGGTGCATTTCGCCCTTGTAAATCTCAAATTTCGGCGAGATATTCGGGATGGAGCGATCCAAAAACGCCTTGACATCGTGGCTGTAGCCGCCGTAGGTGATGCGCGAGAGCAGGACGACGGCGTCGGCGCGCATTTCAAGCCCGGACACCTGACCCGCGCAGTCGCTTATCATCACACACAGCCCCGGCGTTTTCACCCAGCAGCCAAAGCAGCCGAGGCAGGGCGCGATCTCGTCGCCGTTGAGGACAACGGTTTCCGCCTGACTACCGGCGCTTTTGACGAGCGCTTCAACCCGCGCGCGCAGATCATGGCCCGCAAAGTCCGCGCTGTCCCTGTCGCATAAAATCAGCGTGTTTATGTCACCAGCTCCTTTTCCGTCAGCTCGACGCAGTTTCTTCTGTCATTATATCAGAACTGTCAACAGCCGCCCCTAAAGGGCGACTGTTTTTTGTCCAATAACGTAGTTTGGGAATAGTTTTAATTTGTCAATAATGGGAAATTGTGTCAATCTCAAGCGCCTTTGACTATGATGTAACGGAGCTGTAAATGCGGCTCTGTCATTATACGATCAGAAAGGCGTATTCTTATGATATATTACAAAAAAATCACCCGTGTCAACGGGTTTGATTCCTCCGACCGAGATAACGCGCGACAAAACAACTACGCGTGGAGCATGGCCGAGCTCGACGGCTACCTTTATATCGGGACAGGCCGCAATGTCGTCTACCGCGGCATGCTGAGCCTGGAGATGGAGCCCACGCGGTCTTTTACTCCGGAGCATCCCTCACAGGCTTCCGAAATCTGGCGTTTGCCGATTCGGGGTTGCGGTCATCCCGGCGAGTGGGAGCGCGTCTACCAAATGCCGGCGGAAAACGGCACCTGCCTGTTCCGCTGTATGGCCAGCTTCCGGGACAGCGCAGGCGAAAACAGGCTGCACGGGGGGAGCTACTCGAAAGATGGGCAGGGCTATCTGCTCAATTCCAAGGACGGGCTCAACTGGGAGTCCGTACCGTTTCCATTGGAGCCCGGGTATTATGTGCGGCCGATCATGGAGCACAAGGGCAAGCTTTATGCCGCGTCATGCCAGCCGCTGACGGTGGGCAAAACCACCTATCTGCACGTTTATGACGATCCCGTCAAGGGCTGGCGGCGTGTGGACACCGGCCCGGTGACAGGCGAAATCTTCTCCATGACCGTATTCAACGGCCAGCTGTATATCGGCACGATGCCCGCAGGAGGATTTGCGATCTGGAAATCCTCCGACCCGGAGAGCGGCCGGTGGGAATGTGTCGTGGACAAGGGCGCGGGGGACGCGCTCAACGAAATTCCGATGGCAATGGAGGAGTTCGGCGGCTGGCTCTATGTGGGCTCGGGGATCAACGGCGCCATCTACAGCACCGACCCTGACAGCCGCTGGGTGCTCCCGAAGGGCTTTGATCTGATCCGCATTTCACCCGATGACGACTGGGAGGTCATCGTCGGAGGAACACCGATCCTGCCCACAACGCCGTCCCGCGGAACGCGAAACGAGGGGCTCTACAGCGCGGGCTTCGGCAACATGTTTAACCCCTACTGCTGGACGCTCAAAAAGTACGGCGGGCATCTGTTCGTCGGTTCCTGGGACTCGGCCGTCCTGTATAAGTTTGTTTTGGAAGACCTCGCCGAAAGCGGCGCCTCGAACGATTACATTACCAAGCTTATCAAAAAAATACTTCGCGAAATGGACCCCGCCAAGCTGGCGGACTACAACTACGGACACTGGTTGAAAGAATTTTTACACTCTCTGCGCAATTACCCGGAAAGCCTCGGGTTTGACTGCCTGATCAGCTGCGACGGCAAGCATTTTCGTCAGGTTTCCATGGATGGGTTCCGCAACGACGAGAATTACGGAATCAGGAATATGCTGGAGGTCTCCGACGGCCGGCTGTATGTCGGCACGGCCAACCCCACGCAGGGGTGCGAGATCTGGACGCTGTCGATCGATCATTGCCCGTCGTACTGAACACTTACGCCCACGCCATAGAGAGCGCGCAGGAGAAGGCGGCGCAAGCCATGGACGACCTGTTGCTCCCGGCGCTGAAAAACGGATAAAATGAAAAGGCAGGAGAGACCCAAAACCGGGCTTCTCCTGCCTTTTGAAAGACATTCTTGAACAAAACAATTTTCCACGCACGAATCGGGCAAAACAAAAAACCTTAGAGCCGTTACAGCCCTAAGGTTTTCTTTGGTGATCCACCGCGGATTCGAACCGCGGACACCCTGCTTAAATGGCAGGTGCTCTGCCGACTGAGCTAGTGGATCGGATAAGTTGTCTTTGTTCGCCACAAAAACAACCATCGCGCCTCCTCACCCTCCATTGAAGGCAAGCGGCATGGTTGGGATGGCAGGACTCGAACCTGCGGAATGCCAGAGTCAAAGTCTGGTGCCTTACCGACTTGGCTACATCCCATCGGAAAAGGCCCTGCGATCCCTTGCGGACAAAAAAAGAGCAGAGAGCAATCTGCTCTTTTTGGTTGGGGTGGATAATCGGACTCGAACCGACGGCCCCCAGAGCCACAATCTGGTGCTCTAACCACCTGAGCTATACCCACCATATGCCGTATTGGAACCAAAGGCCACAAACAGACTTGTATAGTATAGCACAGGGACAAAAAGTTTGTCAATACAGGTTGGGCGGTGCGGGGCAAAAATTTTACTGCACGCTCGCCGCGGCCTCGCGGGCGGTGAAATAACTTCGTTCGCTGGCCGAAATGCCGTTTGGGCTGCGCCCAAACCTGTTTTCGACATCGCTCACAGTTGTTTCACCTGCTCGGCCGCCGAGCGCTAGTTAAAAAACTCGTCGTGGATCACCTGTACCGCCTGATCGGAATCGGTGGTGTCGATGAGCACCGAGACCTTGATTTCGCTGGTGGAGATCATCTGGATATTGATGCCGGCGTTGTACAGCGCCTCAAACATGCGGGCGGCCACGCCGGGATTGCCGATCATGCCGGCGCCGACAATGGACACCTTGCTGACCGTATCCGAGACGATAAGCTCCTCAAACCCGAGCGAGCCCTGATTTTCCATGAGGGCGGCGTGGGCGCTTTCAATCTTGTTTTTGGCGATGGTAAAGCTGATGTCCTTGGTGTCGCCGCGTCCGATGGACTGCAAAATAATATCGACATTGATTTTATTCTGCGCCAGCAGGGAGAAAATCTTAAACGCCACGCCGGGCATATCCGGCAGAGAGACCAATGAAATCCGCGCCACATTGTTATCCCGCGCCACGCCGGAAACGTTCATCTTTTCCAAGTTAACAACCTCCTTGACATTGGTACCGGGCACGCGATGGAAGCTGGAGACGACCTGCATCGGCACATGATAACGTTTGGCCATTTCGACCGAGCGATTGTGCAGCACTTGCGCCCCAAGGGACGCCAGCTCCAGCATCTCGTCGTAGGTGATTTCCTCCAGCTTTTTGGCTGTGGATACAAGGCGCGGGTCGGCAGTGTAGACCCCGTCCACATCGGTGTAAATCTGGCACACATCGGCCTTGAGCGCCGCCGCGATGGCGACCGCCGTCGTATCCGAGCCGCCGCGTCCGAGTGTGGTCACATCGTCAAACCGGTTGATGCCCTGAAAGCCGGCCACCAGCACGATCATTTTCTTGTCCAGCTCCTGCCGCAGCCGTTCGCCGTCCACCCGTTTGATCCGGGCGTTGCCGTAATTGCTGTCGGTATGGAGGCCGATCTGCCAGCCGGTCAGCGAAATGACGGGGCAACCCAGCGTCTCAATGGCCATGGCGCAAAGGGCGATGGAAATTTGCTCGCCGTTGGCCAGCAGCATATCCATTTCACGCGCCGAAGGGCTGGGGGAGATTTCACGCGCTTTTTCGATCAGATCATCGGTGGTGTCGCCCTGCGCCGACAGAACCACCACGACGTCATGCCCCTGCTTATAGGTATCGGTGATAATGCCTGCCACGCGGCGGACGCGTTCGGCGTCGGCCACCGAGCTGCCGCCGAATTTCTGTACGATCAATGACATGGGAAAGCCTCCTTATTTCACTATGCGGGTATTGTGTCCTATAAAACCCGGATACGGTAGAGCGGGGGAGAGGACAGCGTGGATGCCCACGCGGCGTATTCGGCCCCGGACAAAACCGGGGTGATCTCACCGCCGCCGTGGTTGTCCAGCCGGACATAAAACGCGGAGGAAAGGGCGTCGGGGCCCACGGACAGCTGCCCGTCAGAGGGCAGCCACGCCGGGCGTTTGGGGGCGTCCCTATGCCGGGCGGCGTCGATGACATCGGCCACCATCGCCGACGCGGTGGGCATTTTGCCCGCGCCGCGCCCGTAAAACATCACGTCGCCCGTGGCGTCGCCGGTCAGCAAAATGGCGTTGAACACATCCTCCACCGCGAAAAGCGGATGCCCCTCGGGCACCAGATGCGGCGCGACATAGAGGCAGGTTTTCCCGTCCGGACGGGCCGCCGCCCGGCCCAGCAGCCGTATTCGGTACCCCTGCGCCTCGGCGAAGCAGACGTCGCCCCGGGTGACGTTCGCGATGCCCTCGGCGGACACCTCGCGCGGGAACACATGCCGCCCGTAGGCCAGAGAGGCCAGGATGCACAGCTTGCGGCAGGTGTCCTTCCCCTCGATATCGTCGGCGGGATTGGCCTCGGCGTAGCCCTTTTCCTGCGCCTCCCTCAGCGCCTCGTCAAAGGGGATGCCCTCGCGCAGCATTTGGGTGAGGATATAATTGGTCGTGCCGTTGAGGATGCCGCAGATTTCCTGCAGCCGATTGGCGGCGAGGCACTGCGCCATGGGGCGCAGAATGGGGATGCCGCCGCCCACGCTGGCTTCAAACATAAAATTGACGTTGTTTTCGGCGGCCAGCGTCATCAGGGCGTCGCCGTGCTCGGCCACCAGCTCCTTGTTGGAGGTGACGAAGTGCTTGCCGGCGGAAAGCGCCCGCCGCGCCAGCTCCAGCGCGATGCCGGCGCCGCCGATGCACTCGACGACGACGAGCACCTCGGGGTCGTGTTCAATGACCGCGAAGTCCTTGACAAACCGGTCGGCAAACGGACTGTCGGGAAACTCCCGTATGTCCAGTATATATTTCAGCCCCAAGGACTGGCCGGTTTTCTGCGCGATATGCGCGGCGTTTTGCGACAGCAGCGCCGCCGTCCCTGAGCCGACCACGCCGTATCCCAAAATGGCTACGTTTCTCATTGGAAATCCCTCAAAACAAAAGGATATTTTTGCCACTGTGTGTGCATACTTATGAACAGAGGACAAGTTTCCTTATATATTACCATGCCGGACGCGGCTTTGACAAGAGCAAAAATTGACCGCGAGGTGAGAAACATCCATGCCGGAACAACAAAAAGTGACGCGGCTGTTGCTGCGATGCCTCTATGTCGCGCTCGCGCTGGGCGCGCTGTGGCTCTTTTTCACGTGGGGACTGGGGATCGTCCTGCCGTTTTTCATCGCGCTGCTCATGGCGCGTCTGCTGGAGCCGGTCGTGCTGCTGCTGCAAGGCGTAAAAATCCCGCGCTGGCTGGGCGGCATTGTCTGCGTCGTACTGTCCTACGGCGGTCTGCTGGGATGCCTGTATCTCATTCTGTCGCGCCTGCTCTATGAGATCGGGCGGCTGCTGGAGCGCCTGCCCGACTGGATTGCGGGGGCGGGCACCTTTATGGACGAGCTCACCCGGCAAATCCGGGCGCTGATTGTGGCGGCGCCGCCGGATATTCAGAATTTTCTGGGCAACACGCTGGATAAGCTGGGCCAGGAGGGGATCACCATTCCGCAGAGCCTGTATGCCTCGTTGGGCGCATTTGTAACGGGGCTGGCCGGGTCGCTGCCGAGCGTGCTGCTGTTTATTACCGCCTGTATATTTTCGACCTATTTCATCAGTTCGGATTATCCCCGCGTGGCGGCGTTTTTGGTGCGGCAGATCCCCCGGCGCTTCCGGGACAAGGTGCTGCGCACCAAAAACCACCTGACCTCCACCATGGGCAAATGGCTGCGCGCGCAGGGGTTGCTGATGCTTCTGACCTTTGGGGAGGTCTGCGTGGGGCTGATTTTGCTGGGGGTGGAGACCCCGCTGCTCATCGCCTTTGTCATCGCGCTGGTGGACGCCCTGCCGATTTTGGGCTCGGGGACGGCGCTCATCCCGTGGGGGCTCATCACGCTGCTGTCCGGCCAGAGCGAGCGCGGCATCGGGCTGTTGATCCTGTACGCCGTGGTGGCGCTGATGCGCGGGTTTATGGAGCCCAAGCTCATCGGCAAGCAGATCGGGCTGCCGCCGCTGATTACGCTCTTTTCAATGTATGCCGGCTTCCGCCTGTTGGGTATTTGGGGTATGATATTGTTCCCTATTTTGGCCATTACGGTCAAACAAATGCACGAATGGGGCTATATCCGCCTGTGGAAGACCCGCGAGCGCGAGGAGGCCGAAAAACGCGCGGAATACAAAACATAACCGTGGAAGGGGAGACTTTTCCCCGGTTGTGTTTTTCGTGTGGCCATGATATAATCATATAGAAATATAAGCAGAAGGGATAGGATGTATGAATTACCTGTTGGATCCCATTTGCGCCGAGACGTGGGACACCTACGAGGGATATAAAACGTTTTGTGAACTTGGTATGCACAAGGGCAAGCATCATAGAATCAAGAGACTGTTGCCGCCCGTGTTGTTTTTTATCGTCTTTCTGAGTGTCATTATATATGTCATAATATCACATGATATAAGCGTATTTTTTATAGACGCAATCCTCGTGCCGTGCTACTTGTATTACTGGAGTTTGACACATACAATGCCGCAGAAAATGTTGGATCGCGCGTCCGAAAAGGGAGAGGAGTATCATCGCTATATTTTCGCGAATGAGCTCTTTTATTGCATAGATGGCAAAGAAGCCTCCCGCGGCACAACCGTCAAGCAATACGCCGATATCCAAGAAATCTACGACCTGCCCGACGCGTTTTACATATTCTTCGACAAAACGAAGGGCTTCATTGTGGACAAAACCGGGTTTACCGTGGGAACGCCCGACACGCTTGGCGCGTTTTTGCGGGAAAAGGTGGGCGAACAAAAGTATATACAGGCAAAATAGGAGGAGGCATACGCCTCCTCTTTTCGGCGCAAATTTTTAATTTTATGCAATTGAATAGCGCTTGATATTTCTGCGCATTCCTGCTATACTCGAAGAAACGAGGTGATCGTGTGAACCCCTTGAAGCTGGAAAATCAGCTGTGCTTTCCCCTGTACGCCGCCGCGCGCGGCATTGTGAAGCTGTATACGCCCTTCCTTGCCGACATCGGCCTGACCTACACGCAGTACATCACCATGATGGTTCTGTGGGAACAAAATACGGTGAGCGTAAAGCAGCTCGGCGAATGTCTGTATCTGGATTCCGGGACGCTGACGCCCCTGCTGAAAAAGCTGGAGCAGCAGGGACTTGTGACCCGGCGGCGCTCCCCGGAGGACGAACGAAGCCTGCTTGTGACGATCACACCGGCGGGAGAGGCTATGCGCGCCAAAGCTTTGAGGAGACCCGCGCAGATGCGGGGCTGTATTCATCTCAGCCCGGAGGAAACCGGGACGCTGTATCGGCTGCTGTATCAACTGCTGGCGCAAATGTGAGGGCGGAATATGGAAAATCAGTTTTCACTGGAGCAATATCTGAGCGACGGCATCCATGCGCTCGTGCGCGACCTCCTGAAGGCCACCCTGAGGCAGCCCAAGGCCGGCGCGTTTTTCGCCAAATTTGCCCTCGCCGCCAAAAGGGCCGAAGACCGCCGACACAGCGCGGAGACGCAGGGGCGGCACATCCCGTCGTTTCTCATCGCGAGCGTCACGGAGCGCTGCAACCTGCGCTGCGCCGGCTGCTACGACCGCGCCCATCACGTCTGCGCGGGCCCGTCGGAGATGAGCCGCGAGGTGTGGGGCAGGATTTTTGCTGAAGCGGAGGCGCTCGGCGTTTCGGCGATTTTGCTGGCGGGCGGCGAACCGCTGATGCGGCGCGATGTTCTGGAGGAAGCCGCGCGGCGTCCGGCGCTGTTGTTCCCTGTCTTTACCAACGGCACCCTGCTGGACGAGACCCTGCTGCGGCTGCTTGACAGCCACCGCAATCTCCTCCCCATCCTCAGCCTCGAGGGCGACAGCGCCCCGACCGACGCGCGGCGTGGCGCGGGCGTGTACGACCGGGTGATGGCGGCCATGGCGGAGCTGGCGCAACGGCAGCTGCTGTTCGGCGTGTCCGTCACGGTGACGAGCGAGAATGTGGCGCGGGTGACCGACGACGCGTTTCTGGCCGGACTGCGAGAAAAGGGCTGCAAGGCGGCGGTGTTCGTGGAATATGTGCCGGTGGAAAACCCGGAGCTGGCGCTGGACGACAGCCGGCGGGCGCTTCTCGCCGAGCGGGTTGCCCGGCTGCGCCGGCAGGAAAACATGATTGTCCTCTCGTTTCCCGGCGACGAACAGGAATCGGGCGGGTGTCTGGCGGCCGGCCGGGGCTTTTTCCACATCAACGCCGGCGGCGGCGCGGAGCCCTGTCCCTTTTCGCCGTATTCGGACACGAATCTGCAAACCACCTCGCTCCGGGATGCACTCAACTCGCCGCTGTTTGTCAAGCTGCGAGACAGCGGAGCGCTATTGCAAGAACACACGGGCGGATGCACGCTGTTTGATCAGGCCGAGACGGTGCGGTCGCTGGCGGCCAACGAATAGGAGGAAAACGATATGCAGGCCATTATGGAACCGATCTTTGAAATCCCGTATCTCATCGGCGTGGTCGCGCTGGGGATTCTGACCCTGCGCCTGTCGGGCGGGCGGCGGCAATTTACGATCTTCGGCGTCATGGCAATCGTTCTCGGCTGCGGAGACGCCTTTCATCTGGTGCCGAGAATGTACGCGCTGCTGACCGACGGGCTGGCCAACCACGTCCCGGCGCTCGGCTTCGGCAAGCTGGTGACCTCGATCACCATGACGGTGTTTTATGTCCTGCTGTATCATGTCTGGCAGGCTCGCTACAAACAAAAAACGGCGGCGCTCACGGTCGTCGTGTACGCGCTGGCGGCAGCGCGGGTCGCCCTGTGTCTGTTCCCGCAGAACGACTGGCTGAGCGCCGACGCGCCGCTGTCCTGGGGCATTTACCGCAATCTGCCCTTTGTGGCGCTGGGTCTTTTGATCATCTTCCTGTATTTCCGGGCGGCGAGACAGCACATCGACCGCGCCTTCGGCCTCATGTGGCTGGCCATCGCGCTCAGCTTCGCGTTTTATATCCCCGTGGTGCTGTGGGCGGACGCCGTGCCCCTGCTCGGCATGCTGATGATTCCCAAAACCTGCGCCTATGTGTGGATCGTGTGGATGGGCTACGCCTCGGCGCGAAAAAACAATAAAAAGGAGAGAAAACAATGAATATTTACGATTTTACGGTGAAAAACCAAGCCGGCGGCGACGTATCGCTGTCGGAATACAAGGGCCGGGTACTGCTGGTGGTCAATACCGCCACCAAATGCGGCCTGACCCCGCAATACGAAGCGCTGGAAGCGCTGTACCAAAAATATCATGACCGGGGTCTGGAAATTCTGGACTTCCCGTGCAATCAGTTTTTGGGGCAAGCGCCGGGCAGCGACGAGGAAATCAACAGTTTTTGTGCGCTCCACTACGGAACGACCTTCCCCCGCTTTCAAAAAATCGACGTCAACGGGAAAGAGGCCGCGCCGTTGTTTGTCTGGCTCAAGACGCAAAAGCCCGAGGATCTGGGCGATGCGGAGACAAAAGCCTTTGAGAGAAAGGTCAGAGCCCTCAAGCCGTTTGCCAAAACAGGCGATATCAAATGGAATTTTGGGAAGTTTTTGATCGACAGGGAGGGCAATATCGCGGCGCGCTACTCCCCGGCGTACAAGCCGGAGCAGCTGGAACGGGAGGTCGAGGGGCTGCTGTAGCCGCGCGAAGCGCTCCGGCGCAGGGAAATGAAAACAGAAAAGCAGCCGCCAGGAGAAGCATCTCGAGGCGGCTGCTTTTTGCTGTTGCGCAACGGCACAACGCATGGGTACATAGTATTCGACAGAATAACATCGAAATAGACAGTCGCATATACTGGAATAGCAAAACCAATTACCACATTATTGAAAGGAATCTGAATACGCATGGGTATGCCAATCATCGAGGGCAGCACAATGCCGCGCTGCCAAGCCGTTACCGATATCATCGAGTCCGTTGCGCTGGAACAGGCAGCGCTCTCACATATTTTAAACGCGGAGGGCGAAAAATTGCAGGCCGTCATCGCGATGCCCGACGTGACGACCGACGATCTGCTCACTGTCAACAAATCCGTTCGTGCCATGGTTGAATCAATCACAAGACTGGAAATGCTGCTGCAGGCGAAGCTCGGCCTGTTCGAGGAATACTTTGACATTGTCTGCCCGGACGAAATCCCGTAACCGAATGTAACCCGTACACTTGACAAGGAGATTGTAATGGATGTTTTGAGTTTCGAAATTTTATGCACGATGGCAGAGGATGTCGACGGCAGATACAGCGGCCTCGCCTTTGACGGCTGCTTTTTCTATCTGACGCTGCCCAGTCGCAATGAAATACACATGTTTGACATGTGCTGCCAAAAAATCGACTGCCTGCAAACCACCAGAGGATACGAAGCCCTCTGCTATGACAGCCGTTCCCACTGTTTTTGGGCAACCCCGTCTTGCGGACAGTGTGTCTATAAGCTCGACCGCAGATGTACCGAAATTGACTGTATACAGGTCATGAGCGAGGATCCCTTTGCGGTGCTGACAGGGATATCGTGTATGTCAGACCCCGACGACCTGTTGATCGCGACCGCCGGATGGATTGCCTTGACCCCCAAGACGAGCACTCAGAAAGCAACCATTCTCAGGGAATTTGACGGCGCGATACGCGTCGGTGTCGCTGACTTATGTGACAGGGCGTACTATCTAGTGTGCGGTATGTACGGCGACACGATCACGACCGTGGGCCGCGGGCAGGAGCGGATGTACGCGCTGCCTGCTGAGTACCGCGCCGGCGCCATAGCCGCCGGAGAAAACGGCACGCTCTACGTGCTGGCCGGCAAGCACTGCCGCTATCCGTGCATCATCAAGTGCTCCCCCATCGGCTGCCCCAAGCCCTGCCCCATAGACTGCCGCCGCGGAGCGGGCGAGATTATCAAATCGATTGCCTCGATAGAAGTCTCGCTTTCGCATATTTTGAACACGGAGGGTGAAAAACTTCAAAAGGCGCTGGAATGCTCGGACGATATCGGCGCTTTGCTCAAAATCAATGAGTCGATCCGCGAAACCATCATCGGCGTCACACATATGGAGCATGTCCTGTATGACAAGCTGCGCCTCGCCGAATCTCTGTGCAGAACGCCCAACCCGAGGCCATGCAAGCGATGCCAAAATGAAATGTAACGCAAAAGGGTCCGGTGAAAAATAACCGGACCCTTTTGCAGAACAGGGAGCCACAATGGCTTTTGGCTGCTGCGAACCGAGAACGAGCTCGGGGCGGTTAC
>JAVBOJ010000134.1:0-6773 GCA_031550755.1 Oscillospiraceae bacterium
AAAAGGATGAATTTCGCAAAAAATATATAATTCCCGAAAACGTTTGTAAAAAATTCATCATCATGTTTGCAAACGGCTCGTTTTTCTTGTCTAAATAGTAACATTGACAAAGAAAACCGACAAGAGATAAACTACCACTAAAGGGGAAAAATTAAAGGCAATCTATGGGAGGCGAGTTGGAAAATGGCCGAATCTGAGTATTTCGTCCCCGATATTGGGTACTTTATATTTCGCAAGGGCACAATAAATTGGAAAATCGAGGAAAGCAAAATCGACTTCTGCGACATCACCTATGTCACCGAGGGGCACGCCTGGTATGTCGTGGACGGCGTTGTCTACGAGGTGCGCGCCGGCGACCTGATGTGCATTCCGCTTGGCTCGATCCGCTCGGCCGCCATCGATCCGACCGATCTGATGGGGTGCTATTCCGCCAATTTCCAGGTGACCAACCTGCACGGCGTCCCCGTGCGCATCCCCTTCCCCCCGTTGACCCACATTGGCCTCCGGGTCGATCTGCTCCAGCTGTTCCGGGAGCTGTCCGGCGTGTGGCTGTGCAAGGAGCCCGGCTATGTCATGCGGGCGCAAGCGATTTTTATGCTGATTCTGTGCCGGGTGTTCGAGCTGACCGTCTACAAAAAAGACTCCTACGCCATCGATCCGCGCATCCGCAAAACCATGCGCTACATATCCGATCACTATGACGCCACGCTCACGGTGGCCGAGCTGGCCGCCATCGCCGAGCTGGGGCCGGTGTATTACGGGGCGCTGTTCAAGCAAAACACCGGCATGACGGTCAACCGCTACATCACCCAGATTCGTATCAACCACGCCGAAAACATGCTGCGCAGCGGCGAATACACCATCGGCGAGACCGCCGAGCGCTGCGGCTACAGCGATGTCCACTATTTCCGCAAGCAGTTCAAGGAAGTTATGGGATGCCTTCCGTCGAAATGCCTGCTGGAAAGATAACAAGGAGGAAAACAACATGAAAATGACCCTGCGCTGGTTCGGAGAAGGCTTCGACCCCATCCCCCTGTCCAGCATCCGGCAAATCCCCTGCGTAGACGGCGTGGTGACCTCGCTGCTGGGCATGACGGCCGGAGAGGTCTGGCCGGAGGAGGACATCCGCGCGATGCACAAGGCCGTGCGCGACGCCGGCCTGTCCATGGAGGTCATCGAGAGCGTCAACATCCACGAAGACATCAAGCTGGGTGCGCCCAGCCGCGACGAGAAAATCGAAAATTACATCGAAACCATGAAGCGTCTGGCCGCCGTGGGCGTCAAGGTCATCTGCTACAACTTCATGCCGGTGCTGGACTGGGCGCGCAGCCATCTGTACCACCGCCTGCCGGACGGCTCGGAGACCATGTATTTCAGCCGGGCGTTCATCGAAAGCACCACGCCCGAAGAGCTGGCGGCACGCTACAAGGAGCAGTGCGGCGGCATCGCCATGCCGGGCTGGGAGCCCGAGCGCATGGCGGGCGTCCGCGACACGCTGCGCCGCTACGAGGGCATGACGCCCGAGCGGTACCGCCAAAACGCCAAGTATTTTCTGGACGCCGTCATTCCGTGGGCGGAGTCGCTGGACATCAACATGGCCATCCACCCGGACGATCCCCCGTTTTCCATCTTCGGCCTGCCCCGCCTCATCAACGGCCCCGAGAGCATCCGGCAGTTTTTGGCCCTCAACGAAAGCCGGCGAAACGGCCTGACCTTCTGCACCGGCTCGCTGGGCGCCGATCCGCACAACGACGTGCCGGCCATGGCGAAAGAATTCGCCTCGCGTATCCATTTCGCCCACATCCGCAACCTCAAATACACCGGGGACGGCGATTTCTACGAGTCGGCCCACCCGACCCCCTGCGGCAGCCTGGACATTTACGCCATCTGCAAAGCCCTGCACGGCGCGGGCTTTGACGCGTATATCCGCCCCGACCACGGCCGCATGATCTGGGACGAAACCGGCCGGCCCGGCTACGGGCTGTACGACCGCGCGCTGGGCGCGACCTACCTGCTGGGCATCTGGGAAGCCTTGGAGCGCAAGTGAGTTACGGGCGGCTCTCCCGGACGACCTGCGACGGGGAGACGCCGCGGCTCTGCTTGAACACCTTGCTGAAATAAAAAATGTCGCAAAACCCGCAGGCGGAGGAGACCTCGTTGACGTTGTACTCGCCGCTGCGCAGCATGTCCTCGGCGTGATTGAGCCGGATGGAGGTCAAATACTGCCGGAAGGTCACGCCGGTCTCTTTCTTGAAAAAATTCCCGAAATACATGGGACTCAGCCCGATATGATCGGCCATGCTCTGCACTGTCAGCGGTTCGGAGTAATGGTCGATCATGTATTTCAGCACCCGGCGGATGCGGTTGTCGATGAGCGAGCGGTCGTTTTTGTAGACGATGAGCTGGAACAGCCGCTGCAAAATCATGAGATACAGCGCGTGCACCCGCAGGCCGTAGCCTTGGTCGCGCAGCAGCCACTCGGCGTTCATCTCCTGATACAGCGCGATGATCTCGGGCCGCATCCCGATGTGGTGGACGATGGGCAGCGGCAGATCGACCTCGACGCCGCGCGGCGTGAAAATATGTCCGTTGATGCTGAAGCATTCCATGAGGTCGCTCGGGAAGCTGACCGCCGACCGCCGGCTGCCCCGCGGGATGCACAAAAGGTCGCCGGCCGATACGGCGTAGGTGCGGGCATTGACGGTGTATTCCGCCCGCCCGTGGACGACATAGGTGATGTCCACAAAGTCAATGGTGCCTTCCTCGATGAGCCAGGACGGGCTGCAAATACGGTGGATAAAGTAGTCCACCTCTGCCGCCAGATGGTCATACACATCCGGATCCATGCAATGCGCCTCCTCAACGTTTGTTTTTTACCTATAGTTTTCCCTATCATAGTCCATCGCGGCCGGAATAGCAATACATAGGCAAAAGAAATCATTTTCTCCCCGAAGCTTGTCCGTCTTTGTCTATTTTGCCTATGGATTATTGTTGGCCGTAGAGCGCCGCCGCGCAGGCCGCTTTGTCAGACCGGGCAAATTTTGGGCTCGCCACCCATAAAAATTACAAACTTTCTGTAGTTTCTTCATTTCTTTTTCTTTTGGCCGATGGTATACTTGGCTCGAAATTATCGGAGAAGCATTTCCAATTCTGTATATTTTGCACAAAAATAAATTTCCCGGGATGGGCACCTGAATGTATGGAGTGTGCGAATCGAAGTGATGAAACAGGGGTATCGCGCGTATTTTGCATGGCTTCAGCCCGGGATGGATATGGCGCGGACGACCTTTCGGTTGCGCTGTGACGCCGGGATCGACGCTTTCGCGGCCCAGGAATGCCGCGAAGGGCTGGAGCGCCTCTATGGCTCCGACCTCTGGCGCGAGGACGCCGAATGGACCGTCTCGCTCAGCCGGAAACCAGATCTGCCCCCCGAGGGGTACCGCCTGTCCGGCGCGCCGGGCAGCATTTCCGTCGAGGCCGCCGACGACCGGGGCCTTTTGTACGGCGTGTACGCGTTTTTGCGGCGCGCGGCGCTGGGCGAGGAGTTCTCCGCCCTGAAGGAAACCGCCGTCCCCGCCGCCGCCCGGCGCATGCTCGACCATTGGGACAATGTGGACGGCAGCATCGAGCGCGGCTATGCCGGCGCCTCCCTCTTTTTCCGGGACGGACGCCTGTCCTACGACCCCGAACGGATCAAGGATTACGCCCGGCTGCTGGCGTCGGTCGGGGTGAACCACATTTCGCTCAACAATGTCAATGTGCGCGGCGGCGCGCTGAGGCTGATTACCGACGATATGCTGCCCGAGGTGGCGGCGCTGGCCGGGCTCCTGCGGCCCTTCGGGCTGCGGCTGATCCTGTCGGTGCATTTTGACAGTCCGATGCTGCTGGGCGGCTTGTCAACCGCCGACCCTTGCGACACAAAGGTTTCGGCGTGGTGGCAGGAGACCGCCGAGCGGGTCTACCGGTACATTCCCGATCTGTCCGGCTTTTTGGTCAAGGCCGATTCGGAGTTCCAAAACGGCCCGGCCTCCTTCGGACGCACCCAGGCCGACGGCGCGAATACCATCGCCCGGGCGCTCTCGCCCTACGGCGGCATGGTGTTTTGGAGATGCTTCGTCTATCTCTGCACGCAGGACTGGCGGGACACCGTCACCGACCGCCCCATGGCGGCCTACGATCACTTTCATTCGCTGGACGGCCGGTTTGACGACAATGTGATGCTGCAAATCAAAAACGGCCCGATGGATTTCCAGCCGCGCGAGCCGCTTTCGCCGCTGTTCGGCGCCATGCCCCGTACCCGTCAAGCCCTTGAGGTGCAACTGACGCAGGAATACACCGGCCAACAGATCGATCTCTACGCCCTGCCGGTGCAGTGGCAGGAGATTTTTTCCTCGCCGATCACCGGGGAGCGTGTCCTGCGCGATCTGATCGGGCAGGAGGTCGGCGGGGTGTCGGGTGTCGCCAATGTGGGCGACGAGGAAAACTGGACCGGCCACACTCTGGCGCAATGCAACCTCTACGCCTTCGGGCGCATGGCGTGGGATCCGTCGCTGACCGCGCGGCAGATCGTGGAGGAATGGGTAAAGCTGACCTTTGGCCGGGATCCGCGCCTGACCGAACCGCTGATTGCCATGATGCTGTCCTCGCGAAATACATACGAAAAATACACCGCTCCGTTGGGCATCGGGTGGATGGTCAACATCAGCCATCACTACGGTCCCAATGTGGAGGGCTATGAATACTCGCCGTGGGGCACCTACCACCGCGCCGACTGGCAGGCCATCGGCATCGACCGCACCCGGGGCGGCACCGGCTACGCCGCGCAGTATCACCCGGACGTCGAGCGGCTGTATTCCGATCTCACCACCTGCCCGGAGGAGCTGCTGCTGTTTTTCCACCGGCTGCCGTACACCTACCCGCTGCAAAACGGAAAAACCCTTCTCCAGCATATTTACGACACCCATTTCGAGGGTGTGGAGGAGGTACGGGGCTTTGTCAAAACGTGGGAGTCCCTGCGGGAGCTCCTGCCCGAGAGCGCGTACGAGTCGGTCGCGCGCAAGCTGGCGCTTCAGCTCGCCAATGCCCGTGAATGGCGGGATGTCGTCAATACATATTTCTACCGCAAAACAGGAAAGCCAGATGAACACGGCCGGCCGATCCATAAGTGATCACTGCTTCAACGGCGCGTGCCGGATGGGGTCAGAGGTTACATAAGTGAGGTGTGCGTATGGAACCGAGAGGCAGAACGCTCGCGCGCAGGCGCAGCTATGTGAAAAAAACCTGGATGCTCTATCTCATGCTGCTCCTGCCCATGACCTTTTTTGTCATTTTCCGGTATGTCCCCATGTCCAACATTGTAATCGCCTTCAAGGATTACAACATGATCAAGGGCGTTTGGGCGCCCGAGTCGCCGTGGGCGGGGCTGAAGTGGTTTGAAAAGGCGTTCGCCTCCAAGGACTTCTGGGTCGCCTTCGGAAACACGCTGAAGCTCAACGTGCTGGATCTGATCGTCGGCTTCCCCGCGCCCATTTTGCTGGCGCTGGTGCTCAACGAGCTGGTGTTCAAGCGTTTCAAGCGGGTCACCCAGACAGTGGTCTATCTGCCGCACTTTTTGTCCTGGATCATCATCAGCGGCATGGCCACCCAGCTGCTCGCGCCGCGCACCGGCGTCGTCAACGTCCTGCTGGGCAGCATGGGGCTCGGCCCCATAGACTTCCTGATGAAACCCAATCTGTGGGTGGGCACCTACATCACCCTTGGGCTGTGGAAGGAGATCGGCTGGAACACCATCATCTATCTGGCCGCCATTACCTCCATCAGTCCCGAGCTGTACGAGGCCGCCGAGGTGGACGGTGCCGGGCGTCTTCAAAAGATCCGGCATGTCACCCTGCCCGGCATCCGCCCGACCATCATCGTTTTGTTTATCATGAACCTCGGACGCATTTTGGGCAGTGATTTTGACCGGCCTTACGCCATGGCCAACAAAATGGTCATGTCGGTGGCCGACGTCATCAGTACGCTCGTCTACCGCATCGGTATCCGCGGGTTCCAATTCTCCACCGCGGCCGCCATCGGGCTGTTCCAGTCGGTCATCTGCGTAGTCTTCCTGCTGACCGCGAACGCGCTCGCCAAAAAGTTCGGCGAACGCGGCATTTGGTAGGGGGGTGACGGTATGGACAATACAACTTCCAAGGAGCTCAAAGGCAGCTCCGGTTCGGTTCGGTCGCGGCGCAGCAGACGGGGCGACGTCCTCGTCGTGCTGATCTGCCTGCTGATGATCGCCATCTGCCTGCTTCCGCTGTTGAACATTCTGGCGCGCTCGCTGAGCTCCACCCATGCGCTGATCAACAACAAGGTCTCCTTTCTGCCGGTGGGCTTTACGCTGGAGTCCTATCACTTTGTCCTGTCCGACGCCGCCTTTCGGGGGTCCCTGCTGTGGACGGCTTTCCTGACCGGAATCTGCACGGTGTTCTCGCTGCTGATGACCATTCTGTGCGCCTATCCGCTGACCTATGACATCCTCAAGGGGCGTGGGGTCATCAACGTCTTGATTATCCTGACCATGTATTTCAGCGCCGGCACCATCCCCAACTATATCCTGATGAAGGATCTGCATCTGATCGACAATCCGCTGGTGCTCATTTTGCCGGGCTGTCTCAGCGTGTTCAACATGATTATCCTGCGCAGCTTCTTCTGGAGCATCCCGGAAAGCCTGCGCGAATCGGCGGAGCTCGACGGCGCCCACCCGTTTACCGTGCTGTTCCGCATTTATC
>JAVBOJ010000091.1:0-9050 GCA_031550755.1 Oscillospiraceae bacterium
GACAGCCTGTATATGGACTGGAAGAGGGAGGATATCAGCAAAGAGGAGTATCACCGTTTCAAGGAGAGACTGGCCGGACAGCTCCGCCAGACGGAACAGACGATAGCCAGCCTCAAGGCGGAGATGCGGGAGGCGAGCGCCGACGGCGACTCCGAGGATCCCTACCTGACCGCGTTTTTGACGCGCGGAAATATCGAACGACTAAACCGCGGCCTTTGCGTCGAGCTGCTCGACACCGTTTGGGTGCATGAGGGCGGCGAGATCACGATGGACGTCAAGTTTGCAGACCCGTGGCTTCCCGCGCGGTCATGATCTCAATAAAAAGGGGTTTGTTTTCTCTGTTGTGTATATATATACGGTGCCACGGGGCCCGCAGGGCCACAAGGCGAACCCGGCCCCGCAGGCCCTGCCGGTGCACAAGGAGAGATTGGCCCCACCGGCCCCGCCGGTGCGGACAGCACTGCCCCCGGCCCACAAGGCCCGGCGGGTGCGCAAGGCGAACCCGGCCCCGCAGGCCCTGTCGGTGCACAAGGAGAGATTGGCCCCGCTGGCCCGCAAGGCCCGCAAGGCGAAAAAGGAGACCCCGCCGACCCGACGTCGCCCAGCTTTATTCGTGTCTACGCCTCTTTGGATTTACAGACCAGACCATATGTCAGCAACGAAACCATCGTGTTTGACACCATCGGAGATGCCCACGGCACCGATATCAGCTTTACGCCCACCTCCGGAAACGTGGTGTTGGCGGGCGGCAAAGCGTATCTCGCCATGTTTGAAGGAGCCATTGATCTGATAGGCGACACGGGCGGCTCGGCCATAGGGCTGTTCCTCAACGGCGCGAGCATCGGGGGCTCCGGCGTTGCGATGGAGTTCAACAGGGTGCCGGGTCAGGTAGGCGCGAAATCCGTCACCAGCCCTGCGATTTTCAAAACACCGGCCGGCGCGGCCAGCATTTTGAACGCACGGTTCGGAGATACCGACAACACCCAATTGGTCGGCCCGATTTTGAATGTCTTGACACTTGGGAACGTCTAGCAAAAAAAATAGGATACAGCCAACAATGCCCGGGGTCGCAAAACCCCGGGCATTGCTTATTTTTCCGGTGTCTTGAGCAGATCCCGGTGGGCGGTCAGGTAGACAACGCCCGACCAGACGGTGACGGCCACCATGACCCAGACGGCCAGCGCGCCGAGCGTAAAGGAGCCGAAGAGGACAATGTCCCGCCAGGCGGTCAGCAGCAGCGAGATGCAGACAATCTGCACCACCATTTTGATTTTGCCCGACGCGCTCGCGGCAATGACCTTGCCCTGCGAGACGGCGACCAGCCGCAGCGAGGTGATGAGAAATTCCCGCGCCAAAATAATCATGGCCGCCGCCGCCGGCATACTGCCCTCCCGTACAAACAGCAGCAGCGCCGCCGTCACGAGCAGCTTGTCGGCCAGCGGGTCGATGAATTTGCCAAAGATGGTCACCTGATTATACCGCCGGGCGACGTAGCCGTCCAGCGCGTCGGTCAGGCTGGCGACCAAAAAGACGCACAGCGAAAGCCACGGCGCGTCATGAAATCCCCATGTCCACATAAACAGCGGCACCATCAAAATACGCACAAGGGTGATGATACTGGCGGCAGTCAAATCAAAACACCTCAGATTTCCCCTACAAGATCCCCATCCAGGGGTTCGGTGACGGTCACGGTGACAAATTCGCCGGGCGCGTGTTTGGTTTTAGACGTGAAAAACACCTTGCCGTCAATCTCCGGACTGTCGGCGTAGCTTCGGCCGTAATAACAGCCGGCGGCGCGGTCATAGCCCTCGCAGAGCACCTCCAACGGCTGCCCCACAAGGCGCGCGTTGTATTCGTCCATAATGTCCTGTTGCAGCTCCCGCACGATTTCGGCGCGCCGCTGACGCACCGGCTCAGGTACCTGCGCCGGCATCTCGGCGGCCTGCGTGCCCTCCTCCGCCGAGTAGGGAAACACCCCGGCCCGCTCCCAGCGGGTCTCCCGCAAAAAGTCGCACAGCTCCTCAAATGCCGCCTCGTCCTCGCCGGGCAGCCCCACGATGACCGAGGTGCGCAGCACCACGCCGGGAATATTCTCCCGCAGGGTTTTGACCAGCTTCAGAAGCGACGCCTTTGCGCCCCGGCGGTTCATGGAGGTCAGCAGCCGGTCGCTGGCGTGCTGGATGGGAATGTCCAAATATTTGAGGATTTTTCCCTCCCGGGCGATGACCTCGATGAGCTCCGGCGTTACCTCATCCGGATAAAAATAGTGCAGCCGCAGCCAATGCAGCCCCTCGAGCCCGCACAGCGCGGTCAGCAGCTCCGGCAGCTTACGCGTCCCGTACAAATCCAGCCCGTACCGGGTGGTGTCCTGCGCCACGACGATGATCTCACGTGCGCCGCCCGCCAGCAGCGTCTGCGCCTCCTCTAAAAGCGCCTCCATCGGGCGACTGCGGAACACGCCGCGCAGCGACGGAATCACGCAGTACGCGCAATGGTTGTCACAGCCCTCGGCCACCTTGAGATAGGCGGTGTACGGCGGGGTGCCCAGAATGCGTTTTGTCCCGGACACCGGCGCGTCAATATCGCCGAACAACACCGGCGTCTCGCCCTCCAGCGCCGCGCGCACGGCGGATACGATCTCCTCAAAGCCGCCGCAGCCGACGATGCCGTCCACCTCGGGCAGCTCGGTCAGAATCTCCTCGCGGTAGCGCTCGGCCAGACAGCCGGCCACCACGATTTTTTTCAGCTTGCCGTCGGCCTTGAGGGCGGCCAGCTCCAGAATATGGTCGATGGCCTCCTGTTTGGCGCTCTCGATAAACCCGCAGGTGTTAACCACCACGGCATCGGCGCCGTCGGCGTCCGGCCGGACGGAAAACCCCGCTTCCTGCAAAAGCCACAGCATCTGCTCGCTGTTGACCAGATTTTTGGCGCAGCCCAGCGACACCATGGCGACGGTTTGGCTCACGATTCTTCCTCCTCGGGGATGCGCGCCAGCGCCTCCCCTATATCGTCCCAGTCGAAGCCGCGGCGAAACAACATGTCGCCCAGCTTGCGGCGGGTTTTATAGTCCGCCGGGCCTCGGTGGCGGCGGGCGATCAAATTGTCCAGCGTATCCGCCGGGTCGGGCAGGTCGGACAGGGCTTCTCCAATGATATCGTCCTCCAGGTCGCGCCGGCGCAGCTCAAACGAGATGCGGCGCGCGCCGTAGCCCCGGGCAGCGTAGGACTCGCAAAGGGTTTGCGCCAGCGCACCGTCGTTTAGATAGCCCAGCCGGCGCAGCTCAGAAAGCGCGCCCTCGCCCTCCTCCTCGGAAAATCCGCGCTCGGAGAGCTTGAAGCGCAGCTCGGCCTCGGAATAATCCTTGTAGGAGAGCAGCTTGGCGGCCTCATCAAAGGGATCATTCATCGGCGGGTTCATCGTCGGTGTCATCCTCAAAGTCGGCCTCGGCCTCCTCCACCTTCACCCGCACGCCGGTGGAACCCTTGTTGTATTTCGACTTTTTGGTTTTGACCATCAACAGCTGGTCTGCGTTTTTCATGATCTCGGCCTCCAGCTCGGCTGCCAGCTCGGGATGCTCCTTGAGATATTTGCGGGCGGCTTCTTTGCCCTGCCCCAGCCGGGTCTCCCCGGCGGAAAACCAGGTGCCGCTTTTTTGGACAAGATCCAGCCGCTCGCCGAGCGAGAGGATTTCGCCCGTACGGGAGATGCCCTCGCCAAAGATCATCTCAAATTCGGCCACGCGGAAGGGCGGCGCCGTCTTGTTTTTGACCACCTTGGCGGACACCTCATGGCCGATGCGCTCGCCGCCGAGCTCAATATTCTTGCCGCGCTTGACCTCCAGCCGCACGCTGGCGTAAAACTTGAGCGCCCGTCCGCCGGTGGTAGTCTCGTTGGGGCCGTAACCCGAGGACGGACCGACCTTTTCGCGTAGCTGGTTGATAAAAATAACCACCGTGTTGGTCTTGGAGATGACGCCGGCCAGCTTGCGCATGGCCTGGCTCATCAGGCGGGCATGCAGGCCGACGATGGCCTCGCCCATGTGCCCCTCCAGCTCGGCCTTGGGCACCAGCGCGGCCACCGAGTCGATGACCACGAGATCAACGGCCGAGGAATGCACCAGCTTTTCGCAGATTTCCAGCGCCTGTTCTCCGTTGTCCGGCTGGGAAATGAGCAGATTGTCCACATCCACGCCGAGCGCGCGGGCATAAATCGGGTCGAGGGCGTGCTCCGCGTCGATAAAAGCCACCTCGCCGCCCAGCTTTTGCGCCTGCGCCACCACATGCAGCGACAGGGTGGTCTTGCCGGAGGACTCCGGCCCGTAGACCTCCACAATGCGGCCGCGCGGCATCCCGCCGATGCCCAGCGCCAGATCCAGCGTCAGCGAGCCGGTCGGGATGACCCCGATTTCGACATGCGCCTTTTCGCCCATGCGCATGACCGAGCCCTTGCCGTGCTCCTTTTCAATCAGCGCCAGCGCGGTTTGCAGGGCTTTTTGTTTGCCGCTCAGCTCGCTCGTTTTGGCGTCTGCCTTGGCGGATTTGGATTTTTTCTCTTCCATAATGTCTTTATCCCCTTTGGTATATGTGTGGACAATACCGGGCGAACACAGTTCGCCCTACCGCCCCGGTATGCGACAGCCCCGCGACTGTTCACTGTTCACTGTTAATTGACAACTGTCAACCGTCCGCAGACAACCCTCGATATCCCCTGCGTATCGCGCAAAACGGCCAACTCGCCGTAACCCTCGCCGGACAAGAGATCGTACAGCCGGGTCGCCTGACCCGCGCCGCATTCAAAAAACAGGCGTCCGCCGTTTTTGAGGGCATGTTTCCACCCCGAGGCCACCGCGCGGAAAAACCGGAAGCCGTCCTCCCCGCCGTCCAGCGCCAGCAGCGGCTCGTAATCGCGCACCGACGCGTCGAGGCCGGACAGTTCGCCGGTGGGTATGTAGGGCGGATTGCAGACAATCACGTCAAACCGCCCGAGCGACAGCGGCGCGGGCGACAGCGCGTCGGCCTGGGCGCAGGCCACCCGGCCGGTCAAATCGGTTTTGCGGATGTTTTGCCGGGCGATGCGCAGCGCCTCGGGCGATACATCGGCCAGCACAACCCGGCAGCCGGGCGCGCGCCGGGCCCACGCCAGCCCCACGCAGCCGCTGCCGGTGCAGAGATCGAGCACCCGCGCGCCCTCGCCGGTCTCCAAAAGTGCCGGAAGCGCCGCCGCGGAAAGCCGCTCGGTGTCCGCCCGCGGAATCAGCACATCGGGCGAGATGTCCAGCGTCAAATCGTCAAACGACCACTCGCCGATGATGTAGGCGATGGGCTCGCCGCGCAGGCGGCGCTCGGTCAGGGCGTAGGAATGCCTCTCCACCGCGTCGGGCACATAGAGATGCGGCTCGCGCAAAATGGCGGCGCGGTCGCGCCCCGAAGCAAAGCGCACAATCTCCCGCGCCTCCAGGGAGGCCATGGAAACCCCATGACCCAGCAGCTTCTGGCGGATATCCAGATATAAATTGTTGTAGGTTACGGCGATGCTCCCCACCTCCAACAAAGAGGAAATTTTTTAAAAAACAGTTTAGTTTCCCCAAAACGGTTCGATATAGTATACAAGGTTTAATTTGCCTTGCCCCAGGAGTCCGCGCCGGTTTGCGCCGGCAGCACGCGGGAGAGCGCCTCGATGCCCACCTCGATCATGGAATCGTCCGGCTCGTTGGTGGTCAGCCGCTGGAGCCACAGCCCGGGGGCGCGCAAAATGCGCGAGAGCAGGTGATCGTGCTTCCCCATGTAACGGTTGATCTCGTAGCTGATGGACACCACGACGGGCAGCAGTAAAAGCCGCAGCCCCATGCGCAGCCACATGTTCTGGAATGGGATGGCGAGAGAAAACACCAGCACGCTGATGATGACCACCGTGAGCAGGAAGCTGGTGCCGCAGCGGGGATGAAACCGGGTAAAGCCTCGCACGTTTTCCACCGTGAGGGGCGCGCCGGCCTCATAGCACGCGATGGTTTTATGCTCCGCGCCGTGGTAGGAAAAAACCCGCTTGATATCCTTCATGCGCGACACGAGCGCCATGTATCCCAGCAAAATGCCCAGGCGGAGGGCGCCCTCGATGAGATTGCGCACGATGCGCGGCATTGCGATACCGTCCAGCAGGGTGGCCAGCAGCGCCGGCAGCAGGATGAACAGCCCCACCGCAAAGACGACACCGATGACCATCGCGCCGGCCATAAACGCCTTTTGCGCCTTGTCCGAGGACAATTTTTTGTCCAGCCACGCCTCAAAACGCGAGGGCTCCTCGATGGGCTTGGCAAGCTCCTCGCCCATGGAGACGTCGGCCGACCAGGTCAGCGCCTTCATGCCCGCGCCCATGGAGCCGACAAAATTCACCACGCCGCGCAGAAAAGGCCAGCCCAGCACAGGATATTTGTCTTTAATAGGCGTAAATTCCTCGTCCTTGGATACAATACCGTCAGGAGAGCGCACAACAATGGAGGTTTTGGCCGGACCGCGCATCATAATGCCTTCAATAATCGCTTGGCCGCCGATCATGGTGCGGAACGCTTCTTGTTTTTTGGACATAGTGATTCTCCTTTTCATTCACCGTCTATTGTATCAGGCTTATCCCCCGGACGCAAGAAGGGATTCTTGCCCAGTTGTCAAAAGAAGTCGGGGGATCGCCTCTGGGGACGGATTACGATACACATTTTAATACAATTTTTCGGCGCGCTGCGCTGAAGATAAGGAGTGTTTCGGACATGCAAAAGAAAAAAACAAAAAGCTTGAGAGGGAAATTCGTCCTGCGGTTGAACCTTGTGGTGGCGGCGCTTCTGCTGGTGGCGCTGGTGGGATCCTATCTGCTGGCCAGCGCCGAATTCTGGAGCTCCACCGAGGAGTCGATCGCGTTGGCCACCGAGGAGTCGCAGCGTCAGATCAATACAATTTTCAACGAACGGGAATCCATTTTGGAAACACAGGCGTCCGATTTTAATTTTCTGGACACATCCGACTGGAGTTTTGTCAACCGGTTTTTTGCCGGGACGCTGGAGCGCTATCCCGATATGATCGACGTATACGCCACCCTGAGCACGCCGCAGGGCGCGGGGCCGTTTTATTCGGCGGTGGATTGGGTAGCCGATGATCCGACATATGACCCCACCCAACAGGAATGGTACGAGATCGCCGCCGCCGCCCGTGAGGGCGTGGCCTTTACCAGCCCGTATGTAGACGAGATGTCGGGCGCGGTCTGCGTGACCATGGGCAAGGCGATCCTCGGCCCGTCGGGAGAATTCCGGGGCGTCATCGGGCTTGATATGACCATGGACTTTCTGATGGATTTCTGCAAAAGCCTTCAGATTCTCGACACCAACGGCACCACCTTTTTGCTGGACAGTGACGGCAATGTACTCTCCCATCCGAACGCCGACTTTATGCCCAAGGTGGTAAACGGTCAGGGCGTCCTGAAAAACTACAGCACCATCGGTGTCAAAAACGAGCGGGAGGTCGCCACGGAGGTCGGACAGGACGGGGGTCTGCGTCTGATCAAAGCCATCGACTATGACGGCGTGGAGAAATACATTGCCACCATGCCGGTGCCCGACTGCAACTGGACCTTCGGCGTCGCCGTGGCAGTATCCGACTTCGCAGCGCGCCAATCGGCCTCTACGGTAGGCTCCATCATTCTGGCGCTGGTCGCCATCCCCCTGGCCATCCTGATTATCACCCTGCTGGTCAGCAGACTGCTGGGGCCGGTCTATGTGATTCTGGCGGGCGCCAAGCAGCTGGCCACGGGCGACCCCGACGTGAACATCGACGTGGAAACCAATGACGAGCTGGGCGAGCTGGCCCACGGCTTTGCCGCCATGGCCGCCTCCACCCGAGAACAGGTGGGCGTCATGCAGAGCATGGCCGAGGGCGACTTTACCAAGACGGTTCGGCTCAAGTCCGACAAGGACGCGCTCAGCAGCGCCATCAACAATGTCTCCACCAATATTCAGGAGCTGATCGGGGAGATTTCCAAGGCGTCCGAGCAGGTGTCGCGCGGCTCCAAGCAAATCGCCGACGGTGCGCAGTCGCTGGCGCAGGGCTCCACCGAGCAGGCCGCCGCGGTCGAGCAGCTTTCGGCGTCCATCTCCAATGTGACTGAAAAAACCACCGAGAGCGCCGAAATGGCCTCCAAGGCGGCCGATCTGGCCGGCTCCATCAAGGAGACTGCCGAAAAGGGCACCCGACAGATGGATGACATGATGCTGGCGGTGCGGGACATCGGCGACGCCGCGCAGTCCATCGAGCGGGTCATCAAGGTCATCGACGACATCGCCTTCCAGACCAATATTCTGGCGCTCAACGCCGCCGTCGAGGCCGCCCGCGCCGGACAGCACGGCCGGGGCTTTGCCGTGGTGGCCGAGGAGGTGCGCAACCTCGCCTCCAAGAGCTCCGAGGCCGCCAAGGACACCGGTGCGCTCATCGCCAACTCGATTGAAAAAGCCCAGCTGGGCACCAAGATCGCCTCGCAGACCTCCGAGTCTCTGTCCGGCATCGTCACCGGCATCCATGAGAGCGACCTGCTGATGCGCTCCATCGCCAAATCGGCCGACGAACAGGCCGCCGCCATCACCCAGATCAACCACGGCATCGGGCAGGTGGCGCAGGTGGTGAATCAAAACAGCGCGACCGCCGAGGAATCGGCCGCCGCGTCCGAGGAGATGTCTAGCCAGTCGGAAATGCTCATGCGGCTGGTCGAGCAGTTCCATGTGGAGGCAGGCGGGTCGAAGGCCGAGCATCTGCCGCCCGTATCGGGCTCGTTTGAATACGACGCCGGCGGGTTCGGAAAATATTAAAAAAGGTGGAGAGCCTTCCGAAAGGAAGGCTCTCAGCCTGTCAAAGAAAGGCGTTTTCAAGCCGTGAAATCGGATGAAAATGTCTTTTTGCAATGAGTGGACGTAAAAGAAGCGAAAAGGGCGAAGAATAAAAGAGCTCCTTCCAACGCCATACTGCCAACTTTTTGAGGTTCATGGCAGCGAACTTAAGCCTGACCCAGCTTTGTACTCT
>JAVBOJ010000111.1:0-17397 GCA_031550755.1 Oscillospiraceae bacterium
AAAGAAAGTCACGTCCCCGTCCATAAAACGATACACCGGGACGCCGAGGGCGGCGTCCGCTATGTCACGCTCGCTCGACCCTGTCGCTCCGGTTTTCCCTTCGGGCGGTTCCCGCCCTGCGGGAAAGACCTGCGCTTTGTCGCAAAATAAGTCCGCGCTCCGCTCAAAGCAAGCTTCTCGTCTCCGCTTGCCTTATTTCGCGACCCGGGTCGGCGAGACGCTTCTATGTCACGCTCGCTGCGTGTGCGCAGCCGGTCGTCCAAGCCTGCTCCGAATCTTTACGGACAGAACGCTTCGCGTTCTTGGTTCCGCAGATTCTGCGCCGCTTGGCCTCCCTGCGCCCCCGGCTCGCGCTTCTTTGTCACGCTCGCTCGACCCTGTCGCTCCGGTTTTCCCTTCGGGCGCTCTGCGCCCAGCGGGAAAGACCTGCGCTTTGTCGCGAAATAAGTCCGCGCTCCGCGTAAAGCAAGCTTCTCGTCTCCGCTTGCCTTATTTTGCGACCCGGGTCGGCTCGCGCTTCTTCCTATTCCTCCCGCAAAATCCCCTCGATCTCTTCGATCTCCGCCTCGGTCAGGGGGGGCTGGCTCAGCGCGGCGACGTTTTCCTCCAGTTGGGAGACGCTGGACGCGCCGACGAGCGCCGAGGTGACCTCGCCGCGCCGCAGCACCCACAACAGCGCCAGTGCCGACAGCCGGCAGCCCCGCCGGGTGGCAATGGCTTCCAGCCGCGAAACCCGGTCAAGCTTTTCCGGCTCGATGGCGGCGGCGGCGAACCGCCCCTGCGCCCCGGCGTGGTTGTACTTGCCCGAGAGCAGCCCGCCGGCCAGCGGGGAAAATACAATGGTGCCCATGCCGCAGGCCTGCGCCGCGTCAAGCACGCCGTGATCCTCGCACCGGCGGTCGAGCATACTGTACGGCGGCTGGTGCAGCAGCGGGTGAATGTCCATATCGCCCAGCAGGGAGCAAGCCCGCGTCAGCGTCGGCGCGTCGTAATTGGACAGGCCGACATAAAGAGCCTTGCCCGACCGGACGGCCTGCTTCAGCGCGCCCATGGTCTCCTCCAGCGGGGTCAGCGGATCCATACGGTGGTGATAAAACACATCCACATAGTCCAGTCCCATGCGCAAAAGACTTTGGTCAAGGCTGGCCGTGAGATACTTGCGGGAGCCGAAGTTGCCGTACGGCCCCGGCCACATATCATAACCGGCCTTGGTGGAGATGAACATTTCGTCCCGGAAGGGGCGCATATCCAGATTCATAAACCGGCCGAAATTCTCCTCGGCCGACCCGTACGGCGGGCCGTAGTTGTTGGCCAGATCAAAATGGGTGACGCCCAGATCAAAGGCGCGGCGGGTGACCGCCCGGCCGGTTTCAAAGCTGCTGCCGTAACCGAAATTTTTCCAATAGCCCAGCGAAACGGCGGGCAGCATGACCCCGCTGCGGCCGGCGCGGCGGTAGGTCATGGCGTCGTATCGGGAGTCCAGGGGCTGGTACCGGCTGTCGATTTGCATAGTCATTCTCCTTTTTGTTATAGGTCAGATTCGGATTTTGTTTATAGGGGCCGCCGCCCTCGGCGCCGACTGTTCCCGTCGCCCCATCTGCTCTCTGTTCTCTGCCATCACATGTACATCAAAAGCTCCCGCGGATGATTCAGCAGCGCTTCCGCGCCGAATGCCAGCAGCTCCTCCCGGCCGCGAAAGCCCCATGATACGCCCAGAGGGCGCATCCCGGCGGCGCGCGCCGTCTGCATATCCACCCCCGAATCGCCCACATAGAGTATCTCCCGCGGGGACAGGCCGAGGCTCTCGCAAAGCGCCAGCGCCCCGGTCGGGTCGGGCTTGATGGGAACGCCCTCTTTTTGTCCGGCGACGGCGGCGAAGCTGTGCCTGGGAAACAGCCGCGCGACCAGCGTCAGGGTATCCTCATGCGGCTTGTTGGAAAAGACGCAGCAGGGGACTCCCTTGCGCCGCAAGGCGCGCAGCGTCGGCAATATGCCCCGGTAGGGCTTTGTTTTGTCGCACAGGCGCAGGGCATACTCCCGCCGGTAGGCCGCCAGCACCGCTGCCGAGCGCTGCTCATCCCCGCCGGTGGCGCGGGCGATGAGATTTTTCACGCCGTCGCCCACAAACCGCCGGTAGGATTGCTCCGGATGGGGCGGCAACCCGTTTTCGGCCAGCGCGGCGTTTACGCTGTCGGCGATGTCGGCCAGCGTGTCCAGCAGCGTGCCGTCCAGATCAAACAACACACCGGACATTCAGCGCACCTGACCCTGTCCGTGAATCACATACTTGATCGAGGTCAGCGCCTCCAGCCCCATCGGCCCGCGCGCGTGCATTTTCTGGGTGGAAATGCCGATCTCGGCGCCCAGGCCGAACTCCTCGCCGTCTGTAAACCGGGTGGAGGCGTTGATATAGACGGCGGCGGCGTCCACCTCGTCCAAAAACGTCTGGGCAAGGGCGTAGTCATTTGTGACGATGGCCTCCGAATGCCCCGAGCCGTATTGCGCGATGTGCGCCAGCGCCTCGTCGAGGCCGGACACCACCCGGCAGGCCAAAATATAGTCGCCGAATTCGGTCTCATAATCGGCCTCGGTCGCCGGCGTGACCCCGCCCAAAATCGCGGCGGTCTCGGGACAGCCGCGCCACTCGACCTGCTTTGTATCCAGCCGGGCTTTGGCGCGGGGCAAAAAGGCCGCCGCCACGGCGCGCTCGACCAGCACCGTCTCGACGGCGTTGCAGACCGAGGGACGGGAGGTCTTGGCGTTGCACAAAATTTCCTCCGCCATGGCGAGATCGGCGGTTTTTTCGACGAAGATATGGCAGTTGCCCACGCCGGTCTCAATGACCGGCACACGGGCGTTTTGCACGACATTTTTGATGAGCCCCGCGCCGCCCCGGGGAATCAGCACATCCAGCACGCCGACGAGTCCCATCATGGTTTGCGCGCCCTCGCGGGTCGTGTCCTCGACCAGACAGACGGCGTCCGGCGGCAGACCGGCCGTTTCAATGGCCGCCCGCATGGTCTCGACCAGCGCGACGGCCGAATGCAGCGCGTCGCGTCCGCCGCGCAGCAGCACGGCATTGCCGGTTTTGAGACAGAGCGCCGCCGAATCCACCGTGACATTGGGGCGGGACTCGTAAATCAAGCCCACCAGCCCCAGCGGCACCCGCCGCCGTCCGATGAGCAGCCCGTTGGGGCGGCGCACGGTCTCCTCGATGCCCCCGATGGGGTCGGGCAGCGCCGCCACCTGCCGCACGCCGCCGGCCATGGCCTCCAGCCGCCCCGGCGTCAGCTCCAGCCGGTCGAGAAAGGCGCCGGTCATGCCGCCGGCGCGGGCGGCCTCCAGATCGCGGGCGTTGGCCGCGAGAATGGCGGCTTGATTGTTTATCAACGCGGCGGCAATGGCCAACAGCGCGGCGTTTTTCCGCGTCGTCGCGGCGCGCGCCATGGCCGGACAGGCCGCTTTGGCGCGGGCGGCCAGGGCGGGAACGTCAAGGGTCATAGTGGGTCAGTCCTTTCTGCGGTAGAATATATACACATGGAGGGGGGTGTTTCGCACCCCGCATCGCGCCGTGTTGCAGTGGAATTGGAACCGGCGGACGGCCCATGGCCGCCCCTACGATGTGCGGGGGGCATGTCACGCCTCAATCACCCGCCCGCCCCCTATCCCCCTCACATACTTCGCCAAAAACAAACAGGGGTTTTTCTCGTCCCACAACAGCGGGAACACCTCCAGCGGCTTAAAGCCCATGCCGAGATAAAACAGACGCGTTTTTTGATACCCCTCGTCCGGATGGGTCTCCGCCAGTGTTTTGACCGTCAAAAACGTCCGCCCGGTCTCCCGGCAGAACTGCTCGCAGCAGTCCACAAGCCGCCGTCCCAAGCCGTGGCGGTGATAGCGCGTCAAAACGCCCATGACGCAAATCTCGGCGGTGTGCGCCCCGTGTTCTTTGAGGGCGGCGAAGCCTACCGGCGCGTCGTTGTCAAACGCGGCATAAAACGGCAGCGCCCCCACCCCGTTTACATATTCCACAAGGGAGGCCTCTATGCCGAACCAATCGGGCAGCGCCCGCAAAATATCGTTGCAGATGGTCGCCTTTTGTTCCGTGTTCAATATTTCTCTGATTTCCATGTCCTCCGCCTCGCCTCCTTTTGCGAGACCCGCGTCGAGCCTGACGGCACAGCCGTCAGGTTCTTGCTGGACCGGGGATCGCAAAGGTTTTATGATAAGGTTTCCGGGAATTCCTGTCCCGAAAACCTTTCCCTACGCGTCTCCGCCGAGACGCGATCCGGTCTTTGTTTATCCTAAGGAACGGCTTGCCGTTCCTTAGGAAGAAAACAAGGTGCCCACCGGCTCCCCGTCCATGATCTTATACAGCAGCGCCGGGTTTTCCCCGTCGGCGATAACCATTTGGATCCCGGCGTCCAGACAGATCCGCGCCGCCGAGAGCTTGGTGGCCATGCCGCCGGTGCCGCGGGTGGAGCCCGCGCCGCCTGCCGCCGCGAGCAGCTCGGGCGTCAGCGCCGTGACCCGGGCGATGCGCTTGGCCTCCGGATGCGTGCGCGGGTCGGCGTCGTACAGGCCGTCGATATCGGTCAGCAGCACCAAAAGCTCGGCGTTTGTCAGCCGCGCCACCAGCGCCGACAGGGTGTCGTTGTCGCCAAACTGGCGGGTCTGTCCCGATTCGATCTCCTCGCCGCTGACCGAGTCGTTTTCGTTGACGACCGGAATGACGCCCCAAGACAGCAGCGCGTCGAAGGTATTTTTGAGGTTTTCGCTGTTGCGCGGGATGTCCATATCCTCGCGGGTCAACAAAATTTGGCCGACCTTTTGGCCGTATTCGGAAAAGAGCTTGTCGTAAATATGCATCAGGCGGCATTGGCCCACGGCGGCGGCGGCCTGCTTTTTGGGCAGCTCACGCGGCCTTTCGGGCAGTCCGAGCTGGGTCACACCGGCGGCAATGGCGCCGGAGGACACCAAAACAACCTCGCATCCGCTGTTTTTGATATCGGTCAGGGCGCGGGCCAGCGCCTCCAGCCGCTGCAAATTGATCTGCCCCGTGGCGTGGGTCAGCGTAGAGGTGCCCACCTTGACGACCACCCGCCGGGTCTTTTGTTGTTCCATAACGCCGCGTCTCCTTTTTTCGTTTGATTTCCATTATACTCCCAACCGGGGAAAACGGCAACTTTTTGTTGTTTTTTTGTGTACAATGACGGCGGGGGATCTGCCTGCCCGGCGTGTCCCCGCCCCCGTCCCCCAAAACGCCGCGTTTCCATCTCGCGGAAAAATCTTTTTTCGGGACATACTACAACCAATCCCCAATTCAAAAAAGAAGGTTGAACAAATGAAGACGTATCAAATGACCGTTTCCAATTCCCCCGATCTGCCGACCGTCGAGCGGGCGCTGGCCGCCATTCCCGGCGTTGTGTCGGTCAAGGCCGACGAGAGCGGCACCGTCGTCCGCGCGGAGGATACGCTAAGCACCAACGCCCTGCGGGAGCAAGCCCGAGAGCTGGGCCTGTCCCTCGAAATGACCGCCCGGGACGAGAAAACAGAAAAAATTTAAAGAAATCTGATTTTAGGGCTTGTAATAGACAGGCTGTACAGGTTATACTTCTCTTTAGAATTACATGGATAGGAGTGAGATGCTTGAGCGCAACAATGGAAAAAATCCGCGCCATTATTGCTTCTCAGATGGACATTGATGAGGACAAGATCACCGCGCAGACCGATATTGCCGAAGATCTTGGCGCCGATTCTCTGGAAATCGTGGAGCTCATGATGTCGGTGGAAGAGGAATTCAATGTGACCGTCGATGAGGAAGAGGTTCGCAAATTTAAAACCGTTGGGGACGTAGCCCGCTACATCGACGAACATCTGTAAAAACGACGAAAACGGCGGGCGCTGATGCGTCCGCCGTTTTTTCATACGGAGGAGACAACCCCATGCCCTATCTTGACCATGCCGCCACCACGAGGCCGTCGCCCGCCGCCCTTTTTGCCTTTGAGCGCGCCGCGCGGGAGACGTGGGGCAATCCCTCCTCCCTGCACGCGCCGGGACGCGCCGCCCATGACGCGCTGGAGAGCGCCCGGGGTCAGGTGGCGTCGGCGCTTGGTTGCCCGCCGGGGCGGCTGTTTTTCACCTCAGGCGGCACCGAGGCCAACAATCTGGCGCTGCGGGGGCTTGCCGCCGCCGGCCGCGCCCGGGGCAAGCATATTGTCACCACCGCGCTGGAGCACGCGTCGGTGCTTGCGCCGCTGCGGCAGCTCCAAAACGAGGGCTATACCCTGACCGTCGTGCCGCCCGGGCCGGACGGTCGGGTTGCGGTTGGGGACATTCTGGCCGCCGTGCGGGCGGATACGGGGCTTGTTTCCTGCGTCGCCGTGTCGGGAGAGACCGGTGCGGCGCAGGACATCGCGGCGCTCGGCGCGGCGCTGACGCGGCAGGGTGTGCTGCTGCATACCGACGCGGTGCAGGCGTTTTTGAAAACCCCCTTTGCGGCAGCAAGCGCGGACGCCTGTACCGTCAGCGCCCACAAGCTTCACGGACTGCCGGGCGCGGGCGGGCTGTATCTGCGCGAGGGGCTGACCATCGCTCCCCTGCTGCGCGGCGGCGGACAGGAACACAATCTGCGCGCCGGTACACAGGCGACGGCGGTATGGTGCGCGTTCGGCGCGGCGGCCGAGGAGGGTGCGGCCCGGCGGGTGTCGGACGCGGCGCATATGGCCGCCCTGCGGGATTTGCTGGTGACCGGCCTGACGGAAACGCCGGGGGCGGTTGTCCTGCCGCCGCATGACGCGCCGCATATCGTCGCGTTTTCGCTGCCGGGCTATCCGTCGGAGGTGCTGCTGCGGTTTTTGTCCGACCGGGGGGTCTATGTGTCTGCCGGGTCGGCGTGCAGCCGGGGCCGGCGCAGCGCGGCGCTCCTGGCCATGGGGCTGCCGGCCAAGGTTTGCGACTCGGCGCTGCGCGCCAGTTTCGGGCGGGACAACACCGCCGAAGACGTGCGCGCGCTGCTGGACGGACTGTCCGCCGCCCGCGAAAATCTGACCCCGAGCGCCCGGTGATCAGACAAAAAATTGTATGGAACTTTGGGCGCGGATGGGATATAATGAGGGTAGGAAGCGGCACCCCGGGCGCATAGGCTTTTCCCCGGTCGCCCGGCTCTCAGGTTCCGGGCATTTTCAACCTCTCGTTTCTATGAACGAAGGCGTGACTTTCTTTGGCCGGGGCAAAGAAAGTCACCAAAGAAACCCCGCTTGGGGGCTCTATCCGCCCCCAAGACCCCCGGTAATTCTCCGATATGCCCACCCCCATTTCGGTCTGCGACCCTCCGGGCCTCGCCGAAACGTGGAGAGATTGGAGCCAACAACAGACAATACACCGACGGGGTTTGCCCCGCTCCCTTAATTCTTAATTGTTAATTTTTAATTGTTTCCCCGCATCCCTATCTGCTATCTATTCTCTATTATCTGTCTAAAGACTGGAGGGGCGGTCATGCAGCTGCACCTGACCAACAAACAATACCGGCGGTTGCTGGATATGGTATATATCGGAAATTGGATTCTGAACTCCACCCGGGGCGACGACCGCATTTCCGAATATGACGACGCCGAGGCCGCCGTGTTTGCCGCTGCCAAGGACGCCGGCATGGAGCCTCTCTCCGACATCTTCGCCGGAGAGGTCGTTCCGTCGCGCGCCTTTGTCGAGGGCGGCATTCATGAGGCCATTATGGACTATGAGGATACGGTGTTCTTTGAGATTCTCGCCGAGGAGCTCGCCCGGCGGGATATGCAGGAGGAGCAGGCCGATCCCAACGATCTCGAGGAGCTCAATTCGCGGATCGGCGCGTACATCGCCGAGTTTGAAAGCAACGGGTGTGACAATGTTTCGGTGAATTGCCCGTGACAGAACTCTTTCTTGTCCGACACGCCGAGGCCGAGGGCAATCTCTACCGGCGCTGCCACGGCCATTATGACAGCCGGCTCACGCCCAACGGGGAAAAACAGGTATCCGCTCTGCGCGAGCGGTTTGAGAGTATAAATTTCGATGCCGTCTATTCAAGCGATCTCTATCGAGCAAGGACCACCGCCGCCGCCTTGCGGCCAAAATCCGGGGTGTCCCCGCGCATTTTGCCCGGCCTGCGCGAGGTATTTCTCGGTCGGTGGGAGGATCAGACCTGGGGCGAGATCGCCCGGAACGATCCGGCGCGTTATGAGAGCTTCACCGTCCGCCCCTGGCAGTTTTCCGCGCCCGGCAGTGAAGCAACCGGGGCTCTTTTGCTGCGCGCGCGGACGGTGCTGCAAACCATCGCCGACGCCCATCCGGACAGCCGGGTCGGCGTCGTCAGCCACGGGATGTTTATCCGGGCGCTGACGGCCTCGCTGGAGGGCTACCCACCCGAGGAAATGACCCGCGTGCCGCATTGCGACAACACCGCCGTCGCCAAAATCGAATACGAAAACGGCGCCTTCCGTGTCGTGTTCCGGGGCGACAACTCCCACCTCGGGGAGCTCTCCACCCTGCAAAAGCAGAACTGGTGGCGGGAGTCCGGTGCGCAGAAGGACGCCCATCTGTGGTTTCGTCCGGTCAAATTTCCGCGCGACAACGCACTGTGGACCGACTGCCGCCGCGACGCGTGGATCTCGGTCTACGGGTCGCTGGGCGGCTTTGCCGAGCGTCCGTTTTGGATGCGTGCCCGCGAAATGGCCCGGGCGCACCCGCGTGCCGTCGTCTTTGCCATGCTGGGCGAGGAGCCGGTCGGGCTCATCGAGCTGGACACCGAAATTGTCCTGCCGGGGGGGCACATCGCCCTGTTTTATCTGCGCCCCGACTGCCGGGACAGGGGTCTGGGCGCACAGCTGATGGGGCACGCCGTCAGCGTCTACCGGGCGCTGGGCGTGCGGGGGCTGCATCTGCGCGTCGCGCCGCAAAACCTGCGGGCGCGGCGGTTTTATGAAAAACTCGGCTTTGTCTGCACCGGGCAGGAGGAGGGCAGCCTCGGCCCACTGCTTATCATGCAGGCCGATATCGTCGTGCCGCCGCTGAACGAGGTGCCCTATGCGCTTTTTTGACGCGCATGTACACACCACCTTTTCCCGCGACGGAAAAACCCCGCCGGCGGGATATTTTCCCCTGCCCGGCGAGGTCGGCGGCGTTGGCTTTTGTGAGCATCTGGATTTTTTGCCCTGCTGCGGGTCGTATGGCTTTCTCGACCTCCCCGCGTACTTCGCGGCTGTCAGTGCCCTGCGGGACAAGGGCTTGCCCGTTTTTTGCGGAGTCGAGGTCGATTATCATCGTTCGGTCGAGCCGGACATCCGCCAAGCCTTGCGGGACAACGCGTTCGATTACACCATCGGCTCGGTGCATATGATCGGGGGGTTCTCGGTGTCGGGCGGGGCGCTGTTCCCCGGCGGCGAGCCGGAGCGGCTGAACCTACTGCGCCAGTACTTTGACGAAACAAACGCCCTGCTGGATACAGGGCTGTTTGCCGTGCTCGGCCATGTCGGCATTTTCCGCCGTACCCTGCCGGAGGAGGGTTTCTCCCCGGTGGAGCGGGCCTTTGTGGAATTCGCCGAAACCGCTCTGGCCGAGAGGCTTGCGGGGTTGCCGATCCTCGTGGAGGTCAACACCTCGGGCTGCCGGGAGGACGCGCGGATGACGACGCCGCGCCCGCGGTTTCTGGAAACCTACTTCCGCGCCGGAGGGCGCTCTGTCTGTCTCGGCAGCGACGCCCACGAGGCCACCGCGCTGGGGCGGGCCTTCCCCGCCGTCTGGGAATTGTTGCGCGGCATAGGGTTTGAGGCCCTCACGTCACCCGGTCGGTCTGCTTCAGCTCCTTGAGATTGCCGAGCTTTTGCGCCCGGGCGGCCAGCACGTCTTGCAGCGCCGACAGCGGAATCCCTTGCGCCGCCATGAGTACGAACAGGTGGTAGACGAGGTCGGCCAGCTCCTCGACCGTGGCGGACGGCACGCCGTTTTTGGCGGCGATCAGTGTTTCGGCGCAGTCCTCGCCGACTTTTTTGAGGATTTTATCCAGCCCTTTTTCGAACAAATAACAGGTGTACGACCCCTCTTGCGGGGTCTTTTTTCGTGTTTCGATCACATTATACAGAGCTTCAAACACATCGCTCATTCGGCATCCTCCCATCGTGTGAAAAAGCAGGACACCTGCCCGGTGTGGCAGGTCGGCCCGGCGGGGTCGCAGAGGTAGAGCAGGGTGTCCGCGTCGCAGTCGAGGAAAATCTCGCGCACGCGCAGGACGTTGCCCGAGCTTTCGCCCTTCTGCCACAGGCTTTTGCGGCTGCGGCTCCAGAACCAGGCGTGCCCCGTCTCCCGGGTTTTTTGGAGCGCCTCGCGGTTTGTGTACCCCAGCATCAGCACCCGGCGGGTCTCCGCGTCCTGAATAATGACCGGGATGAGGTCGGATTTTTGAAACAAGGCGTCCATGTTATCTATGCCCCTCCAAAAATTCCCTGACCTGCGGGATGGTCAGCTCGCCGAAGTGGAACAGCGACGCCGCCAGCGCCCCGCCCGCCCCGGCGATGTCAAACGCGTCGGCGATGTCCCGCAGGCTGCCGCAGCCGCCCGAGGCGATCACCGGAACGCGCACAGCCTGCGCCACAGCCTTTGTCATTTCCAGATCGTAGCCGTCCTTCGTGCCGTCGGCGTCCTTGGAGGTGAGCAAAATCTCCCCCGCGCCGAGTGCCTCGGCCTGCCGCGCCCACGCCACGGCGTCCAGCCCGGCGGCCTCGTGTCCGCCCCGGATGAGCACCTCATAGCCGCCGGCCTCATCCCGGCGGGCGTCAATGGCCACCGTGACGGCGGCCGAGCCGTACCGCCCCGCAATTTCCTCGATCAGCGCCGGGCGCAGCACCGCCGCCGTGTTGATCGACACCTTGGACACGCCGAGGTCAAACAGTCGCGCCGCGTCCTCCGGCGTGCGGATTCCGCCGCCGACACAGAGCGGGACGTCGATCACCTCCAGCACCCGCCGGATGGCGTCCAGCGTCGTGTCGCGGTCCTCGGTCGTCGCGGTGATGTCGAGAAACACCAGCTCGTCGGCGCCCTGCTCGCAGTAGCGCCGGGCAAAATCGGCGGGGTCGCCGGCGTCGCGCAGGTGTTCAAAACCGACGCCCTTGACCACCCGGCCGTCCTTTACATCCATGCACGGTATAATGCGTTTGGTCATACGCGTTTCCTCCTCAATCGCCTCAGTCAGATCGATGTCGCCGGAATAGATCGCCTTGCCGACAATGGCGGCCTCGCACCCCAGTTCGCGCACGGTGCGCAGATGCGCCGATGAGGCGACTCCGCCGGAGGCCACAAGGGCGCAGGAGACTTTCTCCCGCAGGGCTTTCAGCCGGGGTAGATTGGGCCCGGACAGCATTCCGTCTGTGTCGATGTCGGTAAAAATAATGGTTTTGACGCCGAGGGCTTCCATCTCGGCGGCCAACTCGAGCGCGTCGCGCCCGGCGTCCTTTTCCCAGCCGGCGGTTTTGACCCGCCCGTTTTGGGCGTCGATGCCGACGGCCACCCGCGCCCCGAACCGCGCCACCGCCGCGCGGACAAAATCGGGAGCCTCCGCCGCCGCCGAGCCCAGCACAAAGCGCTGGACGCCCAGTGCGTCGGCGGACTCCAGGTCCTCCATGCGGCGCAGGCCGCCGCCCAGCTCAATTTTGGCCGGACGCGCCGCCCGGACAAGCTCACGCACCACGGCGTCGTTGCGGCGGACACCGCCGCGCGCCCCGTCGAGATCGACGACGTGGATGAGCCGCGCACCGGCGCGGGAAAAGGCCGCCGCGACCGCCGCCGGATCGTCCGCCACGGCGTGGACGGTGGAAAAATCGCCCTTGAAAAGCCGCACACAGCGGCCGTCCTTGAGGTCAATGGCCGGAAGGATTTGCATGGTCACAGCACTCCTTTGGTGGACGGCACGACCCGTCCCGTTTCGCGCAGCGCCAGCCTCAGCGCCCGGGCGGCGGCCTTGAAGACCGCCTCAGTGATGTGGTGGGCGTTGTCGCCGGTCGCGGACAGATGCAGCGTCACGCCGGCGTGGGTGACGAAGGCACGCCAAAATTCCACGGTCAGACAGGCGTCATACTCCCCGATTTTCTGTTGGGGCATCGGCGCGTCAAACCGCAAAAACGGCCGCCCGCCGACATCCAGACAGGCCAGCGCCAGCGCCTCGTCCATGGGCACGGCGGTGTCGGCAAAGCGCTCGATGCCCGGCATTTGGGACAGTGCCTGCCGCAGCGCCTGCCCGAGGACGATGCCGCAGTCCTCGACGGTGTGGTGAAAATCCACCCGCAAATCCCCCCGCGCCCGCAGGGTCAGCCCCCACCCGGCGTGGAACGCCAGCGCGGTCATCATATGGTCGAAAAACCCGATGCCGGTATCGACGGCGACCTCGCCGCCCGAAAGGGTCAGCGCCGCCTCGATGTCGGTTTCTTTGGTGCGCCGGGTCACCTGCGCCGAACGATTCATACCAATTCCTCCCATGCGGCAAAGAGCGCCGCGTGTTCCTCCGGCGCACCCGCCGTCACCCGCAAAAGATTGGGCGGCAACAGCCGCACCGCCACGCCGCGCGTCAGCAGCGCCTGAAACCAGTCCGGGGCGCGGGGCGTTTGGAGCAAGACAAAATTCGTGTGGGTTTCCAGCACCTCAAAGACGCCGGGATGACTCTGCGCGAAGGCCTTTGCCTGTGCTTCCAGCGCGTCCTTGCTCTGTCGGACGGCCTCGGTGCAGCCGCGCAGGTAGTCGGGCTCACGCAGCACCGCCGCGCCGGCGGCCTGGGTCAGGGCGCTTACGTTAAACGGCGATTTGGCCGCCATCAGCAGCGAGGCGAGCTTTTCCGACGCGACGGCGAAGCCCAGCCGCAGCGCCGCCAGCCCGTAGGCCTTGGAGCAGGTTTTGAGCAGGATGAGGTTGGGGCGGCTGTCAAGCCGAGACAGCATGCTCTGATCCCAAAAGTCCATGTACGCCTCGTCCACGACCACCGGGCAGGTGACGATTTTGCACAGCGCCAGCACGTCGGTGACCTCCAGCCCCAGCCCGGTCGGGTTGCACGGATTGGAGAAAATGATGAGGTCGGCGCCGCCCTCCCTGTACTTCTTATACAGGGAGCAAATGTCCGGCTTTCGGTCAATTTTGGGCACCTTTACGCACTCCGCCTCGCTCAGTTGTGCGTAAAACGCGTACATCGAGAAGTCCGGGTCGCTGATCAGCAGCCGGCCGCCGCGCGGCACCAGCGTCTGAATCAGCAGGGAGATCAGCTCGTCGGAGCCGTTGCCCGCCACGACCTGGGACGGTCGGACGCCCCACAGCGCCGCCGCCAGCGCGCGCACCTCCCGCGCCGCCGGATCGGGGTACCGGTGGAGCGGCACGGCGGCGACGGCCTCGGCGATTTTTTGCGCCAGCCACGGCGGCGGCGGCAAAAAGCTCTCGTTGGCGTCCAGCCGCACCCGGCAGGGCACCTCGTTGGGCAGATAGGGGGTGAGCCTGCGCAGTTTTTTGGGCAGTTTCATGGCCTGAACCTCATTTTGATCGAGTTGGCGTGGGCGTCCAGCCCTTCGGCCTCCGCCAGCGTGACAATGTCCCGCCAGATTGGCGCGAGATGCGCCCGCTCATAGCCGATGACGCTGGTTTTTTTGAGGAAGGTGTCCACCGACAGCGGGGAGAAAAACCGCGCCGAGCCCGACGTCGGCAGCACGTGCGACGGACCGGCCATATAGTCGCCCAGCGGCTCCGGGCTGTACGGCCCCAGAAACACCGCGCCGGCGTTGCGAATAGAGGGCAGCAGGGCGTCCGGGTCGCGGGTGAGCAGCTCCAGATGCTCGGGCGCAAGCTCGTTGGCCAGCGCGACCGCCTCTTCCAGCTCCTCGCAGACCAGCAGCGCCCCGAAGCCGACCATTGCCGCCTCGGCGATTTCCCGCCTCGGCAGGGTCATGAGCTGGCGGGCAATCTCCGCCCGGACGTTGCGCGCGACGGTTTCCGACGTGGTCAGCAGGATGACCCCGGCCATTTTGTCATGCTCGGCCTGACTAAGCAGGTCGGCGGCGGCAAAAACAGGGTCGGCGGTTTCGTCGGCGATGACCAGCACCTCGGACGGCCCGGCGATCATGTCGATGTCCAGCAAACCGAACAGCTGGCGCTTGGCCTCGGCCACATAGGCGTTGCCCGGGCCGACGACCTTGTCCGCCCGCGGCATTCCCGCGCCAAAGGCCAGCGCGGCCACCGCCTGCGCCCCGCCCACGGCAAAAACACGATCCACCCCGGCGATTTGCGCCGCCCGCAGCACGGCAGGGCTGAGGTGCTTTGTCGGCGGGGTGACCATGAGGAGGGTGCCTACCCCGGCCACCTTGGCCGGCACGGCGTTCATCAGCACGGACGACGGATAGGCCGCCGTGCCGCCCGGCACATAGAGCCCCACGGTCGTCAGCCCGCGCGACAGCACCCCCACCCGGCCGCCGTCGGGGCTTCTCCATTCCTTGGAGGCGACCAGCAGCTTTTCCTGATAATCCCGGATACGCGCGGCGGCCTTTTCCAGCGCCGCCGACACGGCGGGCGGGCAGAGCGCCGCCGCGTCGTCCCATTCTATGCGCGAAAGCTCCCGCGCGGGCGCGCCGTCATACAGCTCGGAGCGGCGGACGACCGCCTCCCAGCCGTGCTCGCGCACGTCGGCGAGAATCTCCCGCACCGACCGCGCAATTTTTTCGTTTGCCCCGGCGCGGCGGGCGCGAATCTCCCGCAGACGCGCGTCGGCCTCGGCCGTTCCGGCGCGATAAATATGCATCATATCGCCAATCCTTTCTCGCAGAGGGTCATGAACCGCTGCACCTCGGCGCGGCGCAGCTTCATGGCGGCGATGTTGACCACCAGCCGCGCCGAGACCGGCGCGATGTCCTCAATGGGGATAAGTCCGTTGGCACGCAAGGTGTCGCCGGTTTCCACGATGTCCACGATGGCGTCGGCCAGCCCCAAAATCGGCGCCAGCTCGACCGAACCCTCAATGCGGATAATTTCGACGTCCAGCCCCCGCCGGGCGAAAAACGCCCGCGCCACGCCGGGGTACTTCGTGGCGACGCGGCGATGGGAAATCTCGCCGAAAAAGTCGTCTCCCTGCCGCACCGCGAGGGCGAAGCGGCATTTTCCAAACCCGAGGTCGAGCACCTCGTAGAGCGATTTTCCCTGCTCCAAAATGGTGTCCTTGCCGACCACGCCGAGGTCGCAGACCCCGTGCTCCACATAGGTGATGACGTCGGGTGCCTTGGCCAGCACCACCTCGACGCCGGCCTCCGGCAGCGGCAGGCTCAGCCGCCGGCCCGGGTCGCGCAGCGGGGAGACGTCCACCCCGGCGCGCTCCAGCATGGCGACGGTGTTTTTTTCCAGCCGGCCCTTGGTCAGCGCCAGGCGCAAAAGCTTGGTGTTCATAGGGTTTCCTCCGTTCCGGCGGCCACGTCGATGACGGTTTTGATCCCGCGCAGACGCGCCAGCGCGAGGCTCTCCTCCCGGGTCGAGCAGGGGGACAAAATACTGCCCGGGCGGGCGTCCAGCCGGCGCAGCGCCGCGCCCAGCGTGTCGGGCGAAAAGTGGATGAGGACGGCGTCGGCGGCCTCGGGCAACGGCGCGCGCAGGGCGCACAGCGCGTCCAGATCGGCCGCAAAGCCCACAGCCGGGGCGCTGTCTCCTAGCGCCGAGAGCAGGGTGTCATACCTCCCGCCGGAGAGCACCGGTGCGCCCGCCCCGGCGGCGTAGCCCCGGAAGATAACGCCGGTGTAATAATCCAGCTCGCCGACCAGGCCGAAATCCAGCTGAATCTGCCCGGCAAAGCCGGCTTGTTCCAGCGCCGCAAACAGCGCGGACAGCTCGGCCAGCGCCGCATCGGCCTCCGGTAGGCCAAACGAGCCGGCATCGGAAAAGACCTCCGACCCGCCGAACAGGCGGCACAGCCGCCCGATGCCCCGCGCCGCCGGATGGTCGCCGAAGGGCGACAGGGCGTCGGCCAGCGAGGCGAAATTTTTCTGTTCGATCAGCGCACGCAGCTCCTCGCGGGTTTCCCCGTCGGCCGGCAGCGCTTGCGCCAGCGCGGAAAACAGCCCCGCGTGCCCCAGCTCCAGCCGCCAGTCGCCCCCGGTCAGCTCCAGTAGGGTTTGCGCCGCCAGCGAGAGCATTTCCAGATCGGCCCGCACCCCGCCCGCGCCGATGAGCTCGACGCCGGCCTGCCGGGTTTCCAGCATCTGGCCGGTGTGCGGTGCGCCGCACCGGAAAACGTCCTGAATATAATACAGCCGCAGGGGCGGCGGCAGGTTTTTGAGCCGCGCGGCGGCCACCCGCGCCATCGGCGTGGTGGAATCGGGCCGCAGGACAAGGATGCGCCCGTGGCGGTCGATGGTTTTGAGCATGGTTTCCTCCGGCAGGGGCCGCCCGGCTTTGATAAACAGCTCATACCGCTCGACGGCGGGGGTCATGACCTCGCGGAAGCCCCGGCGGGAAAACAGCGCGGCCACCCGCGCTTCCATCGCCCGGCGGGCGGCGGCGGCGGCAAAGAGACGGTCGCGCGCGCCCTCCGGCGCGCCGATCAGGGACACAGGCATGGGGAATTCTCCTCCCGTTACTTTAGCATGATAACATGATAACATGATAGACGGATGGTGTCAACCCTCTTTTTATGCACGGGGGCGTGCGTTTGCAGGGACAACCCCCGCCGCATCCCTATCTATTATCTGTTCTTTGTTATCTGTCTACTATCTGCCGTCAGGCGTTTGCCGGTAAATTCCGACACCGTCATTTTCAGCACGGTGACCGCCGCGGCCTGCGCCTCGGTGAAGGAAAACGCCCTGTCCGGCACGTATTGCCGCATGAGCCGCGCCAGCGCCGCCGTTTTTTCGGCGGGGTCGGTCACAATTTCGCACAGGCCCCGCCCCATCACGCTCTCGTACTCCATCGTGTGGGCGCAGGCGTCGTCCCGGACGACCAGATTGTGCCCGCCGTCCATCTCAAAAAACGCGTGGGGATTGCGCCGGATGAGGTCGAGCTTTTTGCCCTCATGGGCGCAGTGGAAAACCAGCGTCAGCGCCCCGTCCTCCAGGGTAAAGCCGAAATTCAGCGGCACGATGTACGGGTACTCCCCGTCCAGCAGCCCCAGACGGCAGACGTCGCAGCGCTCCAGAATGCCGCGCAGGTCGGCGGGGTCGGTGATTTCGCGGTCGTGTCGGCGCATAAAAAATCCTCCTTGTCTGGGCGGCGCAAGTGGGGCATCGTGCCCTACAAAACCGCCGCCGTCGTCCCTATCTGTTATCTATTATCTGATATCCGTTATCTGACACCCGTTCCCGCTCCCGTAACCTGTTAAAAAAATGGCCGGATTCATTCCGGCCATTTTTTATCCTTGTATGA
>JAVBOJ010000048.1:0-18223 GCA_031550755.1 Oscillospiraceae bacterium
GGCCATATGCGCCGGCAATAGACCGAAACGCGCCGCGGCCCGTGTGTCGGGCGGCGTCGCCGCGAGATACAGCTCAAAATTTCCCGTCATGAGGCTTCACCCCTTGTCCGCGCGCAAAATCGTGGTATACTACTATATGGACAGGAATGTCCGGTTATGCCGGGGAGGAGAGAGAAGAATTGAGGCTGGTGCCCGACAAGGTGTTTTCCAGCATCCATGCCATTACGCCGGAGATGCTTGCGCGCGAGGGCATTTTGGGCGTTGCCGCCGATCTTGACAATACGCTGGCCGGCTATTCCGAGCAGGAGCCCTCCGCCGAGGTCTCCGCCTGGCTGGCGGGTCTGACCGACGCCGGACTCCGCGTCGCCATCCTTACAAACAACGGCCGCGCACGCGCCGAGCGGTTTTGTCAGGGGTTGAATCTCCCCTTTGTCAGCAACGCCGGTAAGCCCGGCCGGCGCTGCTATCGCGAGGTGACGCGCCTGTTCGGCCTTGCGCCGGAGCAGATCGCCGCTGTGGGCGATCAGGTGTTCACCGATGTCTGGGGCGCGCACAGGGCGGGCCTTCGGGCCTTTTTGGTGACGCCGCTGAACTTACATACCCATTGGTTTTTCCGGTTACGCTACGCTCTGGAGCGCCCCTTTATCAAACGGGCGCTAAAGCGGGCAAAGGAGAAATCTTCATGAACCGTGTCAAATTCGGCCCGGCGGGCAACTGCGAGAGCTTTTCCCGCCAATATAAATCCACGCTGGACGCGCCCGCGTGGCTGGCCGCCCGGGGGTTATCCGCCTACGAATACCAGTGCGGCCGCGGGGTGAATATCGGAACCGAGACCGCCCAAAAGCTGGGCGCGGCCATGGCCGCGCATGGGATTGCCCTGTCGCTGCATTCGCCGTATTATATCAATTTATCCTCGCCCGACCCCGCCCAGCAGGAGAAAAACCTCCGGTACCTCCTGCAAAGCGCCCGGGCGGCGGACGCCATGGGGGCCCGCCGCATAGTGGTGCATCCCGGCGCGGCCGGCGGCGGGGCAGACCGCCCGGAGGCGCTGGCGCGGTCGCAAGCCGCGCTGCGGGAAGCGCTGGTGCACATAGAGGCGGAGGGCTTTGCGGACATTACACTCTGCCCCGAGACCATGGGCAAGCTCGGCCAGCTCGGCACCATGGAGGAGGTTTTGGAACTCTGCGCACGGGACGAACGGCTGCTGCCCTGCGTGGATTTCGGGCATCTGTATGCCCGGTCGCACGGCGCCGACGAGGGCTATGAGGCCACCGCCCGACTGCTCGACAAAATGGAGCAAGCCATTGGGCTGGAGCGCGCACGGGTGTTTCACAGTCACTTTTCCCAGATCGAGTATTCCGCCGGCGGCGAGGTGCGCCATCTCATTTTCGGCAACGGAGCCTTCGGCCCCGACTTTGCCCCGCTGGCCAAGCTCTTGCGCGAGAGGGACTACGCCGCGACCATCATCTGCGAGTCGGCCGGCACACAGGCCGAGGACGCCATGGACATGAAACGGCTTTATGAGGAGGCGACGCCGTGAAGCTGCTGCTGCTGGACGGCCCCAACTTAAATCTGCTCGGCTCGCGAGAGCCGGCACTCTACGGGCGCGAGACCCTCGCCGAGATCGAACAGGCCGCCCGACGCGAGGCCGAAGCCCTCGGCATGACGCTTTCCGCCATGCAGTCCAACCACGAGGGCGCGTTGATTGACGCGCTACACGACGCGCGCGGCGTCTATGACGGGGTTATCCTCAACGCCGGCGGCTACAGCCACACCAGCGTCGCCCTGCGCGACGCCGTCGCGGCGGTCGGTCTGCCCTGTGTGGAGGTGCACCTTACGAACATCTATTCCCGAGAGGATTTCCGCCGCACCTCCCTGCTCTCCCCGGTCTGCGCCGGCTGTATCTGCGGCTTCGGCGCGCAGGGATACCTGCTGGCGGTGCGGGCGCTGGGGTCACTTTTACAGACGAAGGAGAATGTGTTATGACCAACCGGCTGGCCGCCCTGCGTCCGCTCATGGAGGCGGAAAACCTCGACGCGCTGCTGTGCTCCTCCGACGTGGCGCGGTATTATATGACCGGCTTCCCATCCTCGGCCGGCATGGCGCTCATACTGTGGGAAAAAAGTTATTTCTGGACCGATTTCCGGTATTTCGAGCTGGCGCAGCGCGAGGTCTCCGGCTACGACATCGCGATGGTCACCCGCGAAAAGCCCTACAAGGAGCTTCTGCGGCAGGCGCTGGAGGCGCACGGCGCACGGCGGGTGGGCTTTGAGGCGGACGCCATGTTCGTCTCGCAGCACACGCGGCTGCGGGAGGCACTGCCGGTCGAGATGATCCCCGCCGACAAGCTGCTCAACACCCTGCGCGCGGTCAAGGATGACCACGAGCTGGCGCTGATGCAAGAGGCGCAGCGCATTGCGGAGCGGGCGCTGGAGAGCGTGCTGCCACTGATAAAGCCCGGCGTCTCCGAAAAACATATCTGCGCCGAGCTCATCTACCACATGCTGCGCGAGGGCGCCGACAAGGTCTCCTTTGATCCCATCGTGGTGGCCGGGCCCAACAGCTCCCTGCCCCACGGGCACCCGGGCGACCGTCCCATCGCGCGCGGCGACTTTGTGACCATGGATTTCGGCTGTATGTACAAGGGCTACTGCTCCGACATGACCCGCACCGTGGCCGTCGGTGAAGCCACCGCCGAAATGCGCAAGGTCTACGAAATCGTCCTGCGCGCGCAGGAGGCCGGCAGTGCGGCGGCGCGCGGCGGCGTGGTGGGCAGCACCATTGACGCGGTTGCCCGCAAGGTCATTGAGGACGAGGGCTACGGCGAATATTTCGGCCACGGCTTCGGCCACGGCATCGGGCTGGAGGTTCATGAAGACTACTGCGCCGGCTCGTCGGAGGAAAAAATCCTGCCCGTGGGCGCCGTCATCTCGGCTGAGCCGGGCATCTATCTGCCCGGGCGCTTCGGCGTGCGCATTGAGGATGTCGTCGCGCTGACCAAGACCGGCGTCATAAATCTCACCCGCGCGCCCAAGGAGCTTTTGATCCTGTGAGGGAACAAATTTTTCTGCGTTGCGTCAAATTTCGTCATGTGATACAATAACAGTATAATATGCAATGCCGCGTGCGCGGCGGATGGGAGTACCATGAAACGATTGCTACCGCTTCTTTTGCTCGTCCTGCTTTTGCTTATGTCTGCCTGTCAGCAAACCGATACGCCCTCTCCGTCGCCGTCTTCCTCGCCCTCTGTGTCCCCGACGCCCTCGTCCGGCGGCGATGCGGACGCCACAACGCCAATCCTGAAGGTGGGCAATTTCACCGCCGACAGCATCGATATGGACTATTATTATTACGCCACCATCTCCGGGTTTGTCAGCTATTACGGCGATTCGCTGACCGGTGTACTGGATCTCTCCCAGCCGTTTTCCGAACAGACCGTGCCCGAGCGGGACATTACCTGGGATCAGTATTTCCAGGAGGCCGCCATCCAGGACTTGGTGAGCTGTCTGCTCTTGGGCAATGCCGCGACCGAGGCCGGCACTGTGCTGACCGCCGAGGACGAGACGATGTATGAAGACTTCCTGTCCTATGTGGACAGCTCACGCGGCGTCGATGAGTCGATGGACGAATTTTTGCAGGTGGAATACGGCCCCAACATGACCGTCGCCCGCCTGAGCGATATTCTGCGTCAGCAGCTGTTGGGCCGGCGCTTTGAAATTGAGAAGCAGGATTCCTATACATACACCGAGCAGGAACTGCGCGACTATTTTGACGCGCACAACGACGGCACCGTCTCGGAAGCCGACACGGTCAATGTGCGCCATATTCTCGTCGGAACGGAGGAGGAGGCGCAAGCGCTTCTCATCCAATGGGAAGCCGGCGCCAAGACCGAGGATTCCTTTGCCGCGCTGGTCGCGGGCAATACGCTGGATACCTACTCCGAGGATATCGGCGGGCTGTATGAGAATGTCTATGTGGGGCAGATGGTTGCGCCGTTTGAGGAGTGGTGCTTCGACGCGGCGCGCAAAACCGGCGACACCGGCATTGTCGGCACCGATTACGGGTTCCATGTAATGTATTTCATCTCCCCGAGCACGCCATACTGGAAAATTTGGGCCGAGGAGGCCATCCGCGCCGAGGAGTACAACGATTTTTACGCGACGCTGGAAACGCTGTATCCCGTGGAGTGGCTGGATTGAGGCTGCGAAAAGGAGGGGGGGTGCCCCTCCTTTTTTGCGCGTTATACGGTAATTTTAGTAAAATGAGTGATTGGCAGACGTGAATATAAAAACGGAACAGGAGAGAGCGTCAAATGAAGAATTGGTTGAAAAACAATGCATATTTCGGAATAATTATTTGGGCAATACTTGTCTCCGTGGACATTTTTGTAGGAATACCGAATTATATTTACATCCCATTATCAGTTGTGGTACTGATTATTTTTCTTGTGCAAATCAGCACGTCGAAAAGTTCAAAGGATAAGAAGGATGAATAGTACAAGCTTTTCCCTCCTTCACACCATTTTAGAAAACAAGCGGAACAGCGGGCAACGCTGTTTCCGCTTGCTTTGTTTTCTTGAGGAGCCTATACTCCGGTTCTCTTTTATGTTTCCGGCAGCGCCTTCCGGTCGTTTTTTGGCTCGAGCGCAGCGCCCTCCTGCTTTTCGCGCAATACCGAAATGGTGGCCAGCGTGTCCCCCAGCTGCGTGAAGACGGCGGCCAAGACGTCAATCTGATCGGGCGGCACACAATTGGCGATGGCGGCTGCCAACGCGGAGACTGCGGTTGCCGCAGTTTCGGGAACCATACCTATCACCCCCGGTCATTTTATGCCGGAAAAGGCCGTATTGTCCCTCTCCGCATCCGGTGAATCCGCATTTCTTTTTTGACAAGTTCCTCCCCTTTTGATACACTGGGAAGGATATCATGACAGACGAGGTGGGCCGATGCGCAAAGATACGGTGCTGGTGGTGGATGACATCGAGGTAAACCGCGAAATTTTGGTGGAAATTTTACAGGAAAAATACAATATTTTGCAGGCGGCCGACGGTTTCGAGGCCGTCGAGCAGGTCATGAACCACTCCTCCGAGCTGGATCTCATCCTTCTGGATATCATGATGCCCGAAATGGACGGCTACGAAGTGCTGGACGTGCTGCGCGAGAGCGGGTATGTCCAAAAAATTCCCGTGATCGTCATCACGGCGGCCGGCGGCAATGAACCGGAAATCCGGTGCTTGCAGGCGGGTGCTGTGGATTTTGTCAACAAACCCTTCCACCCCGACATCGTCCGCTGCCGGGTGGACGCCCATATCGAGCTCAAAAAACACCGCTCTCAGCTGGAGGAGCTGGTGGATCGAAATGTGCAAAAAGTCCTGCGGGTGCAAGGCTCCATGGTGGAATTTCTGGCCTCGGTCATTGAATACCGGCATGTGGAATCCGGCCGGCATGTGCGCCGCACCCGTGAAATGGCCGAGCTGCTGGCGTCACAGGCGATGCGTACCGGCCGTCTGCGCGACGAGCTTTCGGAAGCCGATATCCGGATGATGGCCAGCGCCGTGCCGCTGCACGATATCGGAAAAATCAGCACACCGGATAATATTTTGCTCAAACCGGGCAAACTGACTCCGGAGGAATTCGCCATCATCCGGCAGCACACCACACTGGGTGCCGAGATCATCGACACCATGCGGGATATTGAGGAGCCGGCCTATATCCGTTGCTGCCGCGATATCTGCCTGTACCACCACGAATGCTGGGACGGCAACGGATACCCCGAGGGCTTGCGCGGCAAGCAGATCCCGCTCGGCGCGCGGATTATGTCCATTGTCGATGTCTATGACGCGCTGACCAATGCCCGGGTGTACAAGCCCGCCTTGACCCATGCCGAGGCTGTCGCGCTGATGCGCGCGGGCGCGGGCACCCAGTTTGATCCGGTGCTGTCCGAGATTTTTCTGGAAAATCACGAAAAATACCAATCCCTGTCCAAACAACGGGAGGTTTAACTATGGCGATTTGGGAGAGCGCCGGCCACGCGGCCATCCCGGCCGGCCGATTGGAATCGGCCATCCTGCAAAATACCGATTCGTTCATCGCGGTTATCGACGCGGAATTGCATGTCATCTACTGCAACCCCGGCGCGTACAGGATGAGCGGCTATACGCCGGAGGAGGTCGGGCTGGATCTCGGCCCGCGGCGCATTTATGACGACGAAACCAGCGCGCGGATTATCGACGCCCTGCGGTATGCCGTGCGGCATGGCCATTGGCAGGGCGAGGCCGAAATGATCCGCCGGGACGGCACCCGCCTGCCGGTGGAGCAGCAGCTTTTTTCCATCCGGGACGGCGAAAAAATCTATGTCGGCACCATCATGCGCGATGTCTCCAAAATCAAGGAGGCTCAGCGGGAGCTGCTGCGGGCCAAGGAGCAGGCCGAGGAGGCCAACCGCGCCAAAAGCCAGTTCCTCTCCAACATGAGCCACGAGATTCGCACGCCGATGAACGCCATCATCGGCATGACAAAAATTGCCAAGGCCACCGACGAAATTGGCAAGATCCGCTCCTGCCTCACCCATGTGGAGACCTCCTCTAATCATCTGCTCAACATCATCAACGACGTGCTGGATCTCTCCAAGGTGGAGTCGGGGCGGTTTGAGCTGTATGACGAGTCGTTTGATTTGGAGCAGGTATTACAGGATCTGGTGCATGTCATCTCCATCAAGGCCGAGGAAAAGCGGCAGGATCTGTTTGTCCGCATTGAAAACAATGTGCCGCGGCGGCTGCTGGGCGACTCGGTGCGTTTTACACAGGTCATCATGAACCTGATTTCCAACGCCATCAAATTTACCCCGGTGGAGGGCCGTGTGGAGCTGCACGTGCGGATCAGGGAGCGCGCGCGGGCCTCGGTCGTGTTGGAGGTCATTGTCTCCGACACCGGCATCGGCATGAGCGAAAAGCAAATGCAGGGGCTGTTCCAGGCCTTTTCCCAAGCCGACGGCAGCATCACCAAACGCTACGGCGGCACGGGCTTGGGGCTCGCCATCTCGCAAAAGATCGTCACGATCATGGGCGGCGATATCCAGGTGGACAGCGAGGTCGGCGTCGGCAGCCGGTTTTCCTTTGCCGTACCGTTTAAAATCGTGGACGACACCGAGCTGGTGCAGGTCTCCGTCCCGCCCAGCAGCGTCAAAACGCTGCGGGTGCTGGTCGTGGACGACAGCGAGGAAATCTGCCAGTATATGCGCAGCATCCTCGAGAGCCACAGCATTCGGTGCGACACCGTCCAGAGCGGCTTCGACGCGCTGACGCAGGTCGATGAGGGGCTGGCCGCACGCGACCCGTTCAATGTGATTTTTATGGATTTGCGCATGGACGGCATGGACGGGCTGGAAACCGCCCGCCGCCTCCGCGAAAAGAAGGATTTCAACGCCTCCATCGTTATGATTTCCATGTACGAGCTGCATGAAATCGAGCGGGAGGCGCGCGAGGCCGGCATCCGCAAGCTGCTGTCCAAGCCGCTGTTTCCTTCCACCATCATCACGACCATCAACGAGATCATCGGCGCCGGCGTCCCGCGCCGCGACCGCAAGATCGAGCGGCAATATGTATTTCCCGGGAAAAAAATTCTGCTGGTCGAGGACATGGAAATCAACCGCGTCATCCTCAAAAGTCTGCTGGAGCCGACCCGTGTGGAGGTTTTTGAGGCCGAGGACGGCGCGCAGGCCGTCGAGCTGATTGAAAGCAACGCGTACGATCTCATTTTGATGGACGTACAAATGCCGCATATGGACGGCTATACCGCCACGGGGCTGATCCGCTCGTCCCCAAGGGGACGGGACGTCCCCATCGTGGCCATGACCGCCAACGCGTTTAAAGAGGACATCGACCGGGCGCTGGCCTCCGGCATGAACGGGCATCTGAGCAAGCCCATCGACGAGGCCAAAATGTTTGTGGAGCTGAGCCGGTATCTGCGTACCGAAGAGGAGGAGGAAGGGGCTTTGCCGGAGGAGATTTGGGGCGTCAATCTGGCGCAGGGACTGAAAATTCTGGCGGGGAACGTCAAGCTGTACACCCGCCTGCTGGAGAGTTTTTCCCAAAAAACCATGCTGGAGGATCTGTTGGCGGCGGTGGACACCCGCGATCCTGCCGAGGTGTCTTCCAAGGCCCACGCCCTCACGGGCGTGGCCGCCAACCTGTGTCTGGAGCAGGTGTTGGAGCAGGTCAAGCTGATTGAGCTGCGCGCCAAGGGCGGCGAGGCCATCGAGCCGGAGGATGATCAGCTGGCCGCCTTCCGGCAGGACTACGCCCGCACGATGCGGACGATCCGGCGGCTGATTCAGGAGCCGTCGCTCATCGAGGCGGCCAAACAATAAGGATGGGCGGGGGAAACCATGCCTTTTCATGAAAACCTGAGCGCCCTCATGGACATTTGCCGGGTGGGCAATATCGCGCTGGCGCGCGGCATCGGGGTCGATCCGTCGCTGGTATCGCGCTGGAAAAGCGGGGAGCGCGTCCCCGCCTCCGGCTCCCCTGTCATACGCAAAATCGCCGCCTTTCTGGCCGGCGTCCCCCTGCGGGAGCACGACCGGGACGTCCTGCGCCGGGCGGTGGGCGGAGAGCCTGGCGCGCATGCGCTGGCCGCGTTTTTGCGGGAGGAGGAAGAGGGCCTGCCCGTCCAGCGGCTGGCGCTGTGCCTGTCGGCGGGAGACAGCCCGCCGCGCACGCCGGTCAATCTCTGGCCGCGCGTCCAAAAGGGCCAGCCGTGGGAGCATCAGATTTTTTACGGCCCGGACGGCAAGCGTCAGGCCGTCATCAACTTTTTGCACGAGGTGCTGTCCTCCGGACGGCGCGGGCCGGTCTGCCTGTTTTCGCAGGAGGATCCCGGCTGGCGCACCGGCGACCCCTCCTTCGCCGCCCTCTGGCGGCAGGCGCTGCTGGCGCTGTTGGCGCAGGGACACACCGTGCGGGAGATTCTGCCCGACCCCGCCGACTGGATGGGACATTTGGAGCAAAACTGGCCGCTGTACGAGACCGGCGCATATGAGACCTTGGCGGCCGGGTCGCCGTCCTGGGGCGCGGCGACGCTGTTCGTGTCGCCCGGTGTGGCGGCGCTGGACGCGTTTTGCCATGAGGGCGCGCCCAATGCCCAGCAGACGGTGCTCTATCGCAGCGCCGCCGATACCGTGCGGTATGACATGCTGTTTGCCGCCGCGCAAAAAAACGCCCGGCCGCTGTTTTCGGCGCGGCTGCCGGGGCAACCGGCCTTTGAGACCCTCATGGGCTGGGAGGCGTCTCCCGGCCGCGCGGTTGTATCGGCCGCCGCGCCGGGGCTTTTGTGGCTGCCCGAGGAGCTCGCCGACGCGATTTTGCGCCAGACCTGCCCGTCCGGCGGATACGGCGACGCCGCCGAGGCGCTGCGCCGCGCCCGCGAACCCTTTTGGGTCATGCCGCGCGAGGAATGCTGGCCGGAATCGCTGCTGCACACCGAGGAGCTCCGTCTGCCGGGCTCCATGCTGCCGGGCGGCCGGGAGGCGGCCCTTTCGGCGGCGCAAAGCGCGGCGGTTTGGGAACATATTTGTGCGCTCCTGCGCCGCCAAAGCAACCTGACGGCAGGCTTCCTGCCGGCGGTGCCGCTGTCGGTGTATGAGAAAAACGGCGCGGGCACCCTGTGCGCCGCCGGGGAACGCGCCCCGCTTTTGATGCTGGGCGAGCGCACCGGAACCCGCGGCATGCACAAGCCCGAGCCCGCCCTGCCGCTCATCGAACGGCATTTGACCCGTCTGCGGGAGCGAAACTCCGGGTAGTGAAATGCCGCAAAATTGTATATACTAATGGAAGCATTGAATAAATCCTCACACGCCGTCTCGGTGTGTAATTTGCCCCCACTCATCACCGATTTTCTTGTTAATACACAAAGTATTGCCGCGAAAATCGGCTCGATTGAAAACAAATTCCCCACCAATCCGGCATGCGCCGATTTAATCAGTGCTTCCCTATAATCCAAAGTTTTGTTGTGAGGTGTTTGTATGGCGGTATCGCGGGCGATTCTCTGGATGTCGGAAGAGGCCGAGGGCTCCAAATATCCCATGCTGTTGCAGGAGGTGCTGTTTAAACCGCTTTTGCGTTGGGTGTCCGACGCGCTGATGGCCGCCGGCGCTTCGTCTTTTTGTTTTGTCCGGGCAGACGACCGCTGGGACGCCTATCTCTCGGGCAATATTTCCCCCGAGCTGCCGGAAATTCTGCTGCTGGACGCCGACGCCCCGGCGCTGTATGACGATCTGCTGACCTACGCCCAAAAGGCCGGGGACGGCTTTGTGGCGGCCATGACCGCGCCGGCGCTCATCACCGCCCACGCGCTGGACACCTTGGCGGACGCCCATGCCAAAAGCGGCTCGACGCTGACCGAGCTACTCTCGGACGATGAGCGCTCCACCGGCCTGTACGGTTTTTTGGGGCGGGACGCCGGGCGGATTTTTTCCTATCTCGGATCGGACGGCTTTCCCGGCGCGTTGTCCAAGATGCATGCCGACGGTCTGAAGCTGCGCGAATTTTTCGTCTCGGACGGGCTGGGCGGCGCTGCGCGGGTGCAAACCGCGCTGGAGCTGCACATGACCCGCCGGGCGATGCAGACGGCGGTGGTCGAGCGGCATATGCGCGCCGGCGTGCAAATTCTCGACCCAGCGCAGACCTATATCGGCGCGGACGTGCTCATCGGGCGGGACACCACCCTGCTGCCCGGCGTGATGATCTACGGCGAAACCCTCATCGGCGAGGATTGCGAAATCGGGCCGTTTTCCGTTTTGCAGGACTGCGTGGTGGGCGACCGCTGCTCGGTCAACGCCTCCCAGCTTTTCGGCGCCAACATCGGGAGCGATGTCAAAATCGGCCCGTACGCCTATCTGCGCCCCGGCTGTGTCGTGGGCAATGAGGTCAAAATCGGCGATTTTGTCGAGCTGAAAAATTCCACCGTCGGCAGCCGTTCCAAAATCCCGCATCTCTCCTATGTCGGCGACGCCGATATCGGCGAGCATGTCAACATCGGCTGCGGCGCGATTACGGTCAACTACGACGGCCGCGTCAAACACCGCACCACGGTGGAAACTGACGCCTTCATCGGCTGCAACACAAACCTTGTAGCCCCTGTGACGATTGGAAAGGGCGCGTTTACCGCCGCCGGCTCCACCATCACCGGCAATGTTCCCGAGGGGGCGCTGGCCATCGCCCGGGTGCGGCAGGAAAACAAAGAGGGCTGGGTGGAAAAACGCCGGCCTTCCAAATAAAACTACAGGGATGATACTGTGTCGGGTCTGAAAATTTTCGCAGGCAATTCCAATTTGTCCTTGGCGATGAACATCTGCGCCCATCTGCGCGCCCCGCTCGGCGACTGCCGCGTGGGCACCTTTGCCGACGGCGAGGTGTCCGTTTCTCTGCGCGAGTCGGTGCGCGGCTGCGATGTGTTTCTCATTCAATCCACCTGCGCGCCGGTCAACGACCATCTGATGGAGCTGCTCGTCATGATGGACGCCTGCCGGCGCGCCTCGGCGCAACGCGTCACCGCCGTCATGCCCTATTTCGGTTACGCGCGGCAGGACCGCAAGGCGCACTCACGCGACCCCATCTCGGCCAAGCTGGTGGCCGATCTGTTGACGGCGGCGGGCTGCGACCGGGTGCTGACCATGGATCTCCACGCCCCGCAGCTGCAGGGCTTTTTCAACATTCCGGTCAACCATCTGCTGGGGTTGCCGCTGTTTGCCGAATATTTTGCGGAAAAATTCGGTGAGGAGCGCGACGACCTGGTGGCCGTCTCGCCCGACATCGGCTCGGTGGCGCGGGTGCGCGCCTTCGCCCAGCGCATGGGCGTCCCGCTGGCCATTGTGGACAAGCGCCGTATGCGCCCCAACGAATCCGAGGTGGAGAGCATCATCGGCGACGTGGCCGGCAAGCGGGTCATTTTGTTTGACGATATGGTCGATACCGCCGGCAGTATGGTCGGCGCGGCCGAGGCGCTCATCACCCGCGGCGGCGCGAAGGAAATTTACGCCTGCGCGTCCCACCCGGTCATGTCCGGCCCGGCTTATGACCGGGTGAAACACAGCGTTTTGTCCGAGCTGGCCGTGTCGGACACCATTCCGCTGCGCGCCGACGCCGACAAAATACGTCTGTTGTCGGTGGCGCCGCTGTTTGCCGAGGCCATCCGCCGGGTGCATGAGGGCGAGTCGATCTCGCCGCTGTATACTTGATTTTGGGGAGCGTTCTATGTTTGGACGAACTGTTGTTTCCGGCGCGGCGGATTGGGTCGTGGCCGGCCTGGGCAACCCCGGCGCGAAATACGAGCACACCCGCCACAACGTGGGCTTTCAGGTCATCGATCTGCTCAGCGCGCGCTGGGGCATCCCGGTCAAAAAGCTGAAATTTCAGGCTACATACGGTCAGGGGACGGCGCTGTCGCGCAAGGTGCTGCTGCTCAAGCCGCAGACGTTTATGAACCTGAGCGGGCAGTCCGTGCGCGATTGTCTGGCGTTTTTGAAGCTGCCGCCGGAACGGCTGATCGTGGTGTATGACGACGTGGCTCTCGCGCCGGGAAGGCTGCGGGTGCGTGCGCAGGGCAGCGACGGCGGCCACAACGGCATCAAAAATATTTTGTACCACCTCAAGACAGACGCCTTTCCCCGGGTGAAAATCGGGGTGGGCGCGGCGTCCAACCCGGAGTACGCGCTGGCCGACTGGGTGCTTTCCCGTCCGGAGGGCGAGGACGCCAAGGTCATCGCGCAGATGCGCGAACGCGCCGCCGACGCCGTGGAGGAAATTATAAAAAACGGCGCGGAGAGCGCGATGAATAGGTATAATGGGTGAGTGACAAAAAAAGGGGGGACATCCGGCATGTCATTGATATTCTTACTCTTTTCTCTGGCTGTTGTTCTGCTGCAATGTTTTCTCAGCGTAAAACGCAAGCAATCCTCCGGCCTGCTCCTTCCGTTTCTTTTGTTGGGCGTTTGCGCCTGTATTGCGCTTGCCACAATCGTCTCATACCATTCGTTTTGGGGAGCCGACCCTTCGGTCTTGGGAAGCTTCCCCTTGGGCATCACAATTTTTGCTCGCATTTCCGGATTCTTTTTCCTGTTCGTACTCTGTCTGGCCGTCTATTTTGTTTGTCTGTTCATTAAAAAGCTGCGTCATGCACGAAACGGCAAAGAAGAGCTGTCGGAAGTGGACAGGAATATAGAGCGCTTGAAGACGCAAAACAGGGTGATATGGTCAGTTATTGCGCTGGCGTGTTATACTCTTATTTTCGTTTTCTCTGTGCGGCCGTTTCTATCCTCACTTCATGACGAGACAAAAATTCCCGACGGGCTCATCAGGGGAAAAACATATACCTCCTCCTTCGTAAAAGCCGATATTATATCCCAAAAATCAAACTTGTGGCTTCTGAGCAATATGCTTCTCAGCAATGTATACTTAATAGAAGATATTCGCAGCGATGAAGAAACGTTTCCGAATCAATTGCGGGTCAGTTTTTTTTGCTCCATGCCGAACCGTGATGACTTCGTCGATTTCTCCGCCTGTCTCACCGATTCCGGTGGCAATGAACTCTTATTAAGATATATTGGCGCGGAAAGAATCACCGAGGACAAGCAGTTTTCCCGGTTGACCTTTGAAGACAGCGACGTTTCGTTTACGCGCGACGAGACATATACGCTGTACATGGCCTTGGACGATCGTCCAAACGACTCTGTGACCATTGTCTTTCGCATTCCCGTTTAAAAACTCTCCCCCCACCGAAAGGAACCCGCCCATGAAAGAATCCATCTACACCATCCCCATCCAAGAGGCCTTCGCCGCGCCGGACGGCTGCCCGGTGTGCGCCCTGCGCGCAAAGCTCGAGCGCGAGACGCTGGAGTACGTCATGGGCGCGGCCATGATGGAGCCGGATGTGCGCATTGAGACCAACAAGCGCGGCTTTTGCGCGGCGCATTTGGAAAAGCTGCTTGGGATGAAAAACCGACTGAGCCTGGCGCTCATGCTGGAGAGCTTGTTCGGCGAGCTTTCCAAGGCTCCGTGCGACGCCCTGCCGACGCTGGCCGGGGACTGTTATGTCTGCCGCCGGACGGAGGATTTTCACCGGCACTTTCTGGAAAATATTCTTGCGCTCTGGAAGGATCAGCCGGAATTCCGGGACACCTTCCGCGGCCGGCGCGACCTTTGCTTCCCCCACGCGGCGGCGCTGGTCAAAACCGGGCAGGCCCAGCTCAGCCGCAAGCTGTCCGCGCAATTTTCAGACGATGTATGGGGCATGATATCTCCCAAAATAAAAGAAATACAGACAAATCTGTCGGTTTTTTGCAAAAGCTTCGACTACCGCTTTGCCGGGCAGGATTTGGGACAGGCCAAAACCGCCGTGGAAGACGCGGCCGGCCTTTTGATGGGAAGGGATAGAGCATGAGCCGCTATTGTGTCATCGACTTTGAAACCACCGGACTGAGCCCGCAAAACGACGAGGTCGTGGAGTTTGCCGCCGTACAGGTACATAACGGGGAGGTGGGGCTGCATCTGGCGTCGCTGTGCCGCCCGAGCAAGCCGATCCCCTACGCGGCCACGCAAATCCACGGCATCACGAACGAAATGGTGTGGGACAAGCCGTCTTTTTCCGCGCTTTTGCCGTTGCTTTTGGACTTTATCGGGGAAGATACCGTTGTGGCGCACAACGCGCCGTTTGATATGGGCTTTTTAAACCGCTACTGCGCGGACGCCGGTATCCCCTTCGCGCCGACGGTGTTTTGTACCCTGCGCGCCGCGCGCGGCCTGTTTCCCTTTCTGCCCAGCCGTTCGCTCGTCTTTGTGGCGCAGCATCTGGGCATTGAAAATGAGGACAGCTACCACCGCGCCCTCGGCGACGCCATGACCACCGCGCGGGTACTCATCAAAATGCTGAACGCTTAGCAGCACTTGATCTCTTCTTGTGGAGGTGAGCTTTCTTGAAGCAACGGGAAAAAAACCGCTCGCTGCGCGCCTTTCTGCTCGTTACGCTGGGCGCCGCCCTGCTCTGCGGTCTGCTGATTTTCGTCTGGATCTTCTACGGCAATATGTCCGGCGCGCTAAAGAAAACCGAGTCGGAGCATATCCGCGAGCTGTCCGACGTCATCCACGGCGCGATGGAGGCCACCCAACAAAATATGAATTACAACACCCGGGCCTGGTCGAGCTGGGACGAAACATATGCGTATGTGCTGGGCGAGGATGACAATTTCATCGCGCATCATCTCGCTGACGGCACCATGCTCACCTCCTACGCGGTGGATTTTGTCCTCATCAAGGACGCCGCCGGCCGCGACCTTTACGCCGGCTCCCGCTACGAGCCGGCCGGAGGCCCCCGTCTGGACTTCCCCGCGGGGCTCAGTGAAACCGTCGCGCCGATTGCCCGGGATGTGCTGCAAAATCAGCCCTCCGAGGAGAACCACTTCTCGCTCGAGGGCCCTTACAACGACACCGGTTTTGTGGTCTGCGGCGAGCATTCGTACCTCGCCTGCACCATGCCGGTGCTGCGCAGTGACGACAGCGGCCCCGCCGTGGGTACATTCACGTTTTTCATCCGTTATGACGACGCGCAAATCCGTGCGCTGACCAAGCTCCCCACCTCGGTGTTTTCGGTCGCCGAGCAGACCGACGGCGTCACGCGGGACGGCTACGAGGTGGTCAGCAACAACCTGCTGGTGGCGCGGCTGACGCTGGCCAACCTGCGCAGCGCGCGCGGCTCGGTGTTGTATTTTGATCATCCGCGCGTGTTGTATCAGGAGGGTCTGGCTCTGGTGTCCCTGACCACCGCCCTGCTGTTTTTCATGTTGCTGCTCATCCTTGTCGTTTTGTTTGTCCTGCTGGACCGCGCGCTGCTGCGGCCGCTGTCGCGGCTGGCCGGCGACATCGGCGGCATCGAGCAGGACAAGGCCATCGACACCCTCCGGTACGAGCGGCACCGGGAGTTTTACACCCTCAGCCACGCCATCAACGACATGCTCGCGCGCTTGCAGGAAAGCCATCAGGCCGAGGAGCGCTCCAAGGTGTCCATGAATGTGCTGACCAACATCTTAAACGGGCTGGATGCCTACCTCTACGTCTCCGACCCGCAGACGGACGAGATTCTGTTTATCAACGACAAAATGAAGGAGCACTTCAAGCTGTCCGGCGGTGTGGGTGAGATCTGCTGGCGGGTCCTGCAGGACGGCTTTTCGGAGCGGTGCGACTTTTGTCCCTGTTACCGGCTGAATGAAAATCCCGATGTGCCGGTGGTTTGGGAGGAGCACAACACCGTGACCGGGCGCTACTACCGCAATACCGACAGTTTTATCGAGTGGTCCGCCGGACAGCGGGCGCATTTGCAGCATTCGGTGGACATCACCGACATCAAGCAGGCCGAATTCGCCCTTCAAAAGCGGCTGGAGCAGCAGGCGCTGATGGCGGCCATTTCGCAAAACTTCATCTCCGGCGGCGAGTTTGACGCGTTGATCGAACGTGCGTTGCAAATGACCGGCCAATTCATGAATGTGGGGCGCATTCTCCTGCTGCGCCATGAGGAAAACGCCCTCGTCTGCACCAGCGAATGGCTGGACGAAGCGCAGGAGGGAATTTCCTCCCATCTGGGCGGCAGGGTCGAGCTTTCCAACCCGGCGCTGCCGGTGCTTTCCTCCCTGCGTGAGGGCGACAGGGAGCATATCTCCTCCGCCGACCCGGCCGTGGGGCGGTATCTGGATGGCTATCTGCTGCCCGGAGAGGCGTTTTTGGCGGTGCCGGTATTGGCCGAGGGTGCGCTGTGGGGCCTTTTGGGCATCGGAAAATTCGACGCCGCCCACCTGTGGACCGAGAGCGACGTCACCCTGGCCAAGCTGGTCACAAGTCTGCTGTCCGGCGTGCTGAGCCGGCAGGGCATGGAGGATCAGCTGCGGCGCCTGTCCTCCATCGTGGAATATTCGCCGCAGTATATCTCCTACCTTTCGGCCGATGGCACCATGAGTTATGTAAACCCAGCCGGCCCCCGCATCACCGGCTATACCGCCGAGGAGCTGATCGAGGGCGGGCTGGCGCTGCTGTACGATCCCGACGACGTCGCGCGCATCCGGGATGAATTTCTGCCGCGGACGCTGGCGGAAGGCTCGGCCAGCTTTGAGCTTTCCCTGCTGCGGCGGGACGGCTCCCGGCGGATCATGGCGTTTTCCAGCTTTGTGACCGGACAGGACAGCATTGGCGGCATCGCCAGCGACATCACCGAGATGCGCCGGCTGGAGTCCGAGCTGATCGCCGCCAAGGAGCAGGCCGAACAGGGCAGCCGCGCAAAAAGCGAGTTCCTCTCCCGCATGAGCCACGAGATGCGCACCCCCATGAACGCCATCATCGGCATGACCAGCATCGCGCAAAGCTCCTCCGATCCCGCCAAAAAGGAATACTGTCTGCAAAAAATCGACGACGCCTCCCGGCATTTGCTGGGCGTCATCAACGATGTGCTGGATATGTCCAAAATCGAGGCCGATAAATTCGAGCTGAGCGTCTCCCCGTTTTCGTTTGACGAGATGCTCCGGGGCGTTATGAACGTCATCGGCGTCCGGGCCGACGAGAAAAAACAGACCCTCACCGTAACGGCGGATCCGTCGCTGCCGCCGCTTTTGGTCGGCGATGAGCAGCGCCTGTCGCAGGTCATCACCAACCTGCTGACCAACGCGGTCAAGTTCACCCCGGACAAGGGGGAAATTTCGCTCCAAGCCCATGTGACCGAGCGCGACGGCGACCATCTGACCCTGCAGGTCGAAATCCGCGACAACGGCATCGGCATCTCGCGGGAGCAGCAGTCGCGCCTGTTCCGCTCCTTTGAGCAGGCCGACGGCAGCATCGCCCGCAAGTTCGGCGGCACAGGATTGGGGCTGGCCATCTGCAAACGCATCGTGGAGATGATGCAGGGGCGCATCTGGGTGGAGTCCACCCCCGAAAAGGGCTCCCTGTTTGCCTTTACCGTGCGGCTGCGCAGTCACACCGGCACGGCGCCCGCGCCCGCCCCGGCGGCGGACGATCCCGCCCGCGGCTTTGAGGGCAAGCGCGTCCTGCTGGCCGAGGATGTGGACATCAACCGCGAGATTGTGCAGGCGCTGCTGGAGCCGACCTGTGTGACCATCGACTGCGCCGAAAACGGCGCGCAGGCGGTCATGATGTTCGCCGCCGCGCCGGACAAATACGACATGATTTTTATGG
>JAVBOJ010000043.1:0-7401 GCA_031550755.1 Oscillospiraceae bacterium
GCTCAATTTGGCGGCGGTCATCGCCATCAATCTGGCCGTGATGAACCTGCTGCCGCTGCCGGCGCTGGACGGCGGACGCATTTTGTTCCTGCTGGTCGATTTTGTGGTGGTCAAACTCTTCCGGCGCAAGGTCAATCCCAAGGTGGAGGGCTATGTCCACGCCACCGGGCTCATTTTGTTCTTCGGAGTGATGATTTTTGTGTTTTTTAATGATATTGTGAGACTAATTGGCGGATAAGCCGGAAGCGCGCATGCCCCGCGCAGGGAGACTAAGCGGCGGATAATCTGCGGAACCAAGAGCGCGGAGCGCTCTGTCCGTGAAGACTCGGAGCGGTTTAGACGACCGGCCGCGCGGGGCTGGACGCGTGACATAGAATCAAACCCACAGGAGAAAACCATGGAACGAAAACAAACACGAACCATTACTGTCGGCGGGCTTCCCATCGGAGGCTCCGCCGATATTTCGGTGCAGTCGATGACGAACACCGATACCCGCGACGTTGAGGCGACGCTGGCGCAGATTGCGCGGCTGGAGGCCGCCGGATGCCAGCTCGTGCGGCTGGCCATCCCCGATCAGGCCGCTGCGCGGGCCTTACATAGCATCCGCCAGCGGACGAGTCTGCCGCTGGTGGCCGACATCCATTTTGATTACAGGCTGGCGCTGGAGTCGATTGCCGCCGGGGCGGACAAAATCCGCATCAATCCCGGCAACATCGGCGCGTCGGAACGGGTGCGCGCCGTGGCGGACGCTTGCCGCGCCAAAAAGATTCCCATCCGCATCGGGGTCAACGGCGGGTCGCTGTCCTGCGAGATTCTGGCGCGGTACGGCGGCGTGACCGCCGAGGGACTTGTCGCGTCGGCGCTGGAGCAGATGGAGGCGCTGCGCCGCTTTGATTTTGAGGATATCTGCCTGTCGCTCAAGGCGTCCGATGTACGCATGACGGTGGCGGCCTACCGGCTCATCCGCGAAAAAACCGACGCGCCGCTGCATCTTGGCGTGACCGAGACGGGGCTTTTATACCACGGTCTGGTCAAGTCGTCCGTGGGCATCGGGGCGCTGCTGCTGGACGGCATCGGCGACACCCTGCGGGTCTCGCTGTCGGCAGATCCGGTCGAGGAAATCCGCGCCGGCATCGCCATTTTGAAGGCCGCCGGACTGCGCCGCGAGGGCGTGGAGCTGATTGCCTGTCCGACCTGCGGGCGCTGCCGCATCGACGTGGAGGCTGTGGCGCGCGAGGTGGAGGAGAAGCTGGCCGGGCTCAAAACGCCGGTCAAGGTGGCGGTCATGGGCTGCGCCGTCAACGGCCCCGGCGAGGCGCGCGAAGCCGATTATGGCATTGCCGGCGGCGACGGGGTAGGGCTGTTGTTCTGCCGCGGGGAGATTGTGGGCAAGTATCCGCAAGCGGCGCTGGCCGACGCGCTGGTCGCGGCGGTGCGGGAGGGCGTGTCCGATGTCTGAGGCGATGGAATTTGTCCGCCTGTTTAGCGACTGCGCGATCCCCGAGGCCGACCGGGAGGCTGCCGGACGGCTGCAAGTCCTGTCGGCCAAGCTGTTTGCCGAAAAACACACCATGGAGGTGCTGCTGTCCGACGCCGCGCGCGATGTGGACGATGCGGTGATTTTGCGGCTGGAGAAGGCGCTGCGCGACCATTACGGTCTGCGGCAGGTCAAATGCGGCACCAACGCGCCGCCGCCGGCCACCGAAAAAGCCAAAAAAGAGGCCGGCACGCTCAGCTGGGGCAAGCCGGGCAAGGCCGAGCCGCGCCCCATCCGGGACATTCACGACGCCGCCGGCCCCGTCGCGCTGGAGGGCGAGGTGTTCGCGGTGGATGTCCGCCCGACCCGCAACGGGAACGGTGCCTTTGTGAGCTTTGATATCACCGATTTTGACGATTCCCTGCGCGCCACGCGGTATCTCGAGACCGCCGAGGCCGCGCCGCTTCTGGTAGGGCTCAAGGAGGGCAAAACCCTGCGGGTCTGGGGAAAAATGGAGCTCGACCGGCGCGGGCGCGACGGCGCCATGGCCTTTCGATTTGACGGCTTGCGGGAGATCCCGCCGGTGCTGCGACAGGACAACGCGCCCGAAAAGCGGGTGGAGCTGCATCTGCATACCGCGATGTCCATGATGGACGCCACCTCCGACCCGGCGATGGTGCTCAAAACCGCCGCCCGCTGGGGGCATGAGGCCGTCGCCATTACCGATCACGGCGTGCTGCACGCATTTCCGGACGCCTACGCGACCCAGTGTAAGCTCAAAAAGGCCGGGACGCCAGTCAAGGTGCTGTACGGGTGCGAGGCGTATTTTGTGCGCGACGATCTGCCCGAGGAGATCGCTGAGGGCAAGCGCCGCCGCGTGCGGTCGCATCACATGATTTTGCTGGCCCGGGACGACACCGGCCTGAAAAACCTGTACAAGCTGACCTCGCTGGCCCATCTCGACCACTTCAATTACCACGCCAACATTCCCAAATCCCTGCTGGACACCTGCCGCGAGGGGCTGATCGTCGGGTCGGCCTGTGAGGCCGGCGAGCTGTTTTCGGCCATCGTGCGTGGGGAGGACGAGCAGACGTTGTTGGACATCGCCGCCTATTACGACTATCTGGAAATTCAGCCGCTGTGCAACAACGCGTTTTTGCTGCGCGGCGGACAGGCCAAGTCCGAGGAGGATTTGCGGGATTTCAACCGCCGGGTGGTGGAGCTGGGGCGGAGGCTGGACAAGCCGGTGGTGGCCACCGGCGACGTACATTTTTTGGAGCCTCGGGACGAAATCTACCGGCATATTTTGCTGGCGTCTAAGCAGATGGAGGACGCCGACAAGCCTCTGCCGCTGTACTTTAAGACCACCGAAGAGATGCTGGAGGAGTTTTCCTACCTCGGGGAGGAGACCGCCCGCGCCGTCGTGGTGGACAATCCGCGAAAAATCGCGGCCCTATGCGGCGACGTGCGCCCGGTGCGCGAAGGGGAGTTTTTCCCCAAAATGGACGGCTCGGCCGAGGAGCTGCGGCGGCTGTCGGAGACCAAGGCGCGGGCGCTGTACGGCGAGCAGTTGCCGGCGATTTTGGCTGAGCGCATGGAAACCGAGCTGTCGGCCATCATCGGCAAGGGGTATGACATTATCTACATGATTGCCCAAAAGCTGGTGGCGCGGTCGCTGTCGGAAGGGTATCTGGTCGGGTCGCGCGGCTCGGTGGGCTCATCGATTGTGGCGTTTTTGTCCGGCATCACCGAGGTCAACGCCCTGCCGCCGCACTACCGCTGCCCGCACTGTCTGCATTGGGATTTCCCGGAAAATCCGGGCTGCGCCTGCGGCGCGGATTTGCCGGACAAGGACTGCCCCGACTGCCGTGCGCCCATGCAAAAGGACGGGTTTGACATCCCGTTCGCCACATTTTTGGGCTTCGAGGCAGACAAAAAACCCGATATCGACCTCAATTTTTCCGGCGAATACCAGGCGCGCGCCCATCAGCACACCATCGAGCTGTTCGGCGAGGGCAAGGTGTTCCGCGCCGGCACCATCGGCACAGTGGCCGAAAAAACCGCCACCGGCTTTGTCCTGAAATACCTCGAGGAGCGCGGCAAAACCGCCGGTCAGGCCGAGATTGCCCGACTGGCGCGCGGTTGTGTCGGCGTCAAGCGCACCACCGGTCAGCATCCCGGCGGGCTGATTATCGTGCCGGACGACAACGATATCTATGAGTTCTGCCCGGTGCAACGCCCGGCTGACAAGCGCGACAGCGACATCATCACCACCCATTTTGACTACCATTCGATCGAGGAAAATCTCCTGAAGCTCGACCTGCTGGGGCATGACGACCCCACCATGATCCGCCGGCTGGAGGAGCTTACGGGGCTGGATGCCACCAAAATCCCGCTGGACGATCCGGCCACAATGAGCCTGTTTTCCTCCTCCGAGGCGCTCGGCATCAAGGACGACCGGGTGCTGGGGCCGACGGGTGCCTGCGCCATTCCGGAATTCGGCACGAAATTTGTGCGCGAAATGCTGGTCTCCACCAAGCCGCGCACCTTCGACGAGTTGACCCGCATTTCGGGGCTGTCCCACGGCACCGACGTCTGGCTGGGCAACGCCGCCGACATCATTGCCGCCGGACGAGGTACCCTCAAGGATGTCATTTGCGCACGCGACGACATTACATTGTATCTAATATCCAAAGGTTTGCCGCGAAAAACGGCATTTACCATCTCGGAAAGTGTACGAAAAGGAAAAGGCCTGACCCCCGACTGGGAGACGGCCATGAAAAACGCGCAGGTGCCCGACTGGTATATCGAATCCTGCCAAAAAATCAAGTATCTCTTCCCCAAGGCCCACGCCGTGGCCTATGTCATCATGGCCTTCCGCATCGCGTGGTTCAAGGTCAACCATCCGCTGGCCTTTTACGCCGCCTATTTCAGCATCCGCGCCGGGTCGCTCGACGCGCGGTGTATGACCCAGGGCTTTGACGTCTGCGGCGACAAAATGGATGAGCTGACCCGCAAGCCGGACAAAACCGCCGCCGAGGAGGACATGCTGTCCACGCTGGAGGTGTGCTATGAGTTTTACAAGCGCGGATTTTCCTTTGCGCCGCTGGACATTTACCGCTCCGACGCGACACGGTTTCTCATTACCGACGGGGGCTTGCGTCCACCGTTTCTGGCCATCCCGGGGCTGGGAGAGACGGCCGCCTTTGACATCGTGCGCGAGCGAGAGCGGGCGGAGTTTCTCTCGGTGGAGGATCTCGCCGGGCGCTGCCGCAAGCTGTCCAAGACCCATATTGAGGCGCTGACCCAGCTCGGGGCTGTGGATATGCTGCCTGAAAGCACCCAGCTCAATTTGTTTGGATAAAAAAGGAACGAGGCCGAATTCAGCGTTTGTTGCTGTCTTCGGCCTTGTTTTGTTCCTCTTCCTGCTGCAAATCGAATTTGAAAATCCAGGACGGGGTCTTTTTCAACGAAAAATATCCGATGATCGAGGTAACCAGCGCGCCCAAAATGTCCACCGTGAGATCCTTCATGGTATCGACCAGCGCCGGGCGGCCGACCAGCGGCGTGCCATCCTCCAGCGCATATTTCTGCATGTTGATGCCGAACAGACCGTCAAACGAGAACTCATACAGCTCCCACAGCGTCCCCAGCGCCACCGCGAAGCAGAACGAAAACACCGCGATGAAGATCGGGCTCATTTCCAGTTCTACCTTGCGGTGTTTGTTGAGCAGGTTGACAAACGAAAAACCCAGCGCGCCCAGCATCGCGCCGCTGAAGGTGTGTAAAATCGTGTCCCAGTTGGGGATGCGGTAATAAAAGCTGCGCACCTCGCCGAGAAAAACCGCGCAATAGAGGAAAATCACCGCCAAAAGATACATGGAATCGGGCAGGACGATCTTCCACCGGGCGCTCAGAAACGACGGCACCAGCATGACCAGCGTCGCGGCAACGCATTGGATCAGCATCAGTACGTAGTCCGAGCGCACCTTGCCGTGTTCAAGCTCGGGCACCGGCCCCGGCTCGGTCAGCACGATCATGACAACGGCGTAGGCCGACGATACAATCAGAGTAATCAGGATAAAATTGCCGACGATTTTGCGCCATTGCAGTTTTTTTCTCATAAAAACTCACCAGCGAACGTCTTCCTGAGCCACTCGGTACACAGCCCCATCCAACCGGCGATGTGGGTGTCGAGCAGCTGACCGGGCGCGGCGGTCTCGGGGGTGCCGAGGCTCAGCCCATGGCCGCCGGCGGGGTAGAGGTGCAGTTCATACGGCAGCCCCAGCGCCGACAGCGCCGCCGCAAACCGCAGGGAGTTTTCCGGCGGCACCACCTGGTCGGTCGCGGTGTGCCACAGAAAGCAGGGGGCGAGATCGGGGCGCATCTGCAGCTCCGCCGAGACATATTGCCGCCAGGCGGGGTCGGCGGCTCGTGCGCCCAGCAGGTTCCGGAAGGAGCCCTCATGGGCGATTTCTGGGTCGGAGGAGATCACCGGGTAGCACAGCATCAGCGCGTTGGGACGGCCTGCGCCCCGCATCCCGTCGAGGACGCATTCGTCCTTGTCCCAATGCACGCCCAGCAGGGCGGTCAAATGGCCTCCGGCCGAAAAGCCCATGACGCCGATTTGATCGGGGACGACGCCCCACGCCTCAGCGTTTTTCCGGATCAGCGCCACGGCACGCGCGAGATCCAGCAGCGGCTGGGGATACTCCGCCGGCGCGACGCTGTAAGAAAGCACAAAGGCGTGAAACCCTGCGGCCAGTAGCTGCAGCGCGACCGGCTCACCCTCGCGCGGCGAGACAAAGCCGTATCCGCCGCCGGGGCAGATGACCACGGCGCCCCGGGGCGCGTCGCCGTCGAGGAGGTAGGTGGCGAGGGTGGCGCCGCCGCCGGCCCACAGGCGGAGGATGTTGTGTGTCATAGTATCACCTGTTCTTCATATTCTCTGCGCAGCAGGCTGTATAGATGATCATCATACAGCGTCCCCAAGAGTTCGTGATGCTCCCGTAAAATGCCGTCCTGCCTGTATCCGAGAGACAGCAGCAGCCCGATGGAGGCCACGTTGAAGGCGGCGGTCTGCGCCGTAATTTTGTGGGCTCCGATATGGGAAAATATGGCAGTGTGAGCCAACCGCATCGCCTTTTTGGCCAGCCCCTGTCCCCTGTAATCGGGCAGGAGAAAATAGCCGATTTCTCCGCACCGATTTCTCTGGTTGTAATCAAAAAATGAGATTTTACCGACAAGACAGTGACTGTCACGCTGATAAATTCCCAAAAGGACAGCGTTGTCCGCCCGCAGCAACGCTTCGTATCGCGCGAGCGCTTCCCGGTCGGTGCGCGCCACGATGGGCCGGCAGGTCATTGTTTCCTCCGGCTCATTTTGAATGGCGGGCCGAAGAGAAAGTAACCCGCCGGCGGAGATGGGGGACAAAAAAATTTTTTCTCCCACAACCGGCAACTTGTCTGACAGCAATGCGAAAAGCCCGCGTTCCAAATGGGATGCCCCTTTCACGACAAACGCCCCCAACCGGTAAGGTCGGGGGCGTTGAAGACTTATCTGAATTTTTTCTTCTTGGCGCGAGCCGCCTCCGATTTTTTACGGCGTTTGACGCTGGGGCTTTCGTAGTGCTCTCTCTTGCGGAGTTCCGACAGAACACCCGACTTGGCGCAGTTGCGTTTAAACCGCTTAAGGGCGCTGTCCAGGGACTCATTGTCTTTAATTCGGACTTCCGACATCGTTTTCCCTCCCTCCGCTACGTCGACCGACGGATGCATGGGCACGTCCGCTTTCGCGCGAACCTTGCACACTCATTATATTTTCCAACGGCCTGTCTGTCAAGTAAATAAAACCGGAAAAATCTCAATCGTTGGAAAGTTTACATCGGCTTCACAATTAGATTGACCAGTTTGTCCTTGACCACA
>JAVBOJ010000031.1:0-4527 GCA_031550755.1 Oscillospiraceae bacterium
GGCGGCGGACACAAACAGATCCATCGGGAACAGCGCCGGAATCGAATCGGACAGCGCCGGCACCAGCTCGCGCCGCACCGCCGTGAACACCACGGGCAGTCCGGTTTGGCGGGCAATTTCCTCCGCGTAGGGCAGCGAACCGAGCACCGTGTCCGCCGTTGTGTCCGGCCCCAGATGGGAGTTGTTGACAATCCCGGTAAAGCGCACCCGGGCGGCGGCCTCTATTTCGCGCAGTATGCCCAGCGCGTCCTCGGAGGTGCGGGTCAGCGGGCGGCAGCGGTTGACGACAAGCAGCACCGCGCAGTCCTCCCGAACGATCTCGGCGGCGTAACGCCCCAGCGCCAGCGCGCCGCGGTCGTCCCCGCCGACGTCGATGACGCCGCAAAGCTCTTGATCGTCAAACAGGCGCACGCCCTCGGCCGACAGGGAAGGCACATCGAGATTGCTGCCGGCGTAAGGCGAAGAGATAAGCGCAATGCCCCGCTCCCGGAGCAGCGCCTCGCTGTCCTTGGTGCGGAAATACGGGTTGACAATATCGAGATCCAGCAGTGCCGTCCGGCGACCCTCGGCGGCGCTCCGCAAGGCCAGATTGACGGCGATCTGGGTTTTGCCCGAGCCGTAATGCCCGGCCAGAATGGTAATACGGGCCATAGTGGCATCCTTTTCGTGTTTCTTATTATCATACCAAATGAAGCGGCGTCTGACAAGGAAAAATATTTGGGCTGTGTGGGAAAAATCCGCTCACAGCGCCAGCCGATAGAGGATATGCGGCATCTCCTTGCCCTCGTAAATCTTGCGAGTCTCGCCGATTTCCGCCATACCGAGCGCCTCGGCCAGCCGGCGCGAGCGGGTGTTTTGCGGGCGGATGTCGGCGTACAGCGCACACGCGCCCAGCACGTCGCGTGCGTAAGCGATGCAGCCCCGCGCGCCCTCGGCGGCCAGTCCCCCGCCCCATCGGTCGCGCCGGAGGATATACCCAAGCCCCAACAGCCGTTGGCCGTCTGTCTGCATATACAACAGCCCGATCAGGCCGACCAGCGCCCCGCTCTCCTTCTCGATCACCGCGAGATAGCTCACGCCGTCGTCGCGCAGGCGGGCGGTCTGTTTTTTAATAAAATCGGTGATTTGCTCGTCGGAAAAGCCGTGCTCCCACGCCGCCATGACCTCCGGATCGCCCAAAATCGGGCGCAGGGTTAGGCGCTCTGTCTCCAGCGTCATCGGCTCACTCCTTTGTCAGGTAGGGAGCGGCGGTTTTTTGCATCAGCTTTTTGGTGCCGGTTTCGTCAAAGGCAATTTCCAGCAGCACATCGCCGCCCATCGGCTGGGACGCGGTCACCAGCCCGCGCCCGAACACCTTGTGGCGCAGGATATCGCCGATCTGATACGGCGTCAGCGGCGCGGCGGGCGGTTGGGCGGCGTGGGCGGACTTGCGGGCCTCCGACGCCGGGGCGTGGGTCGGGCGGGTTTGTGTCCGCGCCGGACGCCGTAGGCTCTCCGGCTTCTCCAGGCAGGTCGGCGGAATTTCGCTCACAAAGCGCGACAGGGGGTTGTGATTTGTCTGCCCGTACAGCAGCCGCTGACGCGCGGCAGTAATGTGCAGCTTTTCCCGCGCCCGCGTGATGGCGACATAGCACAGCCGCCGCTCCTCCTCCAGCTCCTGCGGGTCGCTCCACACCCGGTTTCCCGGGAAAATGCCCTCCTCGGCGCCGACCAAGAACACGGCGGGAAACTCCAGCCCCTTGGCGCTGTGCATGGTCATCATGACCAGCGTGTCGACGGCTTCGTCGTAGCGCTCCAAATCGGTAAACAGCGCCACCTCGTCGAGAAAGCCGCCCAAGCTCGGTTCGTCGGCGTTTTCGCAGTAATGGGTGATGCTGGAGCCCAGCTCACGCACGTTTTCCGACCGCGCGATGGCCTCGATGTCTTTGTTGGACAGCAACGCCGCCAGATAGCCCGAACGCTCCAGCAGCAGCTCGTAGAGCTCCGGCAGGGACAGCGCGGCGGCGTCCCGGCGCAGGGAGTCGATCAGCTCGGAAAACATCCCCAGCGAACGCGCGGCGCGCGCCAGCTCGGGGTAAGACGACGCGGCGCGAATGATCTCAAACAGGCTTTTGCCGTCCCGCCCGGCGAGATATTCGGCGATTTCCACCGTTTTGTCGCCGATGCCACGCGCCGGTGTGTTGATGATCCGCTTGAGCCGCACCGCGTCGGACGGGTTGTACAGTACGCACAAATAGGACAGCATGTCCTTGACCTCCATGCGGTCGTAAAAGCGCACGCCGCCGATGATGCGGTACGGGACGCCGGCGCGGCGCAGAGCGTCCTCAATGCGGTTGGATTGGGCATTCATGCGGTACAGCACGCAGTAGTCGCGGAAGTTCCGCCCCGCCGCCCGTCCGGCCAGCACCGTGTCGGCCACATAGGCGGCCTCGTCTGACTCGGAATCGCCGACAAACAGCGAAATGTCCTCGCCGCGCTCCTTGGCCGTCCACAGGGTTTTGCCCTTGCGGCCCTGATTGTGCGCGATGACGCCGTTGGCCGCCTCCAAAATGCAGCCGGTGGAGCGGTAATTTTCCTCCAGCCGGATGACCTTGGCCTGCCTGTATTGCTTTTCAAAGCTCAGGATGTTTTCGATCGTCGCGCCGCGAAAGCGGTAAATGCTCTGGTCGTCGTCGCCGACAACGCAGAGGTTTTTGTGCTTTTCGGCCAGCAGCGAGGTCAGCAGATATTGCAGGTGGTTTGTGTCCTGATACTCGTCCACCAGTATGTAGCGGAAGCGGTTCTGGTAAAACTCCCGCACCTCGGGGAAGTTTTGCAGCAGGGTCACCGTGTGCAGGATGATATCGTCAAAGTCCAGCGCGTTGGCCTCCTTGAGCCGCTTTTGATACTCGGCGTAGGCCGCCGCGATGCGGGCGTTGCGGTAATCGGCGGCGTTGGCCGCGGCGAAACGGTCGGGCGTCATCTGGCTATCCTTGGCGCGGGAGATCGCCGCCAGCACCGCCTTGGGCGGGAACTCCTTGTCGCTGTAATTGAGGACTTTGAGGACATCCTTTATCACCCGCACCGAGTCGTCGGTGTCATAAATGGTGAAGCTGCGGGCAAAGCCCAGTTTTTCGATGTCGCGCCGCAAAATACGCACACAGGCAGAATGAAAGGTGGCCGCCCAAATATCCATGGCGCGCGGCCCGAGCTGCTTTTGCAGACGCTCCTTAAGCTCCCCGGCGGCCTTGTTGGTAAAGGTGATGGCCAGAATGCTCCACGGCGCGACGCCATGCTCAATGAGCTGGGCGATGCGCGAAATCAGCACGGTGGTCTTGCCGCTGCCGGCGCCCGCCAAAATGAGCAGCGGGCCGTCCAACGTGGTGGCCGCCTGAAGCTGCATGGGATTGAGATGTGAAAGGCTCATTTTGATTTCTCCCGAACGTTTTTCTAACATTGTACACCATCCCCTCCCCCGGTACAAGCCCCTGTCATCGCTTTCCATCCATGGCAAGTATTTTCACTTGCCGGGGACGAAGCCCTGTGGTATGATGGATTACGAGGTGATGAGAGGATGAAAATACTGATGGGAAATCTTCGGGAAATCGGAGAGCTGCCCAAAAGTTTTTTGCGCGGAGGACTCATGATTACCGGTGCGCTGCTGTTGGGGGCGCTGCTCCTTTCGGTTTCGATCGGGGCGCCGACATTCGCTACATACCATATCGCGAAAACCGCCAAGGCCATGCAGGACATGGCTCCCGGAATCCTTCTCATCATGGTGATCGTCTCGGCCTTCTCAGAATCCATGGCCAAACGAAAAAGTTAACTTCGCAAAACCGCCGCGAAACGATGGGGGATCGTCTCGCGGCGGTTTTTTCATTTTTAAATATATTCTCTGACTTTATAGCCGGTGTGCAGCAGCTCATGGGCGCGCGGCCCACCCACCTCGCCGAGGTATTTTTCATACACGGCGCGCACGGCGGGATTGGTGTGGGATTTGCGCAGCGGCTTGCCGCGGTCCTCGCGGTAAATTCCCTCCATGCGCGCCTTGATGATGTCGATGTTGCCGTGGTGGTAGGGCTGTCCGCCGCCGGCAATGCATCCGCCGGGGCAGGCCATGATCTCGATGACGTCGTAATGTTCCCCGTCGCGGATGGCCTCCAGCAGACGGCGGGCGTTGCCCAGCCCATGAGCGACGCCGATTTTCAGCGTGCGTCCGGCCACCGTCACCTCGGTTTCCTTCAGCCCGTCAAAGCCTCTGAGACCGGCAAACTCCAGCTCCTCCAGCGGCGGCCCGCCCGCCATTTCGCCCACCGTGCGCAGCGCCGCCTCCACGACGCCGCCGGTCGTGCCGAAGATGACGCCCGCGCCGGTTGATTCGCCCAGCGGCGCGTCAAATTCCCCTTCCGGCAGTTCGCGAAACGAGATGCCACCCTCGCGCGCCATCAGCGCCAACTCCCGGGTGGACAACACATAGTCCACCGCCGGCACCTCGCCGACGCGCAGCTCCTCCCGCGTGACCTCGTACTTTTTGGCGATGCACGGCAT
>JAVBOJ010000113.1:0-3860 GCA_031550755.1 Oscillospiraceae bacterium
CGGCGTACAGGCCGACGTCGTGGTTGTATACGTCCCCATTGTCCGCGCACAGGAGTTCCGCCGCGCCGGACACCTCAAACCGCAGGGCATCCCCGGCGCGCGGGCAGACATGCCCCCGCGCATCGAGCAGCTCGATTTCGACATGGCAGATGTCCGTCCCGTCGGCGGCCAGCGCAGTCCGGTCGGGCGTCAGCCGCACCGCGACCGCCAACCCGGCGGTATGAATCACCCGCTCAAACGTCACGCCGTCTTTTTGGCCCACGGCGCGCAGCTCGCCCGGCGCAAAGGGCACCATCCAGAGCAGATGCAGGTCGTTTGTGGTGACGCGGCGGGGCGGTTTTTTGTAGACATTGTAGTCCTTTGTCTGCCCCTCGGTGAAAAAGTCATAGGCCTGCACGCCATACGACTGGCCGTTTACAAAGAGCTCCACCTCGTCGCAGTTTGTGTAGCAGACCACCGGAATCGCCTCGCCCTCATGCCCTTCCCAGTTCCAGTGCGGGACGAGGTGCAGACAGGGCTCGGGGCTCCACTGACTCTGCCAGAACAGGCCGCTGTCCTTCATAAACCCGCAGGTGTCCATCATGCCGGACTGACTGCCGATGCGCGGCCAGCAGGCCTCGCCCATATAGTCAAAGCCCGTCCAGATAAAGTCTCCGGCGATATAGTCATGGAGACGGGTGGCCTTCCACAGATCCTCCGGCTCCAGCATGGCGGTGTAATAATAACAGTGGCGGATGGGTGCGTCGGGCAGGGGCTCCAGCATATATTCGCCCCGGCGGCAGGGAATGTTGCGGTTTTCCGCGCCGGTCATCGTCCATTCGGGATGCCTCTCGCGATCCTCGGTGTAAGGCCGGCGATAGGTTGTGCCCCATCGGGTGGCGTAATTGAAGCCGACCACGTCCAGCGCCGAGAGATACGCGTCGGTCGCAGCGCAGCCCGGCAGCTCCGAGCGGATGCGCTCGCAGGCCGACAGCACCGGGCGGGTGGGGTCCTCCTCGTGGCAGATGTCGGTGAGCTCGCGGGCGATTTTGGCGCCGAAGGACTCGCTCTGCTCGAAAATTTCATTGCCGATGCTCCATAAAATCACGCTGGGGTGGTTGCGGTCGCGCCGCAAAATCGCCCGCAGATTGTCCCGCCCCCACGTGTCGAAGTACTGGTAGGAGCCGTAGCGGCAGTCCAGCGCCGACTCGACTCCCTTGCGGGTCTTCATGTAGTTTTTCTCCCACGGCAAAAGCCACTCGTCAAAGACCTCGTCCATCACCAGTAGCCCCAGCCGGTCACACAGCGCCATAAACTCCGGCGCCATGGCGCAGTGGCCGGTGCGCACGGCGTTGACCCCCATGGCCTGCAACAGCTTCAGCCGCCGCACCCAGACAGCCTCCGGCACCGCCGCGCCCAGCTTGCCCGCCTCGTGATGCAGGGCTACTCCCTGTAATTTTATGTGATTTCCGTTGAGAAAGAACCCCCGGTCGCGGTCAAAGGCGACGGTGCGCACCCCAAAGGGGACGTCGCGCGTCATGCGCTGGGCGTCCTCGCCCTCGCAAAACAGCTTTAGTCGCGCCGTGTAGAGATGCGGATCGGCTATATCCCACAGGCGGACATTTTGCAGCCACAGCGTCAGGGCGAAGCGCTGGGTCATGCCCGGGTCGAGCAGACGGGCGTCTTGGGCCTGCCCGACCGCAACGCCTTGCGCGTCCAGGATCTCGGCCTCCACCCGCACCGGGCGGACGTCCTTCGTGTCGTTTTTGATATCGGTCAGGATGTAGACCGAGGTCTCCTCGGGGGACACCTTGGGCGTCTGGACAAAGGTCGAATCGTGGACAAAATGGGTCGCCGGACAGACGTCCAGCCAGACATGGCGGTAAATACCCGAGCCGGAATACCAGCGGGAATTGGGCTGCTGGGCGTTGTCCGCCCGGACGCAGACGAGGGTTTTGCCGCCGGACAGCGCGCCGGTGATTTCATAGGAAAACCCGGTGTAGCCGTCGGGGAAATGCCCCATGTGCCGGCCGTTTACCCAGACGTCGCTGAAACGATAGACCCCGTCAAACCGCAAAAACACCCGGTCGTCCGCCCCCCAGAGCCCTTCGGGCAGCACTCTGCGGTACCAGCCGACGCCGCCCGGCGCGTAGGCCAGCGACTGCCCGGAGATCTCCTCCGGCGAAAACGGGCCGGACGCGCTCCAGTCATGGGGCAGGGTGACGTCCTGCCAGCCGCTGTCATCAAAGGAAAAGGTCTCGGCGCCGGTGGGGTCGCCGTGAAAAAATTTCCAGCCAAAATCGAGATTTGTCATACAAAACGCCTTCCTTCTATTGTTCCAGGGGCTGACAGCCTTCGCAGACATACACGTTGCCGCCGAGATAGGCCATGCGCCCGATGGGTGTCCCGCAGGCGGGGCAGGGCATCCCGTTGTTGTTCTTGCTCAGCACCGTCCGGTAGCCGCCGGGACGGGCGAACAGGTCTTTTTCGGTGTCGCGTCCGCCGGCGGCGGTCATGTCGGCCAGCAACGCCCGCACCGTATGAAACAGCGTCTCGGTCAGCGCGTCGTCGAGGGTGTTCATTTTGCGCTTGGGATGGAGGCCGGCTTTCCACGAAATATCCTGCAGGGCGCCGTTGCCCAGCCCCGGGATCCGCTGTTCGGTGGCCAAAAACGCCTTGGCCGAGAGCTTGCGGGTCTTGTCGGTCAAAAGGGAGGCGAAATACGCCGCGTCAAAGGCGTCCGACAGCGGCGAGGGCGCGTCCCGCCCGGCCTGATAGTAAAAGTCCTGCGGGGTTCCGGCGGGGAACACCCAGTACCCGCCGTACATCTGCACCGTGCTGAACAGCGCGCTGCCGTCGTCCAGCTCCATCAAAAACTGGTGCTTGTCCGGTCGGGGCGCGCCGGGCGCGAGGTAACGCAGATTGACCCCGTCGCCGAAGGAGAGGACGGTGTCCTCCGCGTGCAGCTCGGGCCGGCCGCCGTAAGCCACCGCGCCGGTGATCGTTTTGCCCTCCAGCAGGGCGCGGTAGACCGTCAGGTCGCTCGCGTACCACGCGAAGCCATGCGGCGTGTGGCCGGCCTCGGCCGAGACGACCTTTTTGCCCGTAAAAACCTCCCGCATCTGCCGCGCAACGGTTTGTGCCTCTGGAATCTCCAACATGAAAAACCCTCCTTTGTCCGTTATCGAATTGCTGTCAGTATATCACATCTGTGAGAATTTTGTCACCCAATTTGGGTATTCTAAACGCGAAAGGAAGGGATACCATGCCCAAGGACAGTCAGCTCGATCCCAAACCGATTCGCAAGGAGAAGTCACTCGGCGGGCCGACCTCGGCCGAAAGCGCCTGGGACAACGGCACCCGCACCGCCAAAAAGCAATCCGGCTCGCGGCATCAGCCGGGCGACGACAAAAAATCCGGCGGGTGAAGCTGTTCACCCGCCGGAAGTCGTGATATACTAATGGAGAAATTTCACTCAAAGGGGAGATTGTATGCTGGGTCATTATCTCATGTTTTCCGGCAACTGCGGCGAGGCGCTGGAAACCTATCAAAAAGCCTTTGACGCCCAAATCGCCGAACGGCAGACCTATGGCGATATGCCGCCCAATCCGGCCTTTCCGGTCGCCGAGGAGGATCGGCATCTGGTGCTGCACGCCAAGCTCCGGCTCGACGGCATGGAGCTGATGTGCGCCGACAGCAAGCGCTGCGCGCCGGGCGACAATATGTACGTGTCGATGACCGTCAAAGACGAGGCGGCCGTGCGCCGCGCGTGGGATGTCCTCCAGGAGGGCGGGCAGGTTTATATGGAGCTGGCTCCGTCGTTTTTCGCCTCGCTGCACGGCTCGTTGCGCGACCGGTTCGGCATCAACTGGATGTTCACC
>JAVBOJ010000121.1:0-7431 GCA_031550755.1 Oscillospiraceae bacterium
CCGAAGCCGGGAGGCCTGCGATCCTCCGCGGGAGACGGAATCCCGAAGTGACTTTGTGGGTTTAAACAGACCCGTCACGCACCAAGCAGGGAGTCCGGCAGGCTCTTACAAGCCTTCCGGGTTGTGGTTTTATTGTAGCACAAAGCGCTCGGCATTGCAAGAAAAAAGTCGAAGCGCTCGCCGGGCCGGGTCGCGAAATAAGGCAAGCGAAGACGAGCACCCAAAGGGTTCGCGCGCAGCGCAGTCTTATTTCGTGACGAAGCGCAGGTCTTTCCCGGAGTGCGCAACGCGCACGCAGGGAAAACCGAAGCGGCAGAGCCCGAGCGAGCGTGACATAGAAGCGCTCGCCGGGCCGGGTCGCGCTTTCTACTCCTCGTCCTCGCTCAGCCGTTCCATAAACAGCTCATACACGGCCTCGAGCTCCTCGTCGGAATCCAGGGTGGACAAAACCTCCTCGCCGTCTTCCTCGTCGGCGCGGAGGATAATCATATCCACCTCGTCGGCCTCGTCGGCCGTATCGGCGGGAATAAACGCCATGTAGCTTTTGCCGTTGTACTCCAGCGTATCCAGATGCTCCAGCTCAAATTCTTTTCCATCGTCATCGGTCAGGGTAATAAAATCGCTTCCGTATTCGTCACTCACGCAGCATACCTCCAGACAATAATTATCAATAGCATACCTCCAAATTGTCCGGAATGCAAGTAAAAAAACGCGGGCCGCCTACCGCTATGATCCAAAATCCTCCAAAAGCATCAGGAGCTGTTCGGTGTTTGCCGCGAAAATCCCCTCGCGTAGGCTCTGCCGGTCCGCCTGCCGCAGGGTGGCGGTTTGGATCTCGGTCAAGCGCTCGGGCGTATTCAATTCCTCGGCGCGATAAATGGCGATGACTCCGTCATATTCCTTGAGAAGATAGGCGCCGTTTTCCAGCGCGGCCGCCTGTATCTGTCCCGGCGGAAGCGCCTGCGGCTGATCCTTGGACAGCGGCCACGACAGGGCCATCACCACGATCGGCCCGGCCACCAGCGCCGCCATGACGCCGATGAGTCCTCTGCGCGTCCATTTTGACATGAGAATTGCCTTCTTTCACCGTTATTGTTTGTCTCTATCGTTCCCAGTTTTTTCTTGTTTTATACGGGATACTTGACACTTGTTCCAAATCGCGATAATATACTGGTAACAATCGAATATCTCCGCGATGAACGGAAAGAGTAAGGGATCCCGCCCCGCGACAGAGACGGAAGGCCATCGGCTGAAAGCCTTCCCCGCCGGGTCGCCCCCGAAGTGCCTCCGTGAGCGTGAAAAGGGGAACGCCGCAAGGCCGTGTATCCTTTTCCGGACTGACCTCCGTTACGGGGTCTCTGAGCGCGGTTTTGGCCGCGGAAGAAGAGTGGAACCGCGGACTGTCCGCCTCTTTTACGAGGGCGGGCTTTTTATTTTTGAATCAAAGTGAGTGAACTCCCATGTCCACAAAAAGCAAAGAAGAAATTGCCTCCATCCGGGAACGAGACCCGGCGGCGCGCTCCAATCTGGAGGTGCGTTTTCTCTACCCCGGCTTTCGCGCCGTGCGCGCCTATCGCCGCGCCCACTGGCTGCACCTGCGCGGTTTCCGGTTTCTGGCGCGGTGGATCTCCCAGCGCGCCGCCCGCAAAACCGGCATTGAAATTCACCCCGGCGCGACCATCGGCAAGGGCCTGTTTATTGATCACGGGGCCGGCGTGGTCATCGGCGAAACCACCGAAATCGGCGACAATGTCACGATTTATCAGGGCGTTACCCTCGGCGGCACCGGCAAGGACACCGGCAAGCGCCATCCCACCATCGGCAACAATGTGATGATCGGCGCGGGCGCACGGGTGCTGGGGCCCTTCAAGGTGGGGGACAATTCCAAGGTCGCCGCCGGCGCGGTCGTGCTGGAGGAAATGCCGCCGAACTCCACCGCCGTGGGCGTCCCGGCGCGGCTGGTGCGCATCGGCGGGCAAAAGGTGCAGCCGCTGGATCAGGTGCACATCCCCGACCCGGTGGCGCAGGAGCTGTGCGCCCTGCGGCTGAAAATCGAGCATTTGGAAGAAAAGCTGGCGCAAGCCGGGGAAAACTGATATGCGTACCAAACGAAGGCGCGTCGCGCTGATCGTTTTGGCCCTCCTGCCGCTGTTGGGCTACGGCCTGTTCTGGATGCGGCGGGCCACTGCCCCCCAGGTGTTCGGCGTCTCGGTGCTGTCGGTGGAGACGCGGGAAAAGGTGCTGGCGCTGACCTTTGACGACGGCCCGAATCCCGACACCACCGAACGGATTCTCGCGCTGTTGGTGCAATATGACGCCAAGGCGACGTTTTTTATGATCGGCCAAAACGCCGAGGCTCATCCGGCGCTCGTCACCGCGGTCTACACCGCCGGCCACGAGCTGGGTAACCATTCGTGGAGCCATCAGGCGCTGATTTATAGGAGCCCCGCCTTTGTGCGGCAGGAAATTGACGCCACGGACAGCCTCCTGCGCGAGCTGGGATACACCGGGACGATTCATTTCCGCGCGCCGTACGGCCACAAAATGTTTGTCCTGCCGTATATCCTCATGCAATCGGACAGAAAACATATTTTGTGGAGCATTGAACTGAACGACTGGGACAGTCCCGCGCCCGAGGAGATGCTCCGGGTCTTTGACGAGCAGGCTCGTCCGGGCGCCATCCTGCTGCTGCATGACGGATACACCGGCGAGCCGCAGCCCCGGGACGCGACCGTGGCGCTGACCGAGCTGATCCTGCAAAGATACTCCGCGTTGGGGTATCAATTTGTGACCGTCGGCGAGCTGCTTTCGTATACACAATGAAGGAGAGGATTTTCATGAAAAACAATTCCGTCAACATCGACTCCCTCTGGCGCGACCGCAAGCGCACCCTGTTCGGCCTGCCCTGGTCGTTTACCAAATATCGCCTGACCGGCGAAAAGCTCTATGTCACCACCGGCCTGTTTTCCACCAAGGAGGAGGAGGTTCGTCTCTATCGCATCATGGACGTGACCCTCAAGCGCTCCTTTGGGGAAAAGCTGTTTCGGCTGGGGACGCTGCACGTCTGCTCGGCGGACAAGTCCACGCCGGAGTTTGACATCCGCCGGATCAAAAAATCCCGCCATGTGCGCGACCTGCTGTCGGGCGCGGTGGAAGAGCAGCGCAGCGAAAAGGGCATCGTCGGCCGCGAATTCCTCGGCGACGACATCGACGCCGATTTTGACGGCCCCATGGGGCACTAAACCGAAGGAGACCATCCATGAAAATTTTCAATACCCTGTCCCGCCAAAAAGAGGAATTTGTCCCCCAGACGCCGGGTGCGGCCCGCATTTACTGCTGCGGCCCGACGGTCTATAACCTCATCCACGTCGGCAACGCCCGCCCGATGATCGTCTTTGACGTGCTGCGCCGGCACTTGGAGCATCAAGGGTATACCGTCACCTTTGCGCAAAATTTTACCGACATTGACGACAAGGTCATACGCCGCGCCGTGGACGAGGGCGTCTCGTTTGCCGACATCGCCGCGCGGTATATCGCCGAATACAAAAAAGACGCCGAGGGGCTGGGCGTGCGCCCGGCCGACCTCGCGCCGCTGGCCACCGACAATATGGACGCCATCTTGGAGCTGGTCAAAACGCTGGTGGACAAGGGCTTTGCCTATCCCACCTCCGACGGGGTGTACTTCCGGGTCTCCCGCTTTGCCGAATACGGCAAGCTCTCCCATCAGCCGCTGGAGGATTTGTCCGCCGGGGCGCGGGTGGCTGTCGGCGAGGACAAGGAAAACCCCATGGACTTCGCCCTGTGGAAGCTGGCCAAGCCCGGCGAGCCGTCGTGGGAATCCCCTTGGGGCGCGGGCCGTCCCGGCTGGCATATCGAATGCTCGGCCATGGCCGGGCGGCATCTGGGCGACACGGTGGACATCCACTGCGGCGGGCAGGATCTCATCTTCCCGCACCATGAAAACGAGATCGCCCAGTCGGAGGCCGCCCACGGCGTGCCCTTTGCCCGCTACTGGATGCACAATGGATTTTTGAGTGTGGACAACACCAAAATGTCCAAGTCGCTGGGCAATTTTTTCACCGTCCGCGACGCCGCCGAGGCCTACGGCTATGAGGCCATCCGGCTGTTTATGCTGTCGGCGCACTACCGCAGCCCGGTCAATTATTCCGCCGAATCGCTGACCCAGGCGCAGGCATCGCTTTCGCGGCTGTACACCGCGCGGGACAATCTGAAATTCCTCACCGAAAACGCCGCCGGCGAACACGCCGAGGCGGAAAAAAACTTTCTGGCCACCCTGCCGGCTTATCGGGCGCGGTTTGACGCGGCGCTGGACGACGACCTCAACACCGCCGACGCGCTGGGCGTGCTGTTCGAGCTTGTGCGGGACGTAAACACCCACGTCATCGGCGCGCCGTCGCGCAAGCTGGCGAGCGCCTGTCTGGAGACGCTGGGCGAGCTTTGCTCCGTGCTGGGTCTGCTCTATAAAAAGGAAGAAGCCTCGCTGGACGACGAAATCGAGACGCTGATCGAGGCGCGGCAGACCGCCCGCAAAAACCGGGATTTCAAGGAGGCCGACCGTCTGCGCGACGCGCTGAAGGAAAAGGGCATTCATTTGGAGGACACGCCGCAGGGCGTCAAATGGCGGAGGGAGTGAACCGCGTGAAGCTCATGGTTCTGGACGGCAACAGCATCATCAACCGCGCTTTTTACGGCGTCAAATCCAACCTGACTGCCGCCGACGGCCGCCCGACCGGCGCTGTGGTGGGATTTGTCAACATTCTCTTAAAGCTGCTGGAGGACTTCCCGCCGGAGGCGCTGTGCGTCACGTTCGACCTGCCGGACAAAACCTTCCGGCACAAGCAATACGAGGCGTACAAGGGCACTCGCAAACCGCCGCCGGAGGATCTCGTCGCGCAGTTTCCGCTGCTCAAGGAGCTGCTGGACGCCATGGGCATCCCGCGTTATGAGCTGTCCGGCTTTGAGGCCGACGACCTGCTGGGCACCATCGCCCTGCGCTGTCAGGACGCCGGCTGGGACTGCGACATCGTCACCGGCGACCGGGACAGCTTCCAGCTCGTCGGCAACGGAACGCGGGTGCTGCATGTCTCTTCGGCCATGGGCAAAACGACCACCCTGCCCTATGACGACGCCGCCATCCGGGAAAAATACGGGCTGACGCCCGCCCAGCTCATCGATCTCAAGGCGCTGATGGGCGACGCGTCGGACAACATCCCCGGCGTGCCCGGCGTGGGCGAAAAGACTGCGCTGGAGCTGATGCACCGCTTCGGTTCGCTGGAGGCGCTCTACGACGGGCTGGAGGGCTCCGACCTGCGTCAGAGTGTCAAGGACAAGCTGTCCGCCGGACAGGCTCTGGCCTTTTTGAGCCGGACGCTGGCCACCATCGACCGGGCGGTGCCCCTGCCCTTCACGCCGGAGGAAAACCTCCGCAAGCCGTTTGACAACGACCTGCTGTATCCCCTGTTGGCCAACCTCAACTTCCGCAGCCTGATCACCCGGCTGAAGCTCACGCCGCCCGCGGGCGACGCGCCCGGCGTGTCGGACTTTGTGTTCCCGCCGGTGTGGGAGGTCTGCTCGCCGGACGACGGGGAGACGCTTCTCTCCCAGTGCCGCGCGGCGGAACGGGTCGGATTTTTCTTAGAAAACGATGCCTTTGCCGTCGGTCTGCCGGACAAAACGGCGCTGTGTACACAAGACGCCACGGCGGGTTATGGTGAACTGCTGGCCGCGCTGGCGGGCATTCCCAAAATCGCCCATGACGTCAAGGATCTGATGGGTCTTTGGCCGGACGCCGACGGTTTTTTGGCCGACACGGCGCTGATGGCCTACCTGCTCGACGCGTCGCAGAGCGACTACGCGCTTTCCAAGCTCGCCTTCGCCCATCTGGGCCGCGAAGCGCAGACCCCCGCCGACAAGGCCGCCGTACTGCCGGCGCTGTACGACCTTTTTTTGCCCCGGCTGCGGGAATGCGGCATGGAGGCCCTGCTGTACGACGTGGAGATGCCGCTGTGCCGGGTGCTGGCCGACATGGAGCAGGTCGGCTTCCGGGTGGACACCGAAAAACTGGCCGCCTTTGGGCAGGAACTGGAGCGCGACCTCGATCAGTGCAAGGAGCGCATTTACGCGCTGGCCGGCGTGGAGTTCAACATCCTCTCGCCCAAGCAGCTCGGTGAGGTGCTGTTTATTAGGCTCGGTCTGCCGGCCCAAAAAAAGACCAAAACCGGATACTCCACCAACGTCGAGGTGCTGGAAAAGCTCAAGCATCTGCACCCGGTCGTAGAGGAGATTCTGCATTACCGCACGCTGTCCAAGCTCAAGTCCACCTATGTGGACGGGCTGCTCACCGCCGCCGGGGATTCCGGTCGGATTCACACAAAATTCATGATGACAGTGACCGCCACCGGGCGGCTGTCCTCCATCGAGCCGAATTTGCAGAATATCCCGGTGCGCACCGAGCTGGGCAGTGGGCTGCGGCGCATGTTCGTGCCGGAAAACCCGGACTGGGTGCTGGTGGACGCCGACTATTCTCAGATCGAGCTGCGGGTGCTGGCGCATATTGCGGACGACGAGACGATGAAGCGCGCCTTTTCCGAGGGGCTGGACATCCACACCGCCACCGCCGCGCAGGTCTTCGGCGTGCCGCCCGAAGGGGTGACGCCGCTGATGCGCCGCCACGCCAAGGCGGTCAATTTCGGCATTGTCTACGGTATCTCGGCCTTTTCGCTGTCCGAGGACATTGGGGTGTCCCAAGCCGAGGCCAAGCGGTATATCGCGCGGTATCTGGACAATTTTTCCGGCGTGCAGGCCTATATGAAGGAGATTGTCGAGCAGGCCAAACGCGACGGCTACGTCGCCACCCTGCTGGGACGTCGCCGGTATCTGCCCGAGCTGAAGTCGGCCAACTTCAACATGCGCTCCTTCGGGGAGCGGGTGGCGCTCAACGCGCCCATTCAGGGCACCGCCGCCGACTTTATCAAACTGGCCATGGTGGCCGTCCACCGGCGCTTACGGGCCGAAGGACTTCAGGCGCGGCTGATTTTGCAGGTGCACGACGAGTTGATCGTCGAATGCCAGAAGCAGGAGGCCGAAACGGCGGCGCGGCTGCTCACCGAGGAGATGGAAAACGTCTTCCCGCTGGTGCCGCGGCTGCTGGCCGAGGCCAAATGGGGCGGTACGTGGCTGGACGCGAAATAAGGAGGCTCCCGATGGTTCATATTTTGTTTGTCTGCACCGGCAACACCTGCCGCAGTCCCATGGCCGAGGGGATCTTCAACGCCCGCGCGCAGGGGCTTCCGGCCGAGGCGCGCTCGGGCGGGCTGTCGGTGTTTTCGCCCGGGCCGGCCACTCCGGAGGCTGTTGAGGCCGCCGCCCTGTTCGGCGCCGATATTGCCGGCCACCTGTCGGGGCTTGTCT
>JAVBOJ010000019.1:0-9251 GCA_031550755.1 Oscillospiraceae bacterium
GCAAAAAACCGCTGATTATTTCCTATGACGACATCAATTATTACTCCAAAAACCACGGCAAGGGCATCGGCGACAAGCTGATCCTCGACAAAAACGGCGACTTCGCCATGCTCACCGTCCAGTCCGACGGCACGGATCTCATCACCTATGACAACGACTGCATTCCGCTGATGGAGAAATTTATCGAGGAGCATCCTGACTTTTCGCCCTTCGGCGTGCGCGGCACGCTGGCGCTGACCGGATACGACGGCCTGCTCGGCTACCGCGTCAACCGCGACTCGCCCAACCGCGCCGAAGAGATCGAGGCCGTGAAGCCGGTCATTCAGGCGCTCAAGGACAAGGGCTGGAACTTCGCCTCCCACAGCTACGGGCACATCCACACCAAGTCGGTCAGCGAGGGGCGGGTGGATGAGGACACCCGGCATTGGGATGAGGAGGCGGCCTCCCTGCTGGGCGATACCATTGTGTATATTTATCCCTACGGCGAGTATGCCGCCAACGACTCGACCAAGTTCAAACGGCTCTACGATCAGGGCTTCCGCATCTTCTGCGGCGTGGGCATGAGGCCGTACGTCAAGTATTCCGAGCAGTTTGTGTTTATGGATCGACAAAACATCGACGGCTACAGCCTGCGCAACCATGTGGACTATCTCAAGCCGCTGATGAGCGCTGCCGCCGTCTTTGACAAGGCCGGTCGGCACGAAAAATAAGGATCTACAAGAACGCCGCGCGTCCGTCAGGGCGCGCGGCGTTCTTGTAGATTGCCGCCTTATTATTTCTGCTGCGAGATACTCCATGCTCCGTCGGCGTGTACGACCCAAAACGCAAAGTCGTTCCCAAAATCGACAACCGCCGAGCCGCTGTATTTGCCGATTTCATTCACGACGCCATCCCTGCCCGAGGAGGTGTATACACGCACGATGAAGTTGCTTTTGCCCGCGTGCGCAAACTCCCATACGCCCTTGGACGTCGCCGGGAAAACCCCGCTCACCTGCGAGCCCGTTCCGGAAAAATCTCCCTGCGCGGCCGCCTCCAGCGGTTTGATTTCAATGCTCCAAGCGCCGTCGGCCTCCACTTCAAATATTACCTCGCCGTCGCAGTCCAGCAGCGTGCTGCCCGTATATTTTCCGATTTCGTTGACAAGACTGCCCTGCCGGTCAAAGTCTCCGTCGTATTGCCGCACAATGAAATTGCTTTTGCCGTCATGGGCAAAGCTGACCGCCGAATACTGCACCGGAACCGTGACCAGTTCGGTCACCGTGTCGCCCTTGCCCTGTATCGCAACCGGGTCGAACTTTGTGATGTCGGGGGTTGGCGACGGTGTGGGCGAAGGTGACGGTATGGGGGTGGGGGTCGGCGTTGCTTTGGCTTTTGTCGGGGAGGGCGAGGCGGTCTGATCCGCCGCCGGCGGCGCCGAATATGGGGGCGTATCGCCGCACGCGGCCAGCGAGAGCGCTAGGACGGCGGCCAGTAAAATGGCGCTGTTTCTTCTCATAATGGCACCTCTCAAAGCTAACAAAGATTCGTTCACCTTATCCTGTGTACTTTTCAAAGGAGCTATGCGCCGCGTAAAAAAACGGGGTTGTTTTCATATGGTACAAGCGTCTCCTCATACACTGTTGGCGAGGTGGTGACCATGCCTGAAAAGCCCCAAAAAGAGGAAATATTCCTCGTGACGGAAACCTTTGCCTCGGCCGATGAAGACACCCGCCGGGAAAATCTGCAAAAGGCGGTTGATCGGTATTTGGTGGCGGCGCTGAAAACCCAAGATGCGGAGGCGCTCTGATGCGGTGCGCCGTTTATTGCCGTCTGAGCAAGGAGGACGAGGACAGGCACGCCGAGTCCGAAAGCATCCAAAATCAAAAATCCCTGCTCGTCCGCTACGCGGTGGAGAGAGGTTGGGACATCTATAAAATATATTCCGACGAGGATTACAGTGGCGTCGATCGTGACCGTCCGGAGTTTTGCGCCATGCTCTCCGACGCGCGCGACAAAAAGTTTGACATCGTCCTCTGCAAAACCCAAAGCCGCTTCACCCGCGATATGGAGCTGCTGGAAACCTACGTACACCGTCAGTTTCCCCTGTGGGGCATCCGGTTTGTCACGGCGGTCGATCACATCGACACCGATATCAAGGGCGGCAAAAAGTTCCGGCAGATCAACGGGCTGGTCAATGAGTGGTATCTGGAGGATCTCTCGGACAACATCCGGGCTGTTTTCGACCACAAGCGCCGCAACGGGCAATACATCGGCGGCTTCCCGGTTTACGGCTACCAAAAAGACCCGGAGCGCAAAAACCATCTGATCGTAGACGCCTACGCGGCGGAGATCGTGCGTGAGATCTTTTCCCTGTATCTGGCGGGGCTCGGCAAGCAGAAAATCGCGGAGCGCCTCAACGGGCGGCATGTGCTCAATCCGACCCAGTACAAACAGTCCAAGGGCTCGACCTATGTAAACGCGCACGCCGTGGGCGACCGCGGTCTGTGGAACCGCACCACCATCGGGCGGATTCTCAAAAACGAGATGTATCTCGGTACGATGGTGCAGGGCAGGCGCAAAAAAATCAGCTACAAATCCAAGCAGCTGATCGATGTCCCGCCGGAGGACTGGTTCCGGGTCGAGGGCACGCACGAGGCCGTCATCGACCGCCACACCTTCGACACCGCCGGACAGCTCATGCGCACCCGCACGCGCACCGACGGCACCGGCGAGACGCATATTCTGTCCGGCAGAGTGCGCTGCTTGGATTGCGGCGGCATCCTGTGCAAAACCTCCCGCAACTATGAAAACCGGCGCCGGAGCTATCTGCGGTGCAAGCTGTACACCGTCGGCAAGACGCCAAGGCTCTGCACCGGGCATTCCATCCGGCTGGACGCGCTGACCGGGTTGGCCGAGGAGAAAATCCGGGCGTACCTCGACCGCTATTACACCATCGGCGACATATCGCGGTTTGCCGACACAGACCCGCGCGAGACGCGGCGAGCGGCGCTGGAGCGTGAGCTGCTTTGGCTGAACGGCCAACTCCGGCGGCGGGCGGCGGCGCTGCAAACGCTCTATCTCGACCGCGCGTCCGGTCTTTTGGAAGAAGCCCAGTTCGTCGAGCTTCTTGACGCCTTTCAGGCCGAGAAACAGAGCCTGCGGGAGCGGCTGGACGCGGCGGAGGCCGAACGCGCGGCGCTCGGCGGCGAAGCCCCGTCCGGTGGCGTCACCGTCGAGCGGATCACACGGCTGCTCGAAGCCGCGCCCGCGTCCCGCGCCCTTGTCTCCCTGCTCATCGACACCATTGAGGTTGGCGAAAAGCGCCCCACGGGTCAGCGGGACATCCATATCCGCTGGCTGTTTTAGAGCATGTCGCTCCCGGGCTCGTGCCGTCTGCCGGACGCCCCGCCGGCGTAGCAGTACACACAGCCGTTGCCGCAGGTGTTGTACGCGCCGATGTCCACGCTTTGCGCGCAGCCGCAGCCGGGGCGCTGGTGTCTGTCCGGCCCCGCCGCGACGGGATGCCCGCAAAGCCGCTCGACGAGCGCCCTGTCCACGCAGGCCGCACGCCCGATGCCGAAGGCCGACAGGTCGATTTTTTCGCAGCAGGTGTTGACCGGCAGGCCGTATGCCCCGGCGATCTCGGGAAAAAGCCCCGCCACCTCCCGCATCTCGGCCTCCGAAATGTTCCGCAGGAGAGGCGTTTTGACCTTGGCGTACCGATCGGCGAAGCTGATGGTGACGCCGGCCGTATGCTCCGCCAGCAGGTCGCACAGGCGTGCAAACTGACCCCGGTGCCAGGCCGGGGTCAGCTCTTCGTTTATTACAATCGGGTCGTACCGCCAGACCACCCGCTCGCAGCCAATCCGGCGGGACAGCGCGGCAAACGTCGCGGCGATCTCCCCCTTGTCCCGCAGGTTGTGCTCGATCTCGGAGCCGTACGGCGTGAGGGTGAACTGGAAATAGTAGGGGAGCCCCCGCGCGTCCAGCACCGACAGCTTGTCCAGCAGGGGGGCGGGATCCTTCGTCCAAAAGACAACGCAGTCCACCTCCTCCGGCCGCAGCGACACGGTGCGCACCTGCGCGGCGTTGAAAGGATTGCGCACGCGGACAAAGCCCGCCTCAACCCGATGCAGGAACCATTCGGCATACAGACAGGGGACGTCGGTGCGGCGGGAGGCCGAGACGATCACCGTTTGACCAGCCGGATCATGTTCCAGCTTTTTGAACCCAGTGTGGCGGTCAGCACGCCGCCGTCCAGCGCCGATACGCCGTCCTCACGCGGCGCGACGGTGTCCGGCGCGGCCTCGGTATTGACCGCCTTGCAGTCGGCATGGGTCAGCACGACGTGCCGCTCTACGGCGTAGCCCTCAAACTGGCGCAGGTCGCAGTTCAGCCCGATGTCCTCGCGCAGATCCTTGTTGACGGCAAACAGCGTCAGCGCCTCGCCGGCCTCGTCGTGCACCAGAACGGTGTCCAGACAGGGCACCTCGCCGAGATCCTTGGAGGTATACATCGGAGACTGCGCGACGGTTTGCAGCACCGTGCCGCGGCCGAAGCGGCTGGTATAGGCGAAGGGATAGTAGGTGGTCTGTTTCCACGCCGCCGTATCGCTGGTCATGATGGGCGCGATGACATTGACCAGCTGCGCCAGACAGGCGATTTTGACCCGGTCGGCATGGCGCAGCAGGGTAATCAGCATACTGCCCACCAGCAGCGCGTCCTCGAAGTTGTAGACATCCTCGAGCTGATGCGGTGCGCTGACCCATTTTTCCAGCTTCTTGTCCTGTTCATGGCTGTGATACCAGACGTTCCACTCGTCAAAGGAGAGGTGCATGGTCTTTTTGCTGCGCTTTTTGGCCTTTTCGGCGTCGCAGATGGCCACAACCTCGCTGATGAAGCGATCCATGGCGGCACTGCGCGCCAGAAATTCCGGCGTGTCGTTCTCGGCGTTGCCGTAATACTGGTGCAGGCTGAGATAATCCACCTCGTCGTAGCACTCGGCCAGTACCTCGCTCTCCCACTGGCCAAACCACGGCAGATGCCACGCCGACGAGCCGCAGGCCACCAGCTCAATCGTGGGGTCGAGCAGCTTCATGACCCGGCCGGTTTCGGCGGCGATGCGCCCGTATTCATGGGCGGTTTTGTGCCCCATCTGCCACGGGCCGTCCATCTCGTTGCCCAGACACCAGAGCTTGATATCGTGCGGCGCGCGCGCGCCGTTTCGGACGCGCATATCGCTGTACGCCGTGCCAGACTTGAAGTTGCAGTATTCCAGCAAATTCCGCGCCGCGTCCACTCCCCGCGTGCCGAGGTTGACCGCCATCATCGGGGCGGTGCCGGCGGCGCGGCACCATTCCATAAACTCATCCAACCCGAACTCGTTTGTCTCAATGACGCCCCACGCCAGCTCGGCGCGGCGCGGGCGGTTCTCCTTCGGCCCGACAGTGTCCTCCCAGCGCAAGCCGGAGACAAAGTTGCCGCCGGGATAGCGCACCACCGGCACGTTCAGTCCGCGCACCAGCTCCAGCGTGTCGCGGCGGAAGCCGCGCAGTAGATCGGCGGCGGGGTGCATGGGCTGATAAATGCCCTCATAGACCGCGCGGCCCAGATGCTCCAAAAATGAGCCGTACAGCCGCGGATCCACCTGCGCCAGCGCGAAATGGCGGTCGGTATGCAGGGTTGCCTGTTTCATCAAAATGCCCTCCTGTTTGTTTCAATCCTATTCTGGATTATAGTGGAGCGGGCGCGCCCCGTCAAGCGTTGTAAACGCGGACAAGCTGTGATATACTCTTCGCAAAATCCGGGAGAAAGGACGTCTGCCGCCATGAACAATGCTGCCGTCACCCAACCCTTTTGGCGCGCCTATCAAGCACTGCTGAAAGACGTGGTGCTCCCCTACCAGTGGGACGCGCTGCACGACAAACTCCCCGACGCGGAAAAAAGCTACGCCGTGCGCAACATGCGCATTGCCGCCGGGCTGGAGGAAGGCCCGTTTGCCGGCATGGTGTTTCAGGACAGCGACCTGTACAAATGGATCGAGGCGGCGGCTCATACGCTGCGCGACAAGCCGGACGCGGCGCTGCAGGCGCAAGTCGATCAGCTCATCGACACGATGGAAAAGGCCCAGCGGCCCGACGGATACTTAAACTCCTTTTACATCATCAACGGGCTGGACAAGCGCTTTACCAACCTGCGCGAGTGCCACGAGCTGTACTGCCTCGGGCACATGGTCGAGGCGGCGGTGGCCTATTATGACGCCACCGGCAAGTCGAGACTGCTGGACATCGCCTGCCGGTTTGTCGCGTTGGTTGATACGATCTTCGGAACCGAGCCGGGCCAGCTGCCGGGCTATCCCGGCCATCAGGTGCTGGAACTGGCGCTGGTCAAGCTGTACGCCGTGACGAAAAACGAGCGGCATTTGAAGCTGGCGCAATATTTTCTCGACCAGCGGGGCCGGGAGCCGAACTATTTCCGCGAGGAATGGGAAAAACTGGGGCGTGTCGGCCACTGGAACCGGTACGACCGCGCGGACATCGACCCGCGCTACAATCAGGCGCACCTCCCGGTGCGCGAACAGACCGAGGCGGTGGGGCACGCCGTCCGGGCGGTGTATATGTACGCCGGGATGGCCGCCGTGGCGCGCGAAACCGGGGACGAAAGCCTGATGGCCGCCTGCCGGACGCTGTTTCGTAATATCGCGGAAAAACAGCTCTACATCACCGGCGGCATCGGCCAAACCCGCTACGGCGAGGCGTTCACCTTCGATTACGATCTGCCGGGCGACACGGTCTACGCCGAGACCTGCGCCTCCATCGGGCTGGTGTTTTTCGCCCGCGAGCTGCTGCTTTTCGAGCATGACGCCCGCTACGCCGATATCCTGGAGACGGCGCTGTACAACACCGTCATCGCCGGCATGGCGCGCGACGGCAAGCATTTTTTCTATGTAAACCCGCTGGAAACCTGGCCGGAGGCCAACCTCAAAAACCCCGCCCGGCACCATGTCAAGCCCGAGCGGCAGGCGTGGTTCGGCTGCTCCTGCTGCCCGCCCAATGTCGCCCGGCTGCTCGCGTCGCTGGGGCAGTACATTTACACCGCGCGGGACAACACCCTGTTTGTCGATCTGTATATCGGCAGCCGGATCGAGGCCGAGCTGTCCGGCGGGCGGCTGGTTCTCTCCCAGACCACCGAGTATCCGTGGGACGGGACGGTCACCCTGCGCGTGGAGAGCGACGCGGAAGGCACGGTCGCGCTGCGTCTGCCGGGCTGGTGCGAGGGGTACGCCGTGACGGTCAACGGCGCGGACTGCGCCGGGACGGTCAAAAGCGGCTACTTACACATTACGCGGGCCTGGAAGGCCGGCGACACCGTCTCGCTGACCCTGCCCATGCGGGTGAAATTCATGCGGGCGCATGAGGCCGTGCGCGCCGAAGCCGGCCGTGTCGCTGTGACGCGCGGGCCGCTGGTCTACTGCCTGGAGCAGACCGACAATGGGGACAACCTCTCCCGGCTGGCCGTGTCGCCCGATGTCCCGCCGCAGTATTCCTTTGAGCCCGCGCTGCTGGGCGGCGTCGGGGTGATCCGATGCGCCGGCGTCCGCGGCGCCGACGACGACGCGCGGCTGTATCACGAATATGCTCCGGGGCGGGAAACCCCCGCCGAGCTGGTCTTCGTCCCGTATTTCGCCTGGGGCAACCGGGGGCTGGGCGAAATGGCGGTTTGGGTGCGGTATCGGTAATTTGCGCAACTGAAATCAAGCCCGGATTTGATTCATCGAAAGGATTTGGGAGAGACTCCCAAGAAGAAGAAAACGAGCAAAATTCACGTCAGGAATTTTGCTCGTTTTTCGTTTGTGCGGCAGCGCAAGCATTGCTTGCTACAATGTTATTTTCCCATAGATTTCAAAGTTCCGTCTGAGCAATTTGCCCTACCTTAGCTTCTAATGTTTGTGCTGATTTGTGCTTTAGTGTAAATGAAACCTCATCTTGCAGACCGTAAAGCTCGACCGCAATTTGCATAAACGTCATTAAGTCTTGAGCAGAGAAATTCAACTCTGTTAAATAGCCCTCACAGATCTTAGCTGGTTGACTTGTCCTGAACAGATAATCGCTTCCTACAGGTTCAGCCAAATGTCGCTTCACTGTTACCTCATGTGTTATGAATTTTTCGTAAGTCGCCGGATCAAATTCATACAGTGTTTTCAGCAACTCGGTAAACATTGTTTGCCAGGAATCGATGCTTTTTTCATCATTTCCGAATATAAAGCTTCTTGGTTTTTCTCCCGTAATTTTTATTTCATCCATGATGTTATACTGAAGTGAGTAATCTATGTCCTCGTCCCCAACTTCTTTATTGTATTGCTCGGGAAGATTCCAAATATATAATGCGATAGTAGCCATTCTTTCCGCACGTTCTTTTATACTTTTTTCGTTCCAGGTATCCGAGTTCTTTGCATCGCGTGATAACGCAATATTAGAATCAGTGTACACTTTTCTCTTCTCTGAGTAGCTTTCGTTTCCCATTGCGGAGTTATTGCCGCTCAGCGTTAGATTACCAATTGTATGAATCCACTGCGAGTGTATTTGTTCATAGTCTTTACCCAAATCAGCTTTCCAAACAGCATTTAAGCTTTGCGGCATTATGTGTTCAATTGTAATCTGTCCGGTAAGTTCCACTTTTTCGTTCGGGTTAAGATGATTTTCCAACATAGCAAGAGTGTATCTCGCCAGTTTAGGCGTATATATGTCAAAAGTCGTAAACGATGCCCTGAATTCGTCATTGCGAGGAAATGCTTGAGAGCGAATTTTTCCAGCAAGTATTTCGAGTAGTCTTGTAGAAACATCATCCGCTTCAGCTATTTCTTTGGGCAATACGGCATATGTCGAGCTAAGGGCATTTGTACTGTATTTGCATACAATTCGGCGGTATTGGTATGCAAGCAATGTCTTGATGATATTGATGAGCCCGTCACGAGTAATTGTCTTTTTATCATAGCATTTATCAAAAAACCACAACAAGGCACTAAAGGCAACCAGAGACTTGATTTCATGGAACTGACGCAGCAGAGAGTTGATTTTCTTGTCATCACTTTGGCAAAACTTGAACCAAGAATAGTATTCTGCATAGCGACGAAGTTCAGTGAGCAAGCATTCTTCCTGCCCATAAAAATTATTCTGCGCATGCCGCTTGAATGTTTCGTACACTGCGCTTTTGATAACAAGAGAAGAATTTTTCATTGTTAAATAGTCGCGTATAAAGTCAGGAATTACTGC
>JAVBOJ010000112.1:0-16424 GCA_031550755.1 Oscillospiraceae bacterium
GATCAACTGGATTTGTCGGAGGGGCTGTTGTCCTGCGTCTCGTCCTCGGAAGCCTGCAAGGCGTCGGCCGAGCCGCGCAATTACGGCCTGATGGACGGTCTGCCGGAGGCCAAAGCGCTCATGGCCGGCATCATGGAGGTGTCGCCGGAGGAGCTGGTTGTGGGCGGCAATTCGAGCTTGAATCTGATGTTTGACGCGGTGTCGCGCGCCTTCACCCATGGCGTCACCGAGGGCGCAACCCCTTGGGGCAAGCTGGCTTGCGTGAAATTTCTCTGCCCCGTGCCGGGCTACGACCGCCATTTTTCCATCTGCGAGCATTTTGGCATCGAGATGCTCCCGGTGCCCCTGACGGCCGACGGGCCGGACATGGCCGAGGTGGCACGGCTGGCGGCGGATCCCGCGGTCAAGGGGATGTGGTGTGTTCCCAAATATTCCAATCCGGACGGAGGCTGTTATTCCGACGCGACCGTGCGCACTATTGCGGCGCTGACGCCTGCCGCGCAAGACTTCCGCGTATTTTGGGACAATGCCTATGCCGTGCACGACCTCTACGAGCCGGTCTCCGTCCTGCCCATCGGCGCGGCGGCCAAGCAGGCGGGACACCCCGAGCTGGTGCTGCAATTTGCCTCCACCTCCAAGGTGACATTCCCGGGCGGCGGCATTTCGGCGGTGGCAGCCGGGCCGGAGACATTGAACTGGATCAAAAAATGCATGTTTTTCCAAACAATCGGCCATGACAAGGTCAATCAGCTCCGTCATGTGCGGTTTTTGCAGGATATTGACGGCGTTCGCGCCCATATGCGCCGCCACGCCGACCTGCTGCGCCCCAAGTTCGAGGCGGTGCAAACCGCTCTGGCGCAGAGTTTTGAGGGAACAGGCTTCGCGTCTTGGACATCGCCTCGGGGCGGCTATTTCGTCAGTCTGGACGTCTATCCCGGCTGCGCGGCCCGCGTGGTGGGGCTGATGAAGGACGCCGGCGTGCTGATGACCGGCGCGGGTGCCACATGGCCGTACAAAAAAGACCCGAAGGATCAAAATATCCGCATTGCGCCGACCTGCCCGCCGGTGGCCGAACTGGTGACGGCGATGGAGCTGCTCGTGTTGTGCGTGAAGCTGGCCGTCTGCGAAAAACGGCTGGAAGAGTTGGGCGCGTAGTCATACCGCCTCTTGTCCCCCGATATACTGAAATGATGACGATTTTTCCGGGGAGGGCTGCTCATGACCGTCGAGATACGTGGCCTCAAAATCGAATACACCGACGAGGGCAAGGGGCCCGTCGTCCTGTTTTTGCACGGCTGGGCGGCGCCGGCGTCGCTCTATGCCCCGATTTTGACCCATCTGTCGCGCGGCGGTCACCGGGTGGTTGCGCCCAATATGCCCGGCGTGGGCGGTTCGCAAGAGCCGCCACGGCCTTGGGATGTGGAAGATTATGTTGACCTTGTCCAGGCGTTTTGCGACGAGCTGTCGCTCACAAAATGTGTGCTGATGGGACATTCCCACGGCGGGCGGGTCATTTTGGCGCTGGCCTCCGGCGAACACAAATCGTTGAAAATCGACAAAATTATACTGATGGATGCCGCCGGATTGCGCCCAAAACGCGGCGCGAAATATTACATCAAGGTTTACTCCTACAAGGCCGCGAAGGCGATCTTGCACCCTTTTCCCACGCTGCGGGAGCGACTGCAAAGAAAAGCCGGCTCGGCGGATTACCGTGCGGCCTCCCCGGTTATGCGCGGGACGCTGTCCAAGCTCGTAGCGCGCGACCTGACCGACTGTCTGCCAAAAATTATGTCGCCCACACTGCTGATTTGGGGGCAGGACGACACCGCCACGCCGCTCTATCACGCCAAAATCATGGAGGATCTGATCCCCGACGCGGGGCTGGTGGTCTTCCCGGGCGGGCATTTCGCCTGTCTGGAGAACCTGCCGGCCTGTCTGCGGGTGCTGGACGCGTTTTTATAATCTCCGAAAGGTGGGCAAAATTTGGATTTTCTGTACATCCTGCTGCCGGTCTACAGCTTGTCGATGCTCTGCGCCTGCCTGACCTTCGTCCATATGCTCCAGCTCTCGTCCTACCAGACGCCGGGCTACCGGCGGTGGCTGTCCGGCCGTGCCGGCGGCGTGTTCGGCAAACTGGTGCCGGCGGCGCTCGCGCCGGTCTGTCTGCTGGCGGGGGAGGACTGGGCGGCGCTTGTCGCCGCAGGGCTTTTCGCGCTTTTGGCGCTTCTCAACGCCCCGGCGCGACGCGCCAAAAAACCGCTGGCTTACACCGCCCGGGTGTGGCGGCTGCTGACTGCCGTGGCGCTGCTGACGATTCTCGTCGCGGCAATCGCCGCGTGTTTGCCGCCGCTGTGGGCGTTGGTCACAATGGCTGCCGCGTACCTGTTTTTGCCGATATTGGCATGTTTGGCCAATATTTTGACATTTCCGGTGCAGAAAATGGTCAACAACGGATACATCCGGGACGCGCGGCGTATCCTGCGGGCGCATCCCCACCTCGTCATCATCGGCGTGACCGGCAGTTACGGCAAAACCAGCGCCAAATATTTCCTCACCCATTTTTTGTCCCAGACCTACAACACCCTCATGACGCCCGAGAGCTACAACACCCCGATGGGCATTGTACGCACTGTGCGCGAACAGCTTCGCGCCACGCACGACGTTTTCGTCTGCGAGATGGGCGCGCGGCATGTGGGCGATATCCGCGAGCTGTGCGACATTGTACATCCGAAATATGGAATGATTACATCCATTGGCCCGCAGCACTTAGAAACGTTTTTTACGCTGGAGAACATCATTTCCACCAAATTTGAGCTGATTGACGCCCTGCCGGAGGACGGTCTGGCGTTTTTGAACCGGGGCAACCCGCATATCGCCGGGCATACGCCCGGAAAACCCGCCGTCTCTTATGGTGTGGACGGCGATTTTGACTACGGCGCGTATGATTTGCGGGTGGACAGCCGCGGCTGTCATTTTACCCTGCGCGCCCGGGGGGAACCCTACGCCTTCCAGACGCCGCTGATCGGGCGGCACAATGTGGAAAATATTACCGGAGCGGTGGCGGCGGCGCACACGCTGGGCGTGCCGATGCCCAAAATTCAGGCCGCCGCGCGGACGCTAAAGCCTGTGCCGCACCGGCTGGAGCTCACCCGCGCGCCGGGGCTGACCATCATCGACGACGCGTTCAACGCCAATCCGGCCGGGGCGGCGGCCGCGCTGGATGCCCTGTCCCTGTTTGACGGGATGAAAATTCTCATCACGCCGGGCTTTGTGGAGCTGGGCGCACGGCAGGAGGAATGCAATCAAACCCTTGGGCAGCAAGCGGCGGCGGTCTGCGACTTTGTCTGTCTGGTCGGTCGGGAGCAAACCAAAAGCATTCATGCCGGGCTTTTGGAGGCCGGTCTGCCGGACAACTGTACGGCGGTCTGCGCCACCTTCGACGAGGCCATGGGCATCGCGCGTATGCTGGACGCCGCCGGGCGGGAAAAATTTGTTCTGCTGGAAAACGATTTACCGGACAATTATTAAGGAGGCGCAAGCCCATGAAAATACAAGTCGGCGTATTCTTCGGCGGCCGGAGCGTGGAGCATGAGGTGTCCATCATCTCGGCCATGCAGGCCATCGCCGCGCTGGATCGGGACAAATACGACGCCGTCCCGGTCTACATCACCAAGGAGGGCCATTTTTACACCGGGGAGGGCTTCTCCGACGTCACCGCCTACCGGGACATCCCGGCGCTGCTGAAGCAGGGCGCACGGGTGCTTTTGGCGTCCGACGGGGAGCAGGCGGCGCTTGTGCGCCATCCGGCCCGCAAATTCGGCGAGAACACGCTGGCGCGGCTGGACGTGGCGCTGCCGGTGGTGCACGGCACCAACGTCGAGGACGGGACGCTGCAGGGACTGCTGGACAGCCTCGGGCTGCCTTATGCCGGGCCGGACGTGCTGTCGTCGGCGCTGTGCATGGACAAAGCCGCCGCCAAAACGCTGCTGAAGGAGGAAGGCATCCCGGTTTTGCCGTGGCTGACCGTTTGGACGCATACGTATGCCGCCGACGAGGCGGGCGTACTGGAGAAAATTGAGCAGACATTTTCCTATCCGGTCATTGTCAAGCCGGTCAACCTCGGCTCCAGCGTCGGCATTTCCAAGGCGTCCGGCCGCGAGAGCCTGCGCGACGCGCTGGCGCTGGCCTTTCAGTTTGCCCGGCGGGTGTTGGTCGAGCCGGCGGTCGTCTCCCTGCGGGAGATCAACTGCGCCGTGTTGGGCGATGTGGAAACGGCCCGCCCCTCGGTGTGCGAGGAGCCGGCCGGCAGCGACGAAATTCTCAGCTATAAGGACAAATATCTTTCGAACAGCAAGGGCGGCAAGGCTTCCGGCGGGATGAGCTCGCTGCGCCGGAAGATTCCCGCAGACCTGTCACCCGAGCTTGCCGCCACGGTGGAGACACTGGCGGTGCAAACCTTTCAGACCCTCGGTTGCCGGGGTGTTGCCCGGGTGGACTTTCTTTTGGACGAGGCGACCGGCGGACTGTTTGTCAACGAGATCAACACCATTCCCGGTTCGCTGGCGTTTTATCTGTGGGAGCCGGCGGGCGTGCCGTTTCCCAAACTGCTCGACGAGCTGATTTCATTGGCCTTTGCCCGGGCGCGGGAGCGCCGGGGATTGTCGTTTAGCTTTGAGACCAATATTTTGGCCGGGGTCACCCTCGGCGGGAAAACCGGAAAATTGAACGGAGGAAGAAAATGAAATTTCAGGACATGACCTACACCCGCGTGACGCCGCAAGAGGTTGCGCCGCAGATGGCCGAGCTCACCCGGCGGATGAGGGAGGAGCCCACCGCCGCCGGGGCGCTGGACGCGTTTTTTGCCTATCAAAAGCTGTCCGACCGCCTGTACACCATGGAATCGCTGTCCTATGCGCGGTTTTCCCTCAACACCGCCGACGCGTTTTACTCGGCGGAGAACGATTTTTACGACGAAAACACCCCGCTGTTTCAAGAGCTGGTTCAGACGTTTTACAAGGCGCTGGTCACCTCGCCGCACCGCGCGGCGCTGGAGGGCGAGCTGGGCAGCCTGCTGTTTCTCAACATTGAGCTGGAAATGAAGGCCTTCGACCCCAAAATCGTTCCCGATTTGCAGGAGGAAAACCGGCTGGTCACCGCCTACTCCAAGCTGATCGCCTCGGCGGCCATTGCGTTTGACGGCAAGACCCTCAATCTGTCCCAGATGACGCCGTATGAGCAGTCGCCCGACCGGGCGGTGCGCGAGGCGGCGGTGCGCGCCAAGGCGGGCTTTTTCCTCAGCCACGGCGAGGAGTTTGACAGGATTTTCGACGATTTGGTGAAGGTGCGCACCCGCATGGCGCGTGCGCTGGGCTTCGAGAATTTCGTCGAGATGGGTTATTGCCGCATGGGCCGCAACTGTTACAACGCCGCCGACGTGGAGGCGTTCCGGCAGAATGTAAAGCAGTACATCGTGCCGGTGGTGCAAAAGCTCAAGGCCGCGCAGGCCGGGCGGCTGGGGCTGTCCTCCCTGATGGTCTACGATGACGCGCTGATGTTCCCGTCCGGCAACGCCAAGCCCAAGGGCACGCCGGAGGAGATTTTTGCCCACGGCAAGACCATGTATCACGAGCTGTCGCCCGAAACGGCGGAGTTTATCGACTTTATGCTGGCAAACGATCTGTTTGACGTGCTGGCGCGGCCGGGCAAAATGGCCGGAGGCTACTGCACCAACCTTCCTGACTACGGCTCGCCGTTTATTTTCGCCAACTTCAACGGCACCTCGGGCGATATCGACGTGCTGACCCACGAAGCCGGGCACGCGCTGGCCAATTTCCTTTCCCGCAACGACAGGATAGGCGAGCTGCGCCAGCCGACGCTGGAATCCTGCGAGGTCCATTCCATGTCGATGGAGTTTTTCACCTGGCCGTGGATGAACGGCTTTTTCGCCGAGCAGACCGAGAAATACCACTACGCGCATCTGTCCGACGCGCTGATTTTCCTGCCCTACGGCGTTATTGTGGACGCCTTCCAGCATAAAATTTACGCCGAGCCGGACATGACGCCCAAGCAGCGCAAGGACTGCTGGCTGTCGTTGGAGGCCGGTTTCCGCCCGTGGCTGGGGCTGGACGGCGTCCCGTTTTACGGCGAGGGTGGCCGCTGGCAGGCGCAGGGACATATTTATGAACGTCCGTTTTATTATATTGATTACTGCTTGGCGCAAACCGTGGCGCTGGATTTCTGGGCGGCCATGCAGGACGACTACAAGGACGCCTGGCGGCGCTATTTGGCGCTGGTCAAAAAGGGCGGGCACAACACCTTCAACGAGCTGGTGACCGGGGCGGATTTCCCGCTGCCGTTCGAACACGGCGCGCTGGAGACGGTGGCGACGGCCGCGACAAAATGGCTGGAGACGAAATCCCCCGTGTAGGGGCTGGCGCCATGCCCCCTTTATACAAGGGGGTGGCCGAAGGCCGGGGGATTGTGTAGGCGGGACGCCGGGGGTGGCGTCCCTTACGCCCACTCCTTCCAAACCTCCGGGCAGTACCCCACCGTGGCCTGTTTTCCGTTGCGCACGATGGGCGTTTTGAACAGCCCGGGATTGGACAGCAGCTTTTCCTCCTTGTCGCTCTCGTACGCCAGATGCGCGATGAAGCAGCGCTCGTAATCCTTGGAGGTTTCGTCTATCAGGGCGGCCAGCCCGCCGACGGCGGCCTTGACGTTTTTGTATTCCCCGGGGCTCATCCCGTAGCGCAGCAGGTCGATGCTCTGGAATTTGACGCCCCGCTCCTTAAAATAACGCTCGGCTTTTTTGGTGTCGAAGCACTTCGACTTTCCGAAAATCTGAATGTTCATGACCATTCCTCCCGGCAAAATTGTACCGCATCCGGTTACAAAAGACAACGAGAAATGAGGGATTCCCATGACAAAAGAACAGATCGCGGCGCGGTGCCTGTCCCACAAGGCCGCAGCCTTCGACTTTCAGGCCGACTGGCAGGCCGACCGTTTTTCGGTGGGCGGCAAGATGTTTGCCATGCTGGGCGGGGACAAGCAGGGCACCCCGATTTTTACGGTCAAATGCGACCCCATGCTCTCGGAGCTTTTGCGGCGGGAATATCCCGACATTGTGCCGGGCTATTATATGAACAAGCAGCACTGGGTGTCGGTGTATTATGAAAAAAACACCGTCCCGGACGCCGAGCTGGAGCGGCTGATTGCCGGCGGATATGAGGCGATTTTGGCCGCGCTGCCCCGCAAGACGCGGGAGAGTTTGTTATGAACGATCAGCCGTTGTCCAAGCTGCAAAACGGCCTGCCGTCTTTTTCCAAAGGTCAGCGCGCCATTGCGCAGTATATTTTGCGGCACTATGACAAGGCCGCGTTTATGACGGCCAGCCGGCTCGGCGAGGCCGCCGGCGTCAGCGAATCCACCGTGGTGCGGTTTGCCTCCGAGCTGGGCTATGAAGGCTATCCGGCGCTGCAAAAGTCGTTGCAGGAGGTCATCCGCAATCGCCTGACCGCCGTCCAGCGCATGGAGGTCACGGTGGACAGGCTGGGCGGGCAGGATGTGCTGCACACGGTGCTCCTGTCGGACATTGAAAAAATCCGGCTGACCCTGCTGGAAACCGACGCCGGAGCCTTTGAGCGAGCCGCCGACGCGCTGGCCGCCGCCCAAAACGTCTATATTTTGGGTGCGCGCTCCTCGGCGTCGCTGGCGGGATTTTTGGGATTTTATCTGAATCTGCTGTTTGACCGGGTCAAGGTGCTTTCGGCGTCGTCGGTCGGCGAGCTCATCGAGCAAATGCCGCGCATCGGGCCGGACGACGTGCTGGTGGGCATCAGCTTCCCGCGTTACTCCCACAGCACCGTGCAGGTCATGCGACATGCCCGTGAGATGGGCGCGCGCGTCATCGCCCTCACCGACAGCCGGCACTCTCCGCTGGTGCCGCTGTCCGACCACGCCCTGTTGGCCAAGAGCGACATGGCGTCGTTTGCCGACTCGCTGGTCGCGCCGCTGTCGCTCATCAACGCGCTGATCGTGGCGCTCGGTATGCGCAAAAAAGAGGAGGTGTCCTTCTTGCTGTCCAAACTCGAGACCGTCTGGGACGCCTATGATGTCTATGAAAAATCCGACCAGATCTGACGCGCCGCGCGTCGTCGCGGTGGCCGGGGCCGGCCCGGCGGGCATGATGGCGGCGGGGTTTGCCGCCCTGCGGGGACATAGGGTGGTGCTGCTCGATCCCAACGGGACGACCGGCAAAAAGCTGCGCATCACCGGCAAGGGGCGCTGCAACCTGACAAACGACTGCACACCGGCCGAATGTCTGGACAATATTCCGGGCGACGGGCGTTTTTTGTACAGCGCGCTGGCGGCCATGGAGCCGCGGGCGACCATGGCGTTTTTTGAGGAGCGCGGCGTGCCGCTCAAAACCGAGCGCGGCGGACGGGTGTTTCCCGCTTCCGACAGCGCGTTTGAGGTGGCCGACGCGCTGACGCGGTGGCTGTCCTCCCTCGGCGTGACGGTGCAAAAGGACCGCGTGACGGCGCTGGAGGTCACGGACGGGGCGCTGTCCGGCGTCAAAACCGCCGGCGGGCACATCGACTGCGACCGGCTGGTGCTGGCCACCGGCGGGCTGTCCTATCCCGGGACGGGCTGCTCCGGAGACGGCTACCGGCTGGCGAGGGAAGCAGGACATACCATTGTCCCGCCGCGCGCGTCGCTGGTGCCCCTTGTGTCGCCCGACCCGGCTTGCGTAAAAATGCAGGGGCTGTCGCTGCGCAATGTGCGCCTGACGGTGAGGGACGCCGCCGGGCGGGAGGTCTTCTCCGACTTCGGCGAGATGCTGTTCACCCACTTCGGGCTGTCCGGGCCGCTGATTCTCAGCGCGTCGGCGCATCTGCGCGACTGGCCGCCGGAGGGCTATGTCTGCCACATCGATTTAAAGCCCGCGCTGGACGAGGCGACGCTGGAGGCGCGGCTGCTGCGGGATTTGACAAAAAACGCCAACAAAACGGTCGCAAACGCGCTGGGCGACTTATTGCATAAAACCATGATCCCTGTTATAATAGAGCGCGGCGGTTTTTTACCAGACGCCAGAATGCATTCGTTCACCCGGGAGCAGCGCCTGCGGCTGCGTTCCCTGCTGAAGGATTTCCCCGTGGCGGTGAGTGCGCCGCGCCCGATTGCCGAGGCCATCGTTACGGCGGGCGGGGTGGCGCTGTCCGAGGTGGTTCCCAAGACCATGGAATCGCGCCGGGTGCGCGGGCTTTTCTTCGCCGGGGAGCTGCTGGATCTGGATGCGTACACCGGTGGGTTTAATTTACAGATTGCGTGGAGCACCGGCGTTGCCGCCGGCTGCGGCGTATAATGACACGGAAAGGAATGGTCACATGTCCATGGGCAGCAAGGATATCGCGGCGGCGGCCATTTCGCTGGCCGTCACGCCCGACCGCGAGAGCGAGAAGACGCTCCGCCAGACCTATGCCAAGGAAGGCATTCGTACGGCGGCGGTTAATTTCGGCGGGGAATTTATCTCGTCCATCAACAAAATGATCGAGCATACCATTGTCTGCGCCCGGCGGGAAGGGCTTATCGGCGACGCGCATCTCGAGGAGGGCGCCGTGGCCGGCGCCGCCCGCGAGGCGCTGTCGCAGATCATGAACAAGGCCATCGGGCTCAATGTGGGCGGCAAAATTGCCGTCGCCCGGCAGGAGGAGCACGTCAGCGTCGCCATGTATTTTGGCGTCGGAATGCTGCACCTCAACGAAGTGGCCATCGGATTGGGGCATCGCGCGATATGATCAGCATTGCCATCGACGGCCCGTCGGGCGCGGGCAAAAGCACCATCGCCCGCCGGCTGGCTCCGGATTTGGGATTTTTATACATAGACACCGGTGCGCTCTACCGCGCGGTGGCTTTGTTTATGTTGCGCCGGGAGCTGTCCGCCGAGAACGAGGTGGCAGAGGCGCTGGCGGAGGTCACAGTCTCCCTGCGGCATACGGACGGCAAACAGACCGTTTGGCTGGGAGAGGAGGACGTCTCCGATGCCATCCGGGATCATCGGGTCTCCAGGGCGGCGTCGGATATGTCGGCGTTTCCGGCGGTGCGGGCGTTTCTGCTCGACCGGCAGCGCGCCTTCGCCCGGGAGCATGACGTCATCATGGACGGACGGGACATCGGCACCGTGGTGCTGCCCGGCGCCGACGTCAAGATTTTCCTCACCGCCGATCCGGACGACCGCGCCCGCCGCCGTTTTCTCGAGCTGCGCGAGCGCGGGCAGGAGATCTCGCAAGAGACGGTGTTGCAGGACATCCGGCAGCGCGACATCAACGATTCCTCGCGGGCGGTCGCGCCGCTGCGTCCCGCGCCGGACGCCGTGGTGGTGGATACCACCGGCAACGAATGGGAGCAAAGCGTCGCGATTTTACGGGATTTGATAAAGGACAGGTTGAAATAATGTTCTACAGAGCCGCGTATATTTTGGTGTGCAATTTATTTTCGCTGTTGTTTCGGATTTCGGTGTCCGGCCGGGAAAATATCCCGCAGGGAGCCGCGATTGTATGTGTCAACCATACGGCCAGCTCCGACCCCATTTTCGCGGCCAAGGGCATGACGCGGCGGCATCAGCTTTTTTTTATGGCCAAGGCCGAGTTGATGAGAAACCCCTTGGCGCGGTGGGTGCTGCGCCATTTGGGCGTGTTTGCTGTCGAGCGCGGCAAGGCCGACATGTCGGCGGTCAAGCACGCGCTGGAGCTGCTGAAGGAGAACAAAAAGGTCGCTATGTTTCCCGAGGGCACCCGCGTTAGCGCCGACGAATCGGCCGACGCCAAAACCGGCGCGGTCATGCTGGCGCTGCGTGGGCAGGTGCCCTTTTTGCCGGTGTATGTCACACCGGGGCATAAAAAACTGTTTTCAAAGGTAAAGGTCATTATCGGACAGCCTTACCGGGTGGAAACAGAGGGAAAACGAATGAACGCCGAACAATACCGCGTTGTCGCCGAGGAACTGATGGAGAGAATCCGTGCGCTGGGAGGGCAAATGCGTCATGCCTGAAATACGATGGGCCCCGTCGGCCGGATTTTGCTTCGGCGTGGCGCGGGCGCTTGCAATCGCGCAAAAAGCCGCCGAGGACGGCATTGTTGCCTGCACCTGGGGCGAGCTCATCCACAACCGCCATGTGGTGGAAAAACTGGAGGCGCAGGGTATCGCGCCGGTCAGCAAACTGGCGTCCTGCCCGGAGGGGGTCACCGTGATTTTGCGATCCCACGGCGTGGGCCCGCGAATCATCGAGGAAATCGAGCGGGCGGGGCATCCGGTGCTTGACGCCACCTGTCCGTTTGTCGCGCGGATTCACAAGCTGGCGCAGGCCAAGGAGTCCGAAGGCAAAACCGTGCTGATTTTAGGCGATCCGGCGCACCCGGAGGTCTATGGAATCGCCGGCTGGTGCCATGCGCCCGTAGTGGTAGCCGATGCCGCCGCGCTCAAAAACTGGCTTTCGGCCGATGCGGCGCGGCGCGAAATTCCTCTTGTTTTGGTGACTCAAACGACCGCGCCGAGACGGGAATGGGAAAAATGCGCCGAAATATTAAAAAGGTTATGTACAAATGCCGAAATAATTGATACAATGTGTGATGCAACCGTCAAGAGACAACAAGAGGCCGGTCGGCTCGCCGCGGAGTGTGACGCGATGATCGTGGTGGGCGATGAAAAAAGCTCCAATACACAAAAGCTGGCCGAGGTGTGCCGGCAGTTCTGTGAGACCGTGTATCTGGTGCCGCAGGCCGACGCGCTGCCTTTGGACGAGTTGCGAGATAAAACAAACGTTGGTCTCACGGCGGGCGCTTCCGCGCCGCCCTGGATCATCGAGGAGGTCTATGTTACCATGACGGAAGAGTTGAACACCGGTATCGGCAATGAGGAATCTTTTGAGGCATTGTTGGAGCAATCGCTGAAAACCATTCATTCTGGAGAAAAAGTGCGTGGCGTTGTGACGAATATCACAAATACCGAGGTGCATGTCGATCTCGGGACAAAACACGCAGGCTATATTCCGGTGGACGAGCTCTCCGACGACCCGGATTACAAAGTGGCCGACCATCTCAAAATCGGCGACGAAATTGACACCTACGCCATCCGCGTCAACGATCTGGAAGGCACGGTCATGCTGTCCAAAAAACGGCTGGACGCCGTGCGCGGATGGGATGATCTGGAGGATGCCGGCGCCAATCAGGCCATTATGACAGGCATCGTCACCGAGGAAAACAAGGGCGGTCTGGTGGTATCGGTGCATGGCGTGCGCGTGTTTGTGCCCGCGTCGCAGACCGGGCTGGCCAAGGATGTGCCCATGTCCACCCTGCTCAAAACCAAGGTCAAGCTGCGCATTACCGAGGTCAACCGCGCCCGCCGCCGCGTCGTCGGCTCCATCCGCGCCTATCAGGTCGAGGAGCGTCGTGCCCTGTCCGAGGCCATATGGGACAATATTGAGGTCGGCCGGCATTTCAACGGCGTCGTCAAGTCCATTATGAGCTACGGCACCTTTGTGGACATCGGCGGTGTGGACGGCATGGTGCATATCTCCGAGCTGACATGGAGCCGCATTGCGCATCCCTCCGAGGTGGTCAAGGTCGGCGATAAGCTGGATGTCTATGTGCTCTCCTTTGACAGGGAGAAAAAGAAAATTTCGCTGGGCCACAAGGAACGCGGCCAGGATCCGTGGAGCAAATTCACCGAGACCTATCATGTCGGTGACACGGCCAAGGTGCGCGTGGTCAAGCTGATGCCCTTCGGCGCGTTCGCCGAGGTCATTCCCGGCGTGGACGGACTGATTCATATCAGCCAGCTCTCCGACCGGCGGATTGTCCGCCCGGCCGACGCCGTGATGGAAGGCCAGACCGTGACCGTCAAGATCACCGAGATCGACAACGAGCGCAAAAAAATCTCGCTGTCCATCCGTGCGCTGCTTGAACCGGAAGTGCCCGAAGCCGAGCAGGCTTCGCGCGCCGGCGAGCCGGATGAGATCGTGGCCATTGCCGACGAGTCGGGCACCACCACGGTGGCCGAGGGCTTGGGCGAAGAAGAATAATTGGATAAGCGAGCAGGCCGTCCCCGTTGGGGTCGGCCTGTTCTTCTATAGTTCGGGTTTCCTCTTGGGGACTCTATTTATTCTTCCGCGACGCCGGTGCCTGCGTCCACAATGTTGATATAGCTGCGTCCGCGGCGCAAAATCAGCGGCGAGCCGTCGGCCAGGGTATACACAAACGGCTTGTCATAGGCTTTTTTGCTCCAGTTGATCTCCGCCGAGCGGCCGCCGCAATAAAACATCCCCTTGCCGGAGCCGGTCATGCGGACAGACAGCCGCCCGGCCTCGTCGCCCTTGATGATGTGAATGTCGGTGAACAGCACCAGCACCTTGGAGACGGCGACCTGGGAATTGTCCTGCCCGTCGATGTATTTGGAATTGTATTGGAAGACGTAATACAGCCCGTCGTCCGGGTTGTATTCAAACACGCCGGTTTTGTAGCTGGAAAAGCGCAGGGTGATTTTGGAGACCGCCGGGCCGTCCTTGGGCGTGGGATCGTCGGCGAATTGCAGCGTGTCGGCAAAGCCGTCCGCATGATTGATGCGGGACTTGAGGGTGGAAAACACCTTGACGATGCGCTCGCCGGAGGTAAACGCGCTGTGCTCCAGCCCGGCGTTTCTAATGCGCGCCTTGTCGCGCCAGTAGAGGCTGCCCTCGTAGCCGCCGAGGCAGTCCAGCGCGGTCACGCCGCGTGACGCGATCAGGTCGTAGGCCTCCGGGCTGCCGCCGGCGTGCAGCAAAATGGCGTCATGCCCCTGCGCGGCGTCGAGATAATAGGCGCGGGTGCTGCGCACGGTGCCGATCTGCGGCACCGCCGACGGATCCTGAAACAAACCGAGCATCCGGGTGATGCCGCCCTCGGCGGGGATCTCATACAGGATGTCGGCCTGCGTGACGCCGTACATCGGCAGGGCTTTTTTGAGGTTGTTGAGCATGACCGCCACCGGCCGCCGGTGCAGATACTCCTCCGCAACAGGCAACCCCGTCAGGGGATTGAGGTTATCCGAAAGCGGCGTAGGGGAGGGCGACGGGGTCGGCGTGGGCGTAGGCGTCGGCGTGGGGGACGGGCTTGGGCTGGGACTGGGCGAAGGGGAAACCGCTTCGGACGGTGTTGGGCTGGGCGTATCCAACTTGGCGCAGCCGCAAAGGCACAACAGGCACAGAAAAATTCCCGCAAAACGCCGCATACGGCCCACATCCTTCCCGCTTCTCTCCGCCTATTGTACCTTTTTTTGGGTGTGACTGTCAAGATTCTACATCCGCATATAAAAAAAGTATCGCAAGGAACGCACAGCGTAACTTTGTATACGTAAACGAGATACAAGATTAAGTAAAAATACAATAAAAATCGTTAGAGCAACATGAATATTAATTAATAAAATACATATAAAGTTTTTCTTTAAATATTCGATAATAGATAGAGAAAGTTTGTGTTCACCCGGACAATTGAATATTGGGCAAGCCCGCCGAAAGGTAGGTCGCGCAAAACTACAGGGTCTAACGTCCCCCGTTGGGGGACTACGACAGCCAGTTGCCGCCCTAAATAATAGGGCGTTTGCAAGTATGTGCCCGAATCGTTTTCGGGCATTTTTTATTTTTTGAAAAATTTTAATAATCAGCCGTAAGTTTTTATCGCGCGTTCCCGTCATATTACCGTGGGGGACATAGCGCAGCACATTGGGGAGCAATTTTCAGGGGGGAATTGAACATGGATCACAAGAAGCTGGCTCGTTTGGTGGAACAGGCCAAGACAGGAGACGCCGACGCATTCGCGCACATCTACGGCGCGTTTTATAAGTCGGTGTATTACACGGGACTAAAAATGACCCAGAGTGAATTCGACGCGCGCGATATTTTGCAGGACACCATGCTCAAAGTACACAGGAATCTGCCCAATATCCGCAACGCGCGGGCCCTGGTGGCCTTTGTCAACCGCACCTGTTACAACTGCTGCATCGATTTGCTGCGCGGAAAACCGTCGTCCGCCATGGGCGAGGAAGAAGAACTTCTGAAAATCCCCGAGGAAAACCGTGAGTTTTTGCCCGAGGAGTGTTTCGAAAAGGAAGAACTGCGTCAAGATGTCATGCGGGTGCTGGGGGATCTCGCTCCCAACCACAAAAATGTCATTTTGATGCATTATTATCAACAACTCCCTATCCGCGAAATCGCACGCGAATTGGACGTGTCCGAACAGGTCGTCAACAGCAGACTGTTCCGCGCCCGGGAAGCGATCAAGCGGGAGCTGCAAAAGCCGAGAGAGGCGATGAGTGCTTTTATGAGTATACCGGTACTAACGAAAATTTTAAAAGCCGATTGCGAGGCACTTGTTTCCCCCGACGCCATTGCCGAATCGTGGCGCGCGCTGGCAGGACAGCTTGGGTATGCGCCGGCCGTGGTAGCCGCTACCACCGCGACAGCCGCCGCCACCGCGGCCGCGACCACCTCCGCCTTCATTGCCGCTGCCGCGAGCGCCGGGGTAGCCGGCGCGGCGGCCATGAAAACCGCGGCGGCCATTGTCGTCAGCGGGGCGGTATTGGTGGGCGGCACATCGCTGGTGACCGGACAAAGCCCCGGTCAGCTGCTTGAAAAGGTGGGCAAAACATCCGAGAGGGCATTCCATAGCGCCGTGACATTTCTGGATGATCTGGGCATTCCGTTGCTCAGTCATGAGACACCGCCGATTCCCGACGAGGAAGAACCGATTCCGCCGACTCCGTCGGATTCTCATATCACGATCCCTTCTCCGTCCACCGCGCCCCCCGCGGCGTCGGAGAATTCATCCCCATCTCCGTCCGCGCCGGAGGAGATACCTACCCCATCGGAGGCCACCTCCTCCGAGCAATCTCCCCCGGCCGCGACGGAAACCCCGGCTCGGCCGATACAGACCCGTGAGCCGTACATGCCGGCGGTACAGCCGGAAATCCTGTCGGTCAGACAGAATGTGCTGCGTTATCCGGCAGGGGAGCCGCTGAGTCCGTTTGAGATCATACGCGACTCCGGCGCACGCGCCAAACCCGGTGCACGGCTGATGGTGCGGCATTTGGCGCAGGTGGATGTCAACGTGCCCAATCAGTACGGCGTGTATCTGACCGAGGTGGACAACCAAGGAAACATGATCTCCCGCGTGGGCGTTATTCTGATCATTACGGAATGAGCGGCTCGGCATGGATATGGGAGAATGGAGCCCTTGACATGGATGCCTCGCGGCATCCTGTTAACGATAGAGGAAACGCGCAAGAAAAAAGGATTCATAATGTAAGGAGGAACCCCGAATGAGAACCGTGGAGAAATCGCAAACCAAGAGACTTCTGGCGATCCTGATGGTTGTAACCCTTATGGTGCAGCTGGT
>JAVBOJ010000098.1:0-7779 GCA_031550755.1 Oscillospiraceae bacterium
AAGCTCGCCGCGTCCGGTGCGGGCGTAGCCGCGCAGGAAGCCCTCATAGCGCATGCCGGCTTTTTCCATGACCCGGCCGGAGGCCGGATTGTCCGCGTAATGATAGGCCGACACCCGGTTCAGCCCGACCTGTAAAAACGCGAAGTCCAGCACCGCCCGCAGCGCCTCGGTCACAATCCCCTGCCCCCACCACGCGCGCCCGATGCAGTAGCCGGCCACGGCGCGCTCGTCGTGATCGTTTGCGTTGTGCAGTCCGATCGAGCCGACGACCTCGCCGCCGTCGCGCAGGGTGATCGCCCAGATATAAAAATTGAGATTTTCATACGCTTTTTCCCAGTCGCGCAGCACCGAGACGGTGACCTCGACGCTGGCGTGGGTCGGCCAGGAGAGCGTGCGGGTGACCTCGTCGTCGCTCGCCCAGTTAGAAAACATGGTGGGCGCGTCGTCGGGCGAAAACCGGCGCAAAATCAGCCGGTCGGTGGTCAGCGTCCCGGTTCCCAGATGCTGCATGAGATCCCCCTCCTTCGGTTTATTCGGCGGCGATGCACTCCACCTCGACCTGCGCGTCCTTGGGCAGGGCGGCCACCTGCACGCAGGAGCGGGCGGGCGGATTTTCGCCGAACAGCTCGGCGTAGAGCGCGTTGAACTCGCCGAAGCGCGCCAGGTCGGTCAGAAACACGGTGGTTTTGACCACATGCGCCGGCGTCAGCCCGGCGGCCCGCAGCACCGCCGCAACATTGTTGAGAACCTGTTTGGTCTGCTCGGCAAAGTCTTCTCCCACAAGGGCGCCGGTCTCCGGTACGAGCGGAACCTGCCCCGAGCAAAATACAAAATTGCCTGTCCGCACGGCTTGAGAATACGGACCCACGGCGGCCGGCGCGGCGGCGGTGGAAATGATCTGTTTCATAAAAAAATCCTCCCTTGTTTCTATTTTGCTTATTGTATCGCAATTTCACCCGGTTTGGCAAGCAAAAACACAGGCCGCTCCCTTGCGAGAGTGGCCCCTATATTGGGAAAAGCGCCCCGTCAATCAACAGGGCGCCATCACAAAGGGAAAATAAAAAAACCCTTCGGCAGCCGGCAGCCATAGCATCCTCCACGACGCCTTAGGCCCAATGGTTTTGCGTCCCTGCCTTTCGACAGGTTTGCTATTATCGCTGGATTTTCTCAAGAGTTTTATGAAGCATTTATACAATACCTCAAATTATTCGCTTTGTCAACAAAAAAATAGAAAAAATTCAAAAATTTTTGTTCAAGGGATCCTATCGTGGGACTGCATGCCCGAGCGCATGACCAGCCCGCGCAGGAGTGGCTGGTACAAAAACGGCGCTTTGCACTGTTTTCCCAATACTTTGGCACGCAGGGCGCGGCTGTGTGCGCGATAGGCGCGTCGAATGCCGGCGGGATCCTCCCCGCCGGACAAAATGCTTTGATACAGGGCGATGGCGCTGTCAAGCGCGAAGCTGATGCCCTCGGCGGAGCTGGGGCTGATAAATCCGCCGGCCTCCCCGGCCAGATACAGATGCCCGTCGGGCGAGGCCGGTGTGCGCGGAACCCCGCTCGGCCGCAGGAGGATCGCGCCGCCGCGCCCGGTCGGGGCGCTGAAATCAAAGCCGTACGGAACGGTCAGTTCCTTGAGCCGGGCGAATTTTGCCGACACGTCGGAGCCCTCGGGGATGGCTGCGCCGAGCAGGTAACGTCCGTCCTTGGGCAGCGCCCACGCGTAATAATCGGTGATCTCGTGGTGAAAAAAACAGCAATAGAGCGGCGAGAGCGCGGCGGCGGACACGGGAAATGTCTCCTGCACCGACGCGTAACGGCGGCAGGAGAGCTGCGGGAAGCACTGCCGGCGCACCAGCGACCCGCCTCCGTCACAGCCGACGAGCAGGCGCGCTTCCACCTCTTGCACACCCACGGTCAGCCGGACGCCGCCCGGCGTTCGGTCAATCCGGCGCAGCGACTGCCCGAAAAACCGCGTGACCATGCCCTCCGAAAGGCTCACCAGCCAGCGGTCGAAGAACTCGCGGTCGAGATTCATGTAAAACCGCTGGTAGCAGCGCTCCAGCCCGGCCTTGAGGTCGATGGTGCGCACCGAAAAAAGCTGCGGATCGCACAAAATCGCCTTGGGCAGCAGCAGGCCCAAGGACGACAGGCTGCGCTGGGCGTCGGGCGCGAGCAGTCCGCCGCAGGTCTTGAACGGCCCGGGGGATTGTGGCGGCGCGTCCAGCCGGCGGCGGTCGATGAGCGCCACGCGCAGCCGTCCGGTTCTGCCCAAAAGATAGGCCAGCACAGCGCCCGTAGGGCCCGCGCCGCAGATCGCGATGTCAAACATACGAAGCTCCTCCAACCATCCCATTAACCGTTTCGCGCGCGGAAAAAAATGCGCTCCTCCCCGTCTCGCGGGCGGCGCATAACCCGGTCGCCGAAAAGGCGAACGTCCACAAACCCGCTCTCCCGCAGGAGCGCGACAACCTCCTGCGGAGTATAGGGACGCTGTGTGTGCCACTCCTCGAAGCGGCGCCACAGGGTCCCTTGTTTTTCGAACAGGGTGACCTGATGCCGGACATGTTTGCCGGCGGACTGTGTGACCGTCACGCAAAACACCTCCTCCGTTTCCAGCACAAAGGGGCGCGAGGGCATGCGCGCGAAGGTCTCCGGCGGCACCATATCAAACAGAAGAACCCCGCCCGGGCGGATAAACAGCCGCAGCCGGGCAAACACCCGCCGCAAATCGTCCGGCGAGAGGAGATAGTTGAAGCAATCCAGTGCGCTGACGGCGGCGTCCACCGTGCCGTAGAGATCGAGTTTGCGCATGTCCTGCCGCAGCAACAGCGGCGAGAAGCCCTCGCAGGTTTCACGGGCGACCGACAGCATGTCCTCCGAACGGTCGACGCAGATGACGTCCATCCCGCGCGCGAGCAGCTCGCGGGTCAAAAGCCCTGTGCCGCAGCCGAGATCGAGCACCAGTCCGGCGGGGGACGGCAGCAGGCGTACAAAAAAATCGGCCCAGGCGGCGTGGCCGGCGTGGCGCATCAGCGCGTCATAATGCCGCGCCAGCAGACCGTAGGATGCGGGCATAGCGGGGGCCTCCTTTCGGGGGGTTATAGGGGGGCGTTGTGCGCCAAGATAAAATAGTGCTTGCTGTTTCTTGTTTGCCCATCAAAATAACAATCGTCCGCATGGCGAACGCGCAACAATTCCATGTCAAAACGGCTGAATAATTCGATTATATCCTCCAAATCGACATGAAAGTGCGGAATATCTTTTTCCGGGCCGTCTTCGGTTTTGCGCACGGTATTGGCATCGATTTTGGGGAATCCGGCCTCGGCAAAAGCCCAAGTCTCCTTGGAGCAAAGCGTCATATACACCTCTCCGCCCGGTTTTACGACCCGCTTGATCTCACGCATAATCATATCCAATCCGTCGGTATCCGTGTGGGAGATGACATGATACGCGAACAGGCAGTCAAAAGACTGCTCCGCATACGGCAGGGACAGCATGTTCGCGACTTGCGCGTCGATTTTCAAATTTTCGCTCATCGCCCAGCGTTTCAAGTGATTCACACCGTCAACCGACAAATCAAACGCGGAGACATGAAACCCCTTTTTCGCGAAAAAGATGCTGTGCCGTCCCAGTCCGCAACCAAAATCGAGTAGGTGTTGATAGCCGGCGTTTCTCCATCTGTGGGCGATAAAAAAGCATTCCTCGCTCGGATTGAGCCAAATCGCACTTTGCTTCTCCGCCCAATTCCAGGCTTTTGAAGGCGGCACCACAACATTCATCCCCTTACTCCCCCAGGCGTTCCAGCACGGTTTTGTACCCGTCGGCGCCGTAGAGCAGCGCCCGGTTGACCCGGCTGATGGTGGCGGTGGAGGCGCCGGTGTCGCGCACGATATCGGAATAAATATGCCCCCGGCGCAGCAGCTCGGCCACCTCAAAGCGCTGGCGCATGGCCTGCAGCTCCGAGACGGTGCATAAATCCTCAAAAAACGCGTAGGCCTCCTCGGGGCTTTTCAGGCTCAAAACGGCGGACATCAGGCGGTCCATTTGCTTGTTTTTCAGCTTGTCCGGCATAAGAAATCACCTCTTTGTTTGTATTGTACCACTTTACCGCGCGAAAAGAAACCTTTTTCACCAGCCCCTTTCCGGCGGCATAGGATGGGGCAGAATGTTTGTAAAAACAGGTGATTTTTATGCCGGAACAGGTCAAAATCAGCACCCATCGTCGCACCGAAACCTTCCGATACCGCAACAACGTCGTTTTGACCGCCACGTCCGAGCTGCCGGTGATCAGCCCGACGAAACCGCCGGTCGTGGCGACCAAAATCAACGTCCATTACCGGGCATTGGGGCGGAGATTCAACCGGCACGCCCAAAAAATGGCCAAAGAGGCTGAAAAGTGGTTCCTCGAGGCGCAAAAGGAAAATTTCCCCTTCCATCCCTATGAGTCCCTGCTGACCTACACCGTCACCTTCAATCAGGATTGTTACCTTTCTCTGTATTATAACTGGTATGATTTCACCGGCGGGGCGCACGGCAACACGGTGCGCGAGGCCGACACCTGGGATCTCACGACCGGAAAGCTGTGCCGGCTGGCGGATTTCTTCCCCAAAAAGAAAAGCCCGGAAAAGCTGATTTTGCCGGTGGTTTACGCGCAGGCGCTCGCGCGGCAGGAGTCGGGAGAGGATTTTTATTTTGACGATTTGCGCAAAAATCTGAAAAAATACTTCGATCCGGAGCAATTTTACCTGACGCCCGAGGGGCTGGCCGTATTTTACCAGCAAATTACCATTTCGCCGTATTCGTCAGGGTTTGCCACCTTTGTCCTCCCGTGGGCAGAGCTGGGGATCCGTCCGCCGGTCTGTCCGGCCAAGGAGAGCTTCCCGCTATTTTGGGAAAAAAAGTAATATTTACCGACAAGCCGGATGCCGCAAGGTCTCCGGCTTGTTTTCTTCCTTTAAAAACTTGGAAACATGTCTGATTACTGATGAAAAAAGCCTGTTTACTTTGTTGAAAATAACCAAAAAGGCTGTATAATAAAATTGGCCGAAGCTGTGCCCGGCCAATTTACGTCGAATACGGAGGTACAAAAAAATGAAGAGAAGAAGTCTTGCCCTGCTCCTGGCGCTTGCCCTTGTCTGCGGCTTTTCGGTACAGGCCCTGGCCATGTACGGCTACGATCAGCCCGGCGACACCAACCATTTCACCTATTATGCCGCCGGTTATGACGCCGCCGCCTATCCTCAAAAGACCCTGAACGCCCCGTTCACCACCGCGCAAATCGCCGTGGACGGCGTCCGAGACGCGGCCTATGACGCGGCCCCCGCCTCGGCCATCGAAAACGTCAAAACGCTGGCCAACATGACCTATGCCGACAACCAGACCGCCGCCCCGGTCAAGGGAACGCTGCGTTCGGTCTGGGACGGCCCGGTACTGTATCTGTTGGTCGAGGTGTTTGACGAGACGCTGGCGGCCAACGCGGCCGCACCCGCCAACGGCGGCGCGATGACCTCCAAGCCGGCGGTGCCCACCGACCGCGACAGCGTCGTGTTCGCCTTTGACCTTTGGAACGACAAGGTGGTTTATGAGACCGATACGACCGCCGTTTTCACCGTCGATTCCACCGGCCATCTGACCTTCTACCGCAACGCGTCCATCCCGTCGCTCGGCTCGGTGCACGCCGACCCGATCCATCCGGAATATACCAACCGCATCAAGGGATACGCCGCCTCGGCCACCGCCACCGGCTATATCGTCGAGCTGGCGCTGCAAATCGAAGGCACGCAGGCGCAAAACGACCGGATCTTCGGCGTGGACGTGCAGCTCTGCAATGTGCAGACCCTCGCGGCCCGCACCGTGCAGGAGCCCAATCCGTGGTGGCCGTGGTTCGGCACCGAATTCAACACCGTGACCTATCCCGCCGGGCCGGGCCGCTCCTCCAACACCTTCTGGAGCCACAATCAGGACAGCCTGTACGCCGAATATGACCACGAGCGCCCGGTCGCCGTGGATTGGGGCCATGTCATCCTGACCGGCTGGGACGGACAAGCCCCCTTCGCGTTCAGCAGCTGGCGGCTGACCAGCGCCCTCGCCGAGCTGGACTCCATCCGCTTTGCCAAGGGCGTCTATACCCCGGCCACGCAGGCCGCGCTGGACGCCGCCGTGGATGCTGCCCGCGTACTCATTGATACCGGCAGCAACGATATCACGGCCGTCAACGCCGCCGCCGACACGCTGGAGGCCGCCATTGCCGGCTTGCGCTGGGCGGATACGAAATATCCCGACCCGGCGGAACTGCCCAATCAGTTCACCCTGCCCAATCCGTACCAATTTTTCGGCAGCGACCGGACGGTAGAAACTTTCGCCGACTGGGACGTGCGCCGCGCCGAGATCCTCGACCTGGCGCAGTTCTACGAATACGGCTACAAGCCCGAAGCACCCGACGCCCAATGGATTTCCGCCGTGACCTACACCCCGGCCAATCCGGGCTCGCCGCCGTGGGTGCCCGCCTCGCCCGAGGGATACAGAATCACCCTGTCCATGACCTACGGCAGCCTGACCAGAACGCTGGACTACAACCTCTACATGCCGTCGGCGACGCAGGTGGCGGCCAACGGCCATGTGGGGCGCGTGCCGGTCGTGCTGAGCTTTGACGGCAACATCGCAGCCTATCAGGAGGCCGGCCTGGCGGTCATGCAGGTGCCCGCCGGCTCGGGCGGCGACGGCCGCTCCAACGAGTACGCATGGGGCACCCGCACTGGCGTGTTCTATGATTTCTTCCCTTACAGTCGCAACGGCGAAGTCGCACTCAAGGAGGTCAGCAGCGAGATGGCCTCCGCCTGGAGCGCCTCGCGCGGGATTGACGCGCTGGAGCTGCTCGCGCAGTACACCGCGCCTGTTTCCGGCAAGGCTGTCAACAACTTGGCCGATCCGGAGAAGCTGGCCGTCACCGGCTTTTCCATCAACGGCAAATACGCCTTCGTCTCCGCCGTGTTCGACGAGCGCATCGGCGTCTGCATCCCCGGCGCGGCGGGCGCGTCCGGCCCCTCGCCCTGGCGCTATGTCTACGCCGGGCAGAAGTACGACTGGTCGGACACCGTCTGGGCACCCAACGGCGCGGCCCAGCAGACCGCCTTCGGCACCGAAATGATGGCCAACAGCGTCCGGCACAACCGCGTCCGCGAGACCGAGCTGTTCCGCCACTTCCTGACGCCCGACCGTTTCTACCAGAAGCTGGACGGCGCGTACGGCTATGCCGCGCGTCTGCCTTACGACCAGAACGACTTGGTGGCCACGCTGGCGCCGCGCGCCATCGTGCTGGAAAACACCCTCAACGACTATAACGACGGCTGCGTGGCCGACGCGCTGGCGCTCGACGTCGCCAAAACCGTCTATGAAAACCTCGGTTATGACGCCGACGATCTCGTCAAGTACAACTTCCGCACCGTGCAGCCCACCGGCGACCCGCACGGCAGCGATACCGCCCAGCGCGCCCGCACCGCCGAATACCTCAACCATTATTTCTATGAAACGGATCTGAGCGAGGCTACCGACGAGTGGCTGGCGACCAACCCGTTCACCCTGCCGGTGTCGAACAACAAAACCGAGAGCCCCTATGACTACTACTACGGCGGGTACAACACCATCACCGGTGGCGGTTCTGGCGGCGGCTCCGGCGGCGGTACGGGCGGCTCCGGCTGGTAGTCCTACGTCCTCCCGGCCAACGCCTCCGAGCTGGAGGTACTGATGGCCGAGGCCGCCGAAAAGCTGGGCGGAAGC
>JAVBOJ010000088.1:0-4380 GCA_031550755.1 Oscillospiraceae bacterium
GTCGGACAGCGTCCCGGCGATGTCGGGGAAGCTCTCGGCGTATTTCTCGATGATCTCGGCGCGGCAGGCGTTCAGGCGCTCCTCGCGGACGTTTTTGTCGTCGGTGTCGAGGCAGTGGCGGATTTCGTCGAGGCGCTCGGCCTTCAGGGTATCATACAGCGTCTGGTCAAACGCGGTGCGGGCGTAGGCGGTCAGCTTGGTCTTGCCGATTTCCGCCGTGATTTGACCAATAAACGCCGTGATTTTTTTAATCTCCTCATGGGCGGCCATGATGCCGCCGAACATGACGTCCTCCGGCACCTGACGCGCACCGGCCTCGATCATGACCACCTTCTGGGCGGTGCCCGCGACGGTGAGCTGCATCTGGGACGCTTCGCGCTGGGCGGCAGTGGGGTTGATGACATACTCCCCGTCAATCAGCCCGACCATAACGCCGGCAATGGGCCCGGCCCAGGGAATGTCGGAGATGGACAGGGAAATCGACGCGCCGATCATGGCGGCAATTTCGGGGGCGCAATCGCTCTCCACGCTCATGACGGTGGCCATGACGGCCACGTCGTTGCGCATGTCGGACGGGAACAGCGGGCGGATGGGCCGGTCAATGAGGCGGGAGGCCAAAATGGCCTTTTCGCTGGGGCGGCCCTCACGGCGCAGGAAGGAGCCGGGGATGCGGCCGACCGAATACAGCCGCTCCTCAAAGTCCACCGACAGCGGGAAAAAGTCGATGCCCTGCCGGGGATTGGCGGACATGGTGGCGGTCACCAGCACGACGGTATCGCCATAGGACACCATACAGGCGCCGCTGGCCAGCTCGGCCACTTTGCCGGTCTCGATTTTGAGCGGACGTCCGCCGAGGGTGGTGTTGTAGGTCTTCTGTCCGGGGAACTCTCGTTTGTTTATCATGTTTCCTCCCATACAAAGAGGCCAGAAGCCAGAAGCCAAGCCCCGGCACGCCGGAGATTCGCTTCTGCCCTCTTGCCTCCGATTCCTGTGGGTTTTTTCAAACCCTTTACCCATCAGGCATGGCCGGCGGGACGCAGGATCCGGCCGGCCATGCGTTGATTTTTTACTTGCGGATGCCGAGCTTGGCAATCAGGGTGCGGTAGCGCTCGATATCCTTCTTTTGCAGATAGTCCAGCAGACGACGGCGGCTGCCGACCATTTTCAGCAGACCGCGGCGGGAATGGTTGTCTTTTTTGTGGATTTTCAGGTGCTCGGTCAGCTGATTGATGCGCTCGGTGAGGATGGCGACCTGCACCTCCGGCGAGCCGGTGTCGGTCTCATGGATACGGTTGTTCTGGATAACGGCGGTTTTCTGCTCTTTGAGCATCATGGGAAATCACCTTTCCTTCTTGTAGATTCGCCGCGCGGCAGGGTAATGGGCGGGTGAGGCCCCGGATCCCCGGGCTGTCTCCCAAAACTTTGTCACGGGCAACGTGAGATATCGTATCATATGCGCTCGGTTTTGTCAAAGAAAATCCATGTTTTTACGCGAACGGATTCTCATTTTCATACGGCAGACCGGCCGGACGGTTGTACGCGACGTCTTTGATCCCCAGCAGCTTCATGGCGGCAAACAGGGTTTTGCCCGCATGGGCGAAGGCGATGCCGGCATGGTGGGGGTAGCGTTTTTCGATCAGCACATGGCGGTAAAACCGCCCCATTTCCGGGACGGCGAACACGCCGATGGAACCGAAACTCTTGGGATCGACCGGCAGCACCTGCCCCTCGGCCACATAGCTTTTGAGCTTGCAGTCGGCGGTGCTTTGCAGACGGAACAGGGTGATATCCCCGGCCTTGATGGCTCCCTCCAGCGTACCTCTGGTGATATCGGGCTCGGAGTTGGGCTCCAGTGCGCGGCGCATGATGCGCTGGAAGTCCATCTTGCCGTTTTGCAGATGGCAGGAGGCCGTGTTGCCGCAATGGAAGCCCATGAACAGGTCATTGAGCTTGTAATCGCCGACGACGGCACGATTTGAGTCGTACATGTCGCGCGGGACGGTGTTGTTGATGTCCAGCAGGGTGGCGGGCACGTCGGTGGCCAGCGTGATGATGTACTCGCTGAGCGCACCGTAAATATCGGTCTCGCAGGCCACGGGGATGCCGCGCGCGGCCAGCCGCGAGTTTACATAACACGGCACAAAGCCGAACTGCGTCTGGAAGGCCGGCCAGCACTTGTTGGCAAAGACCGCGTGCTGCGACGCGCCGAGGTTCTGCTCCATCCAGTCCAGCAGCGTGACCTCATACTGCGCCAGCCGCGGCAGGATGCCGCCGTAGCGGTTGCCGGCGCCGAGCTCCTTTTCCATATCGGCCTGCACCGAGGCGATGCGGCGGTCGTCCTTGTGGGCGTTGTAGGCGGCAAACAGATCGAGCTCGGAGTTTTCCTGTATCTCGACGCCCAGGTCAAACAGCGGCTTGATGGGGGCGTTGCAGGCCAAGAAATCAAACGGGCGCGGCCCGAAGCCGAAAATCTTCAGTGTCTTGAGCGCCAGAGCAATCCGCGCCACCGGCGCAAAGTCGGCCATCATGCCGGCCACCTCGGCGGCGGTGCCGACGGGGTACTCCGGAATGTAGGCGCGCACGCCGCGCAGACCGAGATTATACGAGGCGTTGAGCATGCCGCAGTAGGCGTCGCCGCGCCCGTCGAACAGATCCTCGCCGGTCTCCTCGGCGGCGGCGGCAAACATGACGGGGCCGCCAAACTTTTGCGCCAGCATGGTTTCCGGGCCTTCGGGGCCGAAGTTGCCCAGATAGACCACCAGGGCATTGACCCCGGCGGCGCGGACTTCCTCCAGCGCCCTCATGGCGTCGCGCTCATTTTCCACCGTCGTGGACGCCTCAAACACCGAGAGCCCGTTTTTCTCACAGGCAGAGGCCACGGCGGCGCGGCGGCGCTCGCTGAGGGTCTTGGGGAAGCAGTCACGGCTGACCGCCACAAGCCCCAGCTTGATTTGCGGAAGATTTGTCATGGGGAATTCCTCCAGTCAGTTTACATAATTATCTTCATTCAGCGTAATCCCGAACGAAATGCCTTCCCACATCCGGCGCAGCGACTCCTGTTGTTTCTCGTCCGCAAGCCCGGTTTTGAGGTTTACAATCCAGCAGGGCACCGCCTGCGTCCGCACCGTCTCCCCGTCAAGCTCCACCCGTAGGGCGGCGGTCTCCTTATATGAGTTGGAAAAAACGAAGTTGCCCAGACTGTAGGCGATGAGCTTGCCCTTATATATCTCCAGCCCTTGCAGCACATGGGGATGGCTGCCGATGACCACATCCGCGCCGGCGTCGATACAGGCATACGCCAGCGAGGTCTGATAGGGCTGCGGCAGGGGCTCCAGCTCCTCGCCCCAGTGAATGTAGACAATGATATGATCGGCGCTCTCTCGCGCCGCCTCGATGCCGGCCAGCAGCCGTCGGGAATCGTAGCAGGTAAACAGGCCGCTCTTGTCCTCGTCGGCATACCAGCTCGTGCTGGGCACCACCCGGCTGGCTCCGAATACCGCCACGGTTTTCCCGCGAATCTCGGCGATATACGGCGCGGCGGCCTCCTCGATGTCCGCCCCGGCGCCCACCCGGCCGATGCCGGCCTCATCCAGCGTCGTCAGGGTGTCGGCCAGCGCGTCGCGGCCGAAGTCCAGCGTGTGGTTGTTGGCCAGCGTCACCACATCGGCGCCCATATAGTCGAGAAACGACACATACTTCGGGTCGGCGCGGAAGGTGTATTGCTTTCCCTCCATCGCCACTCCCCGTAAGCTGAATGGCATTTCCAGATTGATCATGCACAGATCGGCCGCCCGGCTGATCTCGGCAAGCTCCGCCGCGAAAATGTTGGTGTAGTCCTCCTGCGCGCCGATCATGCCGATCATTCCGCCCGACAGCAGCACATCCCCGCCGAAAAACAGAGTGATCGGCCTGTCCTTTTCGACGGTGTCGGGCGTCCGGGAAGGGCTGAACACCGGCACGTCCGAAGCAGACGGCGCAGATGAGGTTACACTCGGAGGCAGGACGGACGGCGGCGCGCTCGGCGGCGCGGACGGGCTCTCCGGAACGCCAGTCGGCGCAGGCGATTCGATGATTTGGCCGCCGGTACAGGCCGACAGGAACAGCAGCGCGCACAGGCAGATCGGTATCTTTTTTTTCACCATGCGGCCACCACCTCGTATAATAATGTTGTATTATGATTGCCACATCTGTGGCAATCAGGGTACAATGCAAGAAGCGGATAGAGGTCGGAGTTCACCGCCTTGGGCTGCCATGCCCGACACAAAGGGTGCCGCCTCTACCTTTGCAGAAGTCTACGAATAAGCTGGATGTTGCGACCCGTCCCGGGCGTCACCGGATATCAAACGAGGCTGTAGTCTGCAAAAGGCCTACGAGGATCTA
>JAVBOJ010000071.1:0-11801 GCA_031550755.1 Oscillospiraceae bacterium
CAGCATCCAGACCCGCGATATGGCGCTCAAATGGCTGGAAAAGCTCAAAAACGAAATTCTTTCCCTGCTGGAGCCGCTCTCGCCGGGTCACGCCGATTTTTTGGAAAAAGCCCGGCAGTATGTGCTGCAAAACCTCAGCAAGCGGATTTTGTTACAGGACGCGGCGCACTACGCCTCCATTTCGCCGGCCTATCTTTCGGCGCTGTTTAAAAAAGAGTACGGTCAAAATTTTGTGGATTTCGTCAACGGCACCAAGATGGAGCGCGCCTGTGAGATGATCTCCCAGGGCAGTCTGCGCATCAACGAGATCGGCTATATGCTGGGGTTTGACAACGCCGATTATTTCAGCAAGGTCTTCCGCCGGCATGTGGGCATGACGCCCACGGAATACCAAAAAGAAAAAAAGCAGCGGCGGTAGTTGCCGCCGGCGCATTTTTCCTGTATACTCAAAGATGCAATCCAAAGGAAGCGCTGAATAAACCCTCACACGCCGTCTCGGTGTGTAATTTGCCCCCACTCATCACCGATTTTCCTCCACCCCAGCGAATCTTCGATTCGGCGGGGACCCCGGGTTAATACACAAAGTATTGCCGCGAAAATCGGCTCGATTGAGAACAAATCCCCCACCAATCCGGCATGCGCCGATTTATTCAGAGCTTCCCTAATCGAAAGGGGATCGTCCCTTGTTTAGAGCGTAACAACCGACCAAATTGCGTCACGACGACCGCCGCCTGCGCGGCTTGTTTGCGTTGGGCGCGTATGGGGAACGCTCGAACCGGTTTTGATTTGGATTGCGGCCTGCAAGCAGGTCTTTTTTCCACATACAAAACCCCGGGAAGGCGGCGCCTTTCCGGGGTTTTTACATTGAATTTCGGGAGTGATTGTATGAAAAAACTGCGTGTATATACGCCGCCCTTTTGCCCCTTCCTGATGCAAAAACAAATGACAGGAAGGATTGTGCTTTTTGAAAACAATACTCTGGGAGGTGCGCCCGACCGGCGCGCCGACAGTGGTTAGATACTGCCGGCGCTGCGGCGCAAAGACCGCGTTTGTCTCCTCCGGGCTGTTTCGCGTAAACGTCCAGCAAAAAAATCTCGATGTGTGGCTTGTCTGCAAATGCGCCGTCTGCGACACCACCTGGAACATGACCGTCTTGTCCCGTGTAAGTCCGCGATCCCTTGCGCCGGAGCTACTCTCCGGCTTCCTGCAAAACGACGCGGCGCTGGCCGCGCGGTACGCCTTTGACGCCGCGCTGGTGCGCAAAAACGGGGCCGAACCGGGGCGTTTTGAGGTCGAGGTGTCCGGCGAGGACTGCGACCTGTCCGTGCCCTGCCGCGTCCGTCTGGTGTCCTTCGGCGCGGCTGAGGTCAGGCTTTCCGCCGTGCTGCGTCAAAAGCTCGGGCTGTCCCGCAGCGCCTTTGACGCATTGTGCGCCGACGTCCGACTGGTTTGTGTCTCCGGCCATGACCTGAAAAAAGCCAAGCTGGGCGGCGAGGCGGTCATCGAGGTGCGATGAAAAAAGGCCGGACGGGGACTCCCCGTCCGGCGCTTTTCCTGTCTGTGAAAATTTTTCTTGACAAAATTCCCGGTTTCTGATATCCTTTTCTAGCGTTCCGCAGACAGCAGGACACCTTCGGGTGGTAAACGGTCAGGCCGTCCTGCCGAGGAAAGGGTTCGGGTTTTTCGGGGCTTGCCCCTGTTTTCCGACTGTATTTCCCCGTGTCTTATTGGACGCGGGGAATTTTTATTTTCCCGCCCGGAACGACTTATTTAATTCGGGAGGTGAAATAATGCCGAATGCCAAGGTATTGGAGGAAAAGAAAGCGTTTGTCTCCAGTCTGGCCGATCAGATGAAAAACGCCAGCTCGGGCGTGCTTGTGGATTACAAGGGCATCAACGTGGCCGATGATACCAAGCTGCGCCGTGAGCTGCGCGCCAAGGGCGTGGAGTACGCCGTCGTCAAAAATACGCTGCTGCGTCTGGCCGCGCGTGAGATCGGATTTGAGGCGCTGGAACCGGTGCTCGAAGGCACCACCGCGCTGGCCACCAGTGCGACGGATCTCGTCGCGCCCGCCAAAATTCTGAGCGAATACGCCAAAAAGTCCAATGACAAATTCAAGATCAAGGCCGGCTTTGTGGAGGGGCGCGTCGTCTCTTCCAAAGACGTCACCAATCTCGCCGACCTGCCTTCCAAGGAAGTCCTTGTCGCCCGCGTGCTGGCCGGATTCAATACCCCGATTTCGGGTCTGGTCAATGTCCTGAACGGCAACCTGCGCGGTCTTGCTGTGGCGCTGAACGCCATCGCGGAGAAAAAAGGCGCGTAATCCCCGGATGGGAGCGCGGACGGCCAATGGCCGCCCCTACGTTCCCCAACTGTTCACTATGAATTATTATGATGGAGGTACATGTATTATGGCCAGCGATAAAGTCACAAAAATGATCGAGGATGTCAAAGCCCTTACCGTTCTGGAGCTCTCCGAGCTCGTCAAGGCCCTTGAGGAAGAGTTCGGCGTGTCCGCCGCCGCCCCCATGGCGATGATGGCCGCTCCCGCCGCCGCCGCTCCTGCCGCCGCCGCCGAGGAGCAGACCGAGTTTACCGTCATGCTGACCGATGCCGGCGCCAACAAAATCACCGTCATCAAGGTCGTCCGTGAGATCACCGCTCTCGGCCTGAAGGAAGCCAAAGACCTCGTTGACGGCGCTCCCAAGCCCGTGAAAGAGAACATTCCCAAGGACGAAGCCGAGTCCATCAAAAAGAAACTCGAAGAAGCCGGTGCCAAAATCGAGCTCAAGTAATTATCCTCACAGACAGGGTTGTCCCGCAAAGGGGCGACCCTGTTTTTTCTTTCACCAAACCGCGCATACTAAGCGCGAGGTGAACGCGTATGGATCGAAATAAGCTGACCGCGCAGGTCAAGGACGAGTATACCCGGCTGTCCTCGGCGGAGACGCGGGCGCACGTCACGCCGTCCACAAATGAGCAGTCACCCGGCGCTTACTACGAAAACCTGTTGGGGCAGGTGGAGCGGGAGATTTCCGCCGGACGGTTCGACGGTTTCGGATCGGGCACTGAAATTGTGGAAGCGGTGGCCAATGACAAACCCAAATGGCTGCCCCATTGGAAGGAGGAGGAAAGCGCACATGCCGCGTCAACCGATCAGCCCCAAGCCTAAAAAGCTCAAAACCTCCCAAAATCCCGCCGGGCCGGTGGACAAACCCAAGGGCCGAAGCCAGCCGCCGGGTCTGTCCGACGACACCCGGGTGGTCTGGTCGGAGGAGCACAATTTGGACGACGGAGGGTAATCCCTTCGTCGTCGTTTTTTGTCTGTTTATGTCATCTTGTACCGGTTTTGTTGCTTTCATTTTTGGACAAATTGTACTATAATATAGGTAAGTATTCTCCTTGCGCAGACAGTGTTTATGGACAGAAGAAAGGACGAAATGATCATGCGAAACGTTTGCAAACGCGCGCTCCCCCTCCTGCTGGCGGTCTGCCTGCTGTTTACCCTGCTGCCCCTCCCCGCGTCCGCGCTCATTACCGATACCGAGTATCCCTTTGCGGACGCCTCGAACCATTGGGCCGCCAATCAAATTGAGGAGTGGGCCATCCCCGGCGTCCTTCTTGGTCACGACGGCCACTTCCGGCCCAACGACCCCATCACCCGCGCCGAGCTGGCCGCCGTCATCAACCGGGTGATGAGGTACCAGACCGCCGGGCAAAACTCCTTTTCCGACCTTTCTTCTGCCGCATGGTATTATCAGGATGTGCTGAAGCTCAGCGCCGCCGGGATTTTACAGGGTCATGGCGGCCTTGTCCGCCCCGAGGACAGCATCACCCGCGAGGAAACCGCCGCCGTCTTCGCCCGGGCCTTCCGGGTGGAGGAAAATACCGGGGCAAACACCAAATTCTCCGACGCGGCCTCCATTTCCGTCTGGGCCAAGCCGCTGGTCTTCGGCATGGAAGCCGCCCAATACATACAGGGCTCCGGCGGCGCGTTCCGCCCGGGCGCTCCCATCACCCGCGCCGAGGTCGTGACCATCCTGGACAACATGGTCAGGGCGTATTATCACGACGTCGGTTCCCAAACCGGCAAGGTGACCGGCAACGTGCTGGTCAACACCCCCGGCGTCACCCTCAAAAACATGACCATTGAGGGCAACCTCTATCTGGCCAGCGGCATTGCCGACGGCGATATTACGCTGGACGGCGTGGTTGTGTTTGGCAAAACCATTGTGCTCGGGTCGAAGAACCTGACCGTCACCGGCGACAGCAGGTTCACCTTTATGGATGTCTGCAGGGCCGGGCCGGTGTCCATCCATGTGACCGGCGCGGCCAAAACGGCCTTCGCCGCCCAAAAGCCGCAGACCGGGCTGTCCATGACCGAAAGCGGCGGCGTCCTGAATGTTACGGCGCAAAACGTCGTGCTGGATCTGCGCGTGGAGGAGATCGCCTCGGTGCCCGCGCCGCTGTCCGGCGGCTCCGGCGGCTCGTCCGACCCGACGCCGACGCCCAGCCAGACCCCCACGCCTCCCGCCGCGCCGACGGCGGCGGAGCTGTCCGTAACCCCGACACGGGAGCTGCCCACCGCCTCGGACGTTGGCTCAACTTACACCCAGCTGCACTTCTCCGGTACCAAGGCCACAGCGGCCGACATCGCGCGCTATGAGATGCAGGTGGGCGACACCGCCAACCCGGGCGGCGTCTGGCTCCCCCTGACCGCCGCCGATTTGGCCGCGCGGAAACTGCTGGTGACCGATGCGCGGCAGAAGATTTTCCTGCGCGTACGCGCCGGCGGAAATGTCCCGGCGGGGCTGCCCACGGCGGGTGTTGTGATTGGAAAAGAAAATGTGGTGCGCAACGTGACCCCTGCCTACCGCCCTGTCCTCAACTATGAAATGGAAACGCTGATCTTCCTGCAAGACTACGAATACGGCTTGGGCGTAGACGAAGGTATGCCCGTATACAACGGGACGGTTTACGGCGAGCCGGTTGCCATCGGGTCGATGCAATATCTCTATCTCCGCTACCGCGAGACCGAAAAGCTGCCGGCCTCCGCCCCGGCCGTTTGCGCCTTCCCCCCGCGTGCGCCGACACCCGATGCCATGACTGGCATCACCCTGTCACCCGGGATGTGGGCTGGTTACGTCAATATCATAAGACCCGACAATACCGAAATGAAGATTGTGACGGCCGACGCCAATGTCGATACCCAAGACAGCCGTGTTCGGTTGGACTGGTTTTCGCTGGGCTCTGTTTCCGGTGTGGAGGTGCATGCCGCTCCGGGCGACAAGATCTATATCCGCACGCGCCCCTCGGAAATGGAAGACCACGGCCCCGGCAATTACCCCGGATACCTCAAATCTCTGCCCTCGGGAGCCAAGGTCATCACCGCCGCCGACATCAAGCCCGAGCCGACCGGCGTCCGTCCGCCCGCGCCGACGGCGGAGGAGCTGAGTTTTACGCTGTCGCCCGGCTCCTCAGACTGGACAACCACGGCAGCAATCTCCGGCAGTAAAGCCGGTCATATATTTTCCTGTGATATCGGTGTCGGATTCTCGCCCGATGACGCCGTATGGGAACGCATTACCTCGTACCAATTGGGCCCCCGCGTCACGATCACCGTCACCGACGCGCGGCACAGTATCTTTTTCCGCCTGCCGGCCACGAATGACACGCCGGCCAGCGAACCCACCGCCGGCGTCCTCATCACCAAGGCCAACGTAAAGCCGGGCGCGGGCCCGAGCGCCGTTCCGTTTGTGGATTATATCGCCGAGACCGTTTCCATCCCCTCGATCTATGAATACAGCCACACAGGCGGCGAGGACGCCGTTCTCGGCTCCGGCGCGCCCATGGCTCTGATTTTGCCGTCGGAATATTCGCTGTATCTCTACCTTCGCGTCCCGGAAACCGAAAAGTTGCCGGCTTCCTCCTATAAATCCACACAGCTCAAACGCCCCGCCGCGCCGTTTGCTTCGGCCGCCATTGTGACGCCGGGCTCCGAGGATGGCAAGCTGAAGATCGAGCTGGCGGCAAACTTGGAGTTTACAATTGTCAAATCCGGCACCGGCGCGAATGCCACGGGCGCGGATGTGGTTGTGGACTGGACGCCGGGCAATCCGTCCGGTACGGAGGTTTCGGCCTCCGTGGGCGACGACCTGTATCTGCGGGTAGCCGCCACCGCGACGAGCTTCAAATCGTGGGCGGCGCTGCGGACGCTCACCGAGCTGGATTTTGATCCGGATTATGTCCCTCGTCCCCCCGCGCCGACGGCGGCGGAGCTGACGTTGACCCTGTCGCCCAGCACCACGCCAGGGCGTACCGCCTTCTCGTTCTCCGGTACGAATGCGAACCAACTCTCTCGTTATGAGTATCAGATTGGCGATCAGGCCGATATGGACGGCTCTTGGAGATGGCTTGGTGCCGACCTTATCTCTCTGTTAATGAAACAAGTTTCCGTAACCGACGCGCGGCACAAGGTGTTCCTCCGCCTGCGCGCCACCGAAACCGCACCCGCCGGCTATCCCACCGAGGGGGTCACCATCACCAAGGCGAATGTATCCCCCGGATTCGAGCCGTACATCTCTCCTCTGATCAACTACAAAGATGAGACCATTACGATTCCCTTTATATATGAATACAGCTTTGTGTCCGCCGAGACCCTGACGACCGGCAACGGCAACACCCTCCCGCTCACGCTGCCCTGCACCATATATCTGCGCACGGCCGAAACCGAGAAGCTGCCCGCGTCCCTCACCGGTGAAAACGTACTCGCGCGCCCTGCCGCGCCCGATTTGCAGGAGCTCTCCCTCCGCCCCGGCGATTATCCCGGGACGGTCAATATCGCGATGACGCTGCCCTACCCACGGGAAATCAAAATCGGAGCCGACTCCGCATGGATGTATGCCAGCTCGTTCGGCATGAATGTGCCGGCTTCGCCGGGGGATATCCTCTATTTCCGCGTGGCGGCCCTTGGCTCAACCTTCCGCTCGGAAGCGACTACCTATGTCCTCACCTCCGCCGACATCAAGGCCGATGAAACCGTCCGGCCCCCCGCGCCGACGGCGGCGGAACTGTCGGTAACCCCGACGTGGGAGCTTTCCACCCCCTTGGATGTTGAATCAACTTACACCCAGCTGCACTTCTCCGGCGCCAAGGCCACCGCGGCCGATATCGTGCGCTATGAGATGCAGGTGGGCGACACTGCCGACCCCGACGGCGTCTGGCTCCCCCTGACCGCGGCCGATTTGGTCGCACGGAAACTGCTGGTGACCGACGCGCGGCAAAAGATTTTCCTGCGCGTACGCGCCGACGGAAATGTCCCGGCGGGGCTGCCCACGGCGGGTTTGGTGATTGGAAAAGAAAATGTACTCCGCTGGGAGCATCCTACCGAACGACCGGCGCTCAACTATCAAAACGAGACGCTGACCATCCTGTACGATTGCGAATATGCCATGACCGGATGGGACGAGGACCCCATATTCTGCCAAACGACCTATGGCCAACCGGTGGCCTTCGGGGGGATGTCTTATCTTTATCTCCGCTATCCCGAGACCGAAAAGCTCCCGGCCTCCTTGGCTATCCTCTATCGACTCCCTCCGCGCGCGCCGATGCCCGACCCCATGACCGACATCACCCTGTCGCCCGGAGCTTCGCTCGGGTACGTCAATATCAAGACAGCCGCCAATACCATGATTATGGTCATGTCCGGACGCATCGACAGTGACTACGACGAGACCGTTCTGCCCTGGGTGCCGGGGAACTCCGTTTCCGGCGTGGAGGTGCTCGTTTCCCCGGGTGACCGGGTGTTTGTCCGCACACTCGCCTCCGAAACGGAAGACCACGGCCACGGCAGTTACCCCGGATATCTCAAATCCCTGCCCTCGGCGGCCAGAATTATCACCGCCGCCGACATCAAGTCCGAGCCGACCGGCGACCGTCCGCCCGCGCCGACGGCGGCGGAGCTGAGTTTTACGCTGGCGAAGGGATCCTCGTCCTATCCGATATATGATTACTCTACCACCAGCCTGACCTTCACCGGTACAAAAGCGACCGCCGCCGACATCGGGAAGTACGAAATGCAGGTCGGCGACGCCGCCGACCCGGACGGCGTCTGGACGCCACTGCTCACGCTGGATCTGATTGGCAAAAAGCTCGCGGTGACCGACGCGCGGCATAAAATCTTCCTGCGGCTGCGCTCCACCGGAGATACACCGGCCGGCGAGGCCACGGCGGGTGTGGTGATTACGAAGCCGAATGTGTCTCCGGGCAAAGCGCCGGATTATCGGATTTTCTATCGTTATATTGATTATTTTAACGAAACGATAACCATCCCCTATGAATTTGAAGAGAACCGCTCGTCTTGGCCTTCGGTGCCTCCCGGTACCGCGGTGACCATGTCCTTCAAGAGTACCATGTACCTCCGCTACCGCGAGACCGATGCGCTGCCCGCCTCCTATGTAAATGAAATGTCCACCCCGTACTATCCCGCGCCCAATCCCAACGGGCTGGTGACTCTCGCGCCCGGTGCCGCGCCCAACACGGTCAATGTGAAGCTGCCTCCCGAATATGAGTTTGAGGTACTCAAATACAATACCACCCCCACGAATACCGGTTCCGGTCTGTATGGCTGGCTGTCGGGTGACAGCGCCGGAACCGACATTGTCGCCGTCGAAGGCTGGAAAATCCATATCCGCAAGCTCCCCCAACCGGCCAGTGAAGATTTTACAAAGCCGGGACACTATCTCACCTCTCCTTCTTCCGATGCGGTTTATATTACCGATGACGACATCAATCTGTCGGAGGATGCCCGCCGCCCCGCGCCGACAGCGGAGAATCTGACCGTGACCATGGCGCCCGGCGCCGGCAACTGGGGCACTCATATCTCTTTCACCGGCAACCACGCCAATGCGACCGACATCACAAAATATGAGTTTTTTATCAGTCATCACTCCAACTCCGAGGGCAGCTGGACGCCGCTGACGCCCGAGCTTCTCGCCTCCGGTGTGGAGTATACCGTCATCGATTCGCGTTACAAGGTCTTCCTTCGGCTGAAAGCGGATGGCGATACGCCGGCCAGCCGCGCCACGCGCGGCGTGCAGATCACCAACGCCAACGTCAAGCCCGGCCCGGGGCCGTCGATATCCTCTCGCATTAGCTACAACAATGAGTCGTTGTCCGTATATGCTACCGAAGTTGTTGAGATTTATGTAAACGGTGCGCTTTGGGCCTCCTATGCGGGAAAAAATCAAACGATCTCGCTGACCACCGGCATGGAAATCCGTGCGCGTGCTCTGGAGAGCCAAAAACTGCCGGCGTCGGAAATTAGCATCACCGCTCCCATTGAACGGGGTATCGTGCCGCTCACGCCGAATGTTACGGTCAGATTGGGCGACGACGTTGGCTGCTGTTATATCTATGCCGCCATCGGCTTGGAGTTCAAGGTGGTGGTTCCCACAGCCGATGCCGACGCAACCGGCGACGATGTCATCTACAATTGGCGAACCCCCTCCTACTATAATGTCCGTTCAATTCCCGGTGCCAAAATCTATGTGCGCACAGCCGCCGTATACGGCTCCGCAACAACGCCTGGGCTGTTTGCGTCGGCTCCCTGTCCGATTCCTTTCATCATCACCGAGGACCAGATCAGACAGCCCGTTCCGCTCCCGCCGACCACAGAGGAGCTTGGGGTAACGCTGTCTCGGGGAACGCTGGCAAGCTCTACGCTCGTCTCTTTTTCCGGAAGTCTCGCCAACCCCGCGGATATTGTCAACTATGAAATACAGGTCGCGTCTACCCTCAACACCTACTTCGGTGCCTGGACCCGCCTGACCGCCGACAATGCTGTTTCGGGCTATACCATTGCAGACGCCGACGCGCGGAAGTTTGTGTTTTTGCGGCGGCGGGCGGATGGGAATATCCCCACCGGCCTTGCCACAGAGGGAATCCAAATTACCAAGGCCAATATCAAGCCGGATTCCGCGCCGGACATCTCGAGTTTCGTCGACTTTATCAACGAAACCCTCACCGTGTACTCCTACCTTGAATACAGTCTGGTAAGCGCCGCTTTCCCCGACGTGGCGGGCAATATATATGGGTCGCCCATTCCGGTCTCTCCGGGACAGGTGATTTTTATGCGCTACCGTGAGACGGACGCATTGCCCGCCGGTGAAACCGGCAGCTACACCCTCCCCGCCCGGCCGGCCGCACCGAATGTCACACAGGCGGTGACCGTCTCACGCGGGCCGGTCATCTATACTAGCTATGTCAGACCGGTAAGCGGTTACGAGTGGAAGGCGGTCAAGGCCACCGCCGACGCAAACGCCACGGGAGCCGACGTGATTCAGGATTGGACCACGGCCAGCGGTTCCTATATAAGGGTCTCTGCCGGCGACAAGGTCTATGCCCGACGCATCGCCGTATCCGGCTCTGAGGGGCTTTTCCGTTCCCATCCCTCCGAGGCGTGGGTCATCCTGCTTTCCCAGATCCGGTAACATTCTGACAAGGGCGTGGTATGGTGCCTGTATTCACGCAATACTTGAAAGGGCGGAGCTTCTCCGCCTTTTTTTCCCGTGACCTCGACGGTGCGCTGGCGGCGTTCCTGTTTGTCTCGGTCTTTTTGTTCGGACTGTTTCCCTATTGGTGCGCGTTGTTTTCCGGGGCGTTCTTGCTGTTGTTGTTCGCGCGCGCGGCTCGCAAGCAGGGCGTCCTGCGCCTCCCCCGCTCCCTGCCGGCGGTCAGTATACTCATCGCGTTGGCATTTTACCTTCTGACGACGCTTTGGGCGGTCGATCGGGGTATGGCGCTGTTCGGATTTTTCAAATACCTGCCGGCGGCGGTGTTTTTGCTGTGCCTGCCGCTGGTGTCCGCCCGGGAGAAGCTATTCTCCGCGCTGACGCTGGCCGGCGCGCTTTCCGCCCCGATATGCGCCGCGTTGGGGCTGCTCCCTGCCCTGCGGGATTGGATCTTCCCGAACGGACGCTTTGCCGGGCCGTTTTTGTACGCCAATTCCTATGGGCTGTTTCTGACTGGCTGCGCCGTCCTCCTTTGCGCGCGTAAGCCGCCGCGCCGATGGGAGCTGTTCCTCTGCGCCCTGTGCAGCTTCGGTGTGCTGCTCACCGGCAGCCGCAGTCTACTGGTCATTTTCGCCGCCGCCATGGTCGTCATGCTGGTTTACAACTGGAAAGCCGTGGCATTGGGCGTGGCCGGCGGCGCGCTGCCCGCCCTGCTTATTTCTCTGTTGTCCTCGGGCGGGGCGCTGGAGCGTGCGTCGGACATCTCGTTCGGCGCGGGCGAATGGCTGACACGGCTGGCCTACTACACCGACGGCGCACGGGTGATCCTCCAAAAGCCTTGGGGCTTGGGGCATCTGGGCTGGTGGTATTACCAAACCTCCGTCCAGACCGCGGTCTACGACACCCGGCTGATCCACGATTTCCCTCTGCAGGCCGCGCTGGACATCGGCGTGCTGCCGGCAATTTTTCTGCTGGTCGGCGCGGCGGTTCTGTTTTTTCGCGTCCGGTTCCGCGAAAAAATCCTGCTGCTGGTCATTTTGGGTCACAGCCTCATCGATTTCGACCTAGCGTTTTTGCCGGTGGTGTTTTTGCTGCTTTTGACCGTCCCGACCGAGCGCACCGCCGTGTTCCGCCTGACAAAAGGGACAGGACGCCTCGCGCGCGCCGCCGTCGGGCTGCTGCTGGCCATATCTCTCTGGCTGGGAGGCGCTTCACTGTTGTCCTCGTTTGATCTCGATTACGCCGCGACGGCCATTGTCCCATTTTCTACCGAGGCGTATGAAAATATC
>JAVBOJ010000083.1:0-15963 GCA_031550755.1 Oscillospiraceae bacterium
CCAAGGCCGAAGCCGCTAAGGCTCCGGACGCACCAAAGACCGAGATCACAGCCAACGCCTTCACGAACGTCGCGGTATCAAAGCTCGACCTCATAGTAGACCTTGCGGGCGAGCTCCTCATCTCACAAATGGTGCTGGAGACCAGCCTCCTCAACAGGGACCATCTCGCGATGAAGAATGTCGTTTCGTCGATGGGCAAGCTTATCCTCCAGATGCAGGACGCGGCGCTTTCGACGAGGATGTTCACCTTAAAGGATACCTTCCAGAAGCTGCACCGCATCGTGCGCGACGTCTCCCGCAAGCTGGGCAAGGACGTCGAGCTGACCATCGTCGGCGAGGAGACCGAGGTCGATAAAAACATCATCGACCATCTGTCCGACCCGCTGATGCATATCATCCGCAATTCCATGGATCACGGTCTGGAGGACTCGCGCGAGGATCGTCTGGCGGCCGGCAAGCCCGCCGTCGGCCGGATCACGCTGGAGGCGCGCAACTCCGGCTCCGACGTCATCATCTCCTGCACCGACGACGGTCGCGGCCTCAACCGCGACAAGATTTTGGCCAAGGCCGTGCGGCAGGGGCTGCTGACCCGTCCGGAGAACGAATACGCCGACAAGGAAGTTTACAACTTCATCATGCTGCCCGGCTTTTCCACCAATGAGCAGGTTACCGAGCTTTCGGGCCGCGGCGTGGGCATGGACGTCGTCAAAAAGAACATTGAAAAAATCGGCGGGACGGTCTGGCTGGATTCCACCCCCGGACAGGGCATGACCGTCACCATCCGCATCCCGCTGACGCTGGCCATTCTGGCCGGGATTGAGATTCAGGTGGGCAACAACTTCTACCTCGTGCCCACGCTGAACATCCGCGAATCCTTCAAACCGGAAGCCTCGGATATCATCGTCGATCCGGAGGGCAACGAGATGATCCTCTTCCGGGGCGAATGCTACCCCATTGTCCGGCTGCATGAGCTGTTCGGCGTGACCGCCAACGCCGCGTCGTTTGCCGACGGCATCGTGATCATGGTGGAGGACGAGGGCCGGGTGGCCGGCTTGTTTGCCGATCAGCTGGTCGGCGAGCAGCAGGTGGTTGTCAAGCCCATCCCTTCCTTTATCACCAAGCGCATCGGCCAGATTCGCGGCATTTCGGGCTGTACCATCATGGGCAACGGCAACATCAGCCTGATTGTCGATGTCAAAAGCTTAACGTAAGGAAAGGAGAGAGAACATGGACGAACTCGCTATCGGCGGCCTCAATGAACAAGAGGGCATCAAGGGCATGTATCTCACCTTTCTGGTGGGTGACGAGGACTACGGCCTGGAAATCGCCTTTGTCACCGAGATCATCAATGTGCAGGCCATTACCCAGGTGCCGGAGCTGCCGGCTTACATCAAGGGCATTATCAACCTGCGCGGCAAGATCATCCCGGTGCTCGACGTGCGCATCCGCTTCAACAAACCGCCGCAGGAGTACAATGACCGCACCTGTATCATCGTGGTCGACGTCGGCGGCACCGTGATCGGACTGATCGTCGACATGGTGCGCGAGGTCATGAGCATCGATGAGGAGGATATCGTGCCGCCCGCCGCGCAGGGCGCGCGCAACCGGTATGTCTCCGGCATCGGCAAGACCCCTTCGGGCATCAAGCTGCTGCTCGACGTGGAGCGGCTGGTATCCGACGAAAATTTGGAGTAGAAACGGCGCGGCTCGGGGAATGAATCCCCGAGCCGCTTGTTTTATTTTTTTGAGAGGCCGTCAACCATTTTTTTGCGTGGCCGCACTCTGCACAGGGGATTGACATATTTCGACAGATGCTGTAAAATTTTTGACAGCAGAGGGTAGTCGGGACGGTTTGCCTGAGCCTCCAAAAGGAGGTGATGGACTTGTCGGTATTTGAAACGCTCACGCTCATGATCGCATTTGCGGCTTTGATGCTGGCGATAAAAGACGGCAAAAAGAAATAAACCGCCCCTCGATCAAGGCAGGCGGTTTATTTCTTTTGTAAATACACTGCAAAACCTTGGGCGAACCGTTCAATACGGCCTACCCTCTGCCTTTATTATACCTATAAGGCCGCCGCTTGTCAAGCGGCGCGTTTCTCGGCAAAATGAATTCCGTTTATTTCGGCAATCTCGACGAGGCCGTGTGCGTATGGCAAATGGCCACGGCCAGCGCGTCGGCGGCGTCGTCGGGTCGCGGAATCGCGGGCAGTCCCAGCAGTTGGCGGGTCATTTCCATGACCTGCTTTTTTTCCGCCCGGCCATAGCCCACCACCGCCTGTTTGATTTGCAGCGGCGTGTATTCAAACACCGGCAGCGCCCGCTGCGCCGCCATCAGCAGCACGACGCCCCGCCCGTGCGACACCGCGATGCCGGTCGTGACGTTCTTGCTGAAAAACAGCTCCTCCACCGCCACCGCGTCGGGGCGGAAGGCCTCCAGCAGCTCGTCCATATCGCGGGCGATGGACAGCAGCCGCTGCGGCAGCTCCATGCCCGCCGGGGTGGTGATGACGCCGCATTTGACAAAGCGCGGCTTGCCCCGCTCGGAGGTCACTACGCCGAAGCCCACCGTCGCCAATCCCGGATCAATGCCCAAAATGGTCATGCCTCGTCCTCCAAAATGGCCTGACAGGCGGTCAGAATGCCCCAAAAGCCGGCCTCAAAGGTCAGTCCGCCCTGCAAATAGGCGGTGTAGGGCGGCCGCATCGGCGCGTCGCAGGACAGCTCGATGGACGCCCCCTGCACAAACGCGCCCGCCGCCATAATCACCGGGTCGTCATAGCCCGGCATGGCCCACGGCTCGGGCGTCGCGAAGCTGTCCACCGGAGCCCCTTTTTGGATGCCGCGGCAGAAGCGGAGCAGGGGCGCGGGTGCGCCGAAGGAGACGGTCTGGATGATATCATAGCGCGGCGCGGAGGCCGCCGGCGAGACGGAATATCCCAATTTTTCCAGCATCCCGGCGCAAAACACCGCCGTTTTGAGCGCCTGCGCCGTCACATGCGGCGCGAGAAACAGCCCCTGAAACAGTGTCCTGTTTTGCCCCAACGTCGCCCCGCACGCCCCGCCGATGCCGGGGGCGGTCAGCCGCGCGGCGGCTTTTTCCACCAGTTCCCGCCGTCCGGCTATGTATCCGCCGGACAGCGCCAGCCCGCCGCCGGGGTTTTTAATGAGCGACCCGGCGATGAGATCCGCGCCGACATGACCGGGCTCGCGTACTTCCACAAATTCGCCGTAGCAGTTGTCCACAACCACGGCGGCGGAGGGATTTGCGCGTTTGATGCCGTCTGTTAGCCGCGCGATTTGCTCCATCGACAGCGCCGGGCGCTGGGAATACCCCCGCGACCGCTGGATCAGCACCGCGCCCACCTGGGGGTCGCGCACGGCGGCAAAAATGGCCGCCTCATCGGGGCCGCCGTCGGGCAAAACCGGGATCTCCGCGTAGGAAACCCCCAGCTGTCGCAGGGAGCCGGGCTCGTGTTCATCCCGCCCGACGGTATGTAGCAGGGTATCATAGGGCGCACCGAGGGCGGAAACCAGCGTTTGCCCCGGCGACAGCGCACCGAACAACGCGCAGGCGATGGCGTGGGTGCCGTTGACGAACTGGAGGCGCACCAGCGCGTCCTCCGTCCCCATCAGGTCGGCGAAGACCCGCTCGAGCACCTCCCGCCCGGCGTCGTCATACCCGTAGCCGGTCGTCCCGGCAAAATGGGAGTCGGACAGGCGGTGGGCGGCGAAGGCATCCAGCACACGTTTTGTGTTGATTTTAGCCGTCTCGTCTATGGCCGCAAAGTGCGCAAAAACCTCGGCCTGCACCGTCTGGGCCAGGCCGAGGAGTTTTTCAGAGAAACTCATACCGTGTACACATCCTCCGGCGCGAGCAGCGCCACCCCATGCCGCCGCAGCTCCTCCACGGCGCGCGCGTCGTCCTCCACCCGCACGATGACGTAGGCGTCGTCGGCCTTGCGGGTGATAAAGGCGTAGGCGTACTCGACGTTGATGCCCTTGTCCTGCAAAATTTGCAGCACCCGGTGCAGCGCGCCGGGTACATCCTCCAGATGCACCGCGACGACCTTCGTCTGAATGGCTGTCAAGCCGTTGTCCCGCAATACTTCAAAGGCTCTGTCCGGTTTGTTGACGATCAGCCGCAGGATGCCGAAATCAGTGGTATCGGCAATCGACAGCGCACGGATGTCCACCTCGGCCTCGGCCAAAATGCGGGTGATCTCGGCCAGCCGGCCGGACTGATTCTCCAAAAAAATGGAAATCTGCTGGATCATGGGGAGACCTCCTCTTTATGGATTTGTACGTGTGGATAGTAACAATCCTCCGTCCCGGTCTGCGACCCTCCGGGTCTCGCCGGGTCGGGTGGGAACATAATTCTTAATTCTTCATTCTTCATTGCCCCGCGTATCCCTATCTGTTATCTGTTATCCGGTATCTGCCCCTACTCCTTCCGCCGGTCAATCACCCGCTTGGCCTTGCCCTCGAAGCGCTCCACCGTTCCCGGCTGCACCAGCGTGATTTTGGCGGCAATGCCCAGCGTGCTCTCCACCTCGCGGCGGATGCGGCGGGACAGCTCCTCGAGCTTCCTCACCTCGTCGGAGAAAAACTCGGGCAGCATTTCCACCTGAATTTCCAGCGTGTCCAGCTCGTCCTGCCGATCCACGATGAGCATATAATGCGGCGCGGCCTCATGGATGCCCAGCAGCACGCTCTCGACCTGCGACGGGAAGACGTTGACGCCGCGGATAATCAGCATGTCGTCGGTGCGTCCGGTTGGCTTGCGCATCCGCACAAGCGTTCTGCCGCAGGAGCAGACCTCATGGGTGATCGAGGTGATGTCCCGCGTGTTGTAGCGCAGCAGCGGCATGGCCTCCTTGGTGATGCAGGAAAACACCAGCTCGCCCGGCGTCCCGTCGGGCAACGGCCGCCCCGTGTTCGGATCGACCACCTCGGCGACAAAATGATCCTCCTGAATGTGCAGGCCGTCCTTGGCCTCGCATTCGCACGCTACGCCCGGCCCGGAAATCTCCGACAGGCCGTAAATGTCGTAGGCCAGCAGCCCCAGCCGCCTCTCGATCTCCTGCCGCATTTCCTCGGTCCACGGCTCGGCGCCGAACACGCCGACGCGCAGCTTAATTTTGTCGCGCAGGCCGGCCTCGCGCACCGCGTCGCCCAAAAACATGGCGTACGACGGCGTGCACAGCAGTACCGTCGAACCGAAATCCTCCATGATCTGAAGTTGGCGCTTGGTGTTGCCGGTGCCGACCGGGACGGTGGCCGCACCGATGGTCTCGCCGCCGTAGTGGCCGCCGAGGCCGCCGGTGAACAGCCCATAGCCGTAGGAGACATGCAGCACGTCGTTTTTCGTCGCGCCCGCCATGGTCAGGCAACGCGCCATACATTCGTTCCAAATCTCAATATCCCTCTTGGTGTAGCCCACCACCGTCTGCTTGCCGGTGGTGCCCGACGAGGCGTGAATCCGGATGACCTCGCCCATGGGCACGGCAAACAGCCCGAAGGGATAGCTGTCCCGCAGGTCGAGCTTGGTGACAAAGGGGAGCCTGTTCAGGTCATCGACGCTCTGAATGTCTTCCGGGGCAATACCTTTGGCGTCCAGCTTCGCTTTATAGGCCGGAATATTTTCATGCGCCCGGCGCACGGCGTCGCGCAAACGCATCCCTTGTAAATTGCGCATTTGTTCGCGCGGCAGGGTTTCGATCTGTTCGTTCCAGTACATACATTCCCTCCGGGAACTCAAATTTTATCGTATTTCGTATGATTTCAACGCTTTATATACCACCGATTCAAAGCTGTCCGACGCGCCCCAGTCAAACCGGAACAGGCTCTCGCCGCCACCGCCGCCGGCGCCGTGTACCCGCGTGTGCTGGCCGAAGTTATCCACCGTCACGGTCAGCGTCAGGCGGTTGCCGGCGCGGCTGTAATGCTTTTCAAACACCAGCACGTCGCACCGTGCGCCCTCCGGCCCGGTGACGGTGTAATGGTCGATGAGCTCACCGGTGATACTGCCGCGCACCACAGAGTCGTAGGCCGCTTGCGAGGCCTGCTCGCCCGGCAGGGATACAAACATGGTAAAGGCCATGGAGAAACCTCCCGTCACAGGTCTTTCATAAAATGGCGCAACCCTTGGCAGCGTTCTGTTTCCGCAAATCCTTTGGCGGGATAAAATCGCGCCGCTTCTGAATAGTCGTCAGAAAAGCGGGTGTGGATGACCCGGATGCCCTTTTCTTTGGCAAACGCCTCAGCTGTGGACAAAAGCAAGCCGCCCAGGCCCTGACGTTTGTACTCCGGTTTCAAAAACAGCCGTTTGAGCCACAAGTCGGATTCCGACACGGTGTGCGTGCCGATCATCCCGGCGACCCGGTCGTTTTCGTCCACGGCGATCCAAAACATATCGCCTCTGTCAAAATAATGAGCCTGTATGTCCAGCAAATCCTCGTTCAGGCGCGGTTTCCTGCCCAGCGCATCCTTGGCCGCGAGCAGACAGAAAATCATATCGTCCCGGTAGGACGGCTCAAACGGAAGAATCCGGAACATTGTCAAGCCTCCCTGCCGAGCAGAAACGCCCTGCGGTTGAGCTCCAACAGCTTGGGCTTGATGTGCTTTTGCAGGGCTTCCGCCCACGCGCCCTCGTCAAATGGCATCCGCCCCGAGGCCGCGCCCAGCAGCACAATATTGGCGGCCTTGGGGCTGCCGGCCTGATTGGCCAGCTCCAGCGCCGGGATGTCCACCACGTCGAGCCCCTTGGTCCGTAGCGTCTCCTCGATTTCGCCGGGATAGACCGCCGCGCCCGAGATGACCGGCATGGGCAAAATTTCCTGCGTGGACAGCACCACCGTGCCGCCGGGCCTCAGGCAATGCGCCCAGCGCAGGGCCTCCAGCTTTTCCAGCGCAATGAGCAGATCGGCCTCCCCGTCGGGAATCAGCGGCGACGCGACGCTTTCGCCGGCGCGCACATAGGTGACCACGCTGCCGCCGCGCTGGCTCATGCCGTGTACCTCGCTGACCTTGACCTGCTGTCCTTGGGCCAGATAGAGCTGCCCCAGCACCCGCGAGGCCAGCAGGGAGCCCTGCCCGCCGACGCCGACAATAAGAATATTGTACATGAAAATCTTCCTTCCGTGACCCGATGCGCAAATGTTCCCTCCACGTTTCGGCGAGACCCGGAGGGTCGCAGACCGAAACGTGGGTAGGCAATCAAGGACCATTAACGGGGGTTCAGGGGGCGGATAGAGCCCCCTGACGGGGTTTCTTTGGTGACTTTCTTTGCCCCGGCCAAAGAAAGTCACGCCCCCGTCCAAAATCGGAGATGGAAAAAACGACCGGGCGAACGCAGCCCTCCCCTACATCATTTCCATCGCCCCGAACTTACACAGTCGGGCGCACAGCCCGCAGCCCACACAGAGCGACGGGTCGATGGTGAGGGTTTTGCCATCGGCGCGGATGGCCGGACAGCCGATTTTCATACAGGCGCGGCAGCTTTTGCACTCCTGCACCTTGATGGCGTTGCGGGCGGTTTTGCTCACCTGCGGCAGCAGCACGCAGGGCCGCCGCGCCACGATGACCGACGGCTCCGGGGCGAGAAGCTCCTCCGCCAGCGCCGCTTCCAGCGCGGCGAGATCATGCGGATCGACCGTGCGCACCCGACGCACCCCCAACGCGCGGCAGAGCGCCGCGATATCCAGCGCCGGGGCGGGCGCACCCTTGAGGGTCAGCCCGGTGGCGGGATTTTGCTGGTGCCCGGTCATGCCGGTGATCGAATTGTCCAGAATCAGCACGGTGCCATGGCTCTGGTGGTAGACGATGTCCAGCAGTCCTGTGATGCCGGAATGCATAAAGGTCGAGTCGCCGATGACGGCGACGGTTTTGTCGGCCATTTCGGGCCGCGCGGTGACAAACCCGTGCAGTGACGAAATCGACGCGCCCATACAGACGCAAATGTCCATGGCCGACAGCGGCGGAGCGGCGGCCAGCGTATAACAGCCGATGTCGCCCGTGACGGTCAGCTTCATTTTGTTGAGCACATGGAACAGTCCCCTGTGCGGACAGCCGGGACACAGCACCGGCGGGCGCACCGGCGCTTCAGCCGGAACGGTTTGCGGCGGAGCTTCCCCCAGAATGACCCAGCGGATCTGCGGCGCTGAATATTCGCCCAACGGCGAAAAGTCGGTCTTGCCGCGCACGGGGATGCCGTGCTTGCGGCAGTGGGTTTCGACGAAATCGTCCAGCTCCTCGATGACCCAAAGCTCCTCGACCGCCTCGGACAGTGCCCGAATCGGCAGCACCGGCAGCGGATAAATCATGCCGAGCTTGAGGTAGGAAGCCTTGTCGCCCAGCGCCTCGCGGGCGGTCTGATAGGCGATGCCGGCGGCGATGACGCCGATTTTGCGTTCACTGCCCCACTCGATGCGGTTGAGGTCGGTGTCCTCGCAAAAGTCGCCGAGGGCGACCTGCCGTTTTTCCACCTCGATGTGCCGCGCGCGGGCGGCGGCCGGCATCATGACGAATTTGGCGGCGTTCTTGACATAGGGCTGCATCGGCACATCCTGCCGCTCGGCGCTTTCGCACAGTCCCTGACTGTGGGAAATGCGGGTGGACAGACGCAGCAGCACCGGCGTGTCAAATTGCTCGGACAGCGCAAAGGCGCGCTTGGTAAAGGCCAGACACTCCTCCGAGTCGGCCGGCTCCAGCATGGGCAGCTTGGCCGCCTCGGCATAATGGCGGCTGTCCTGCTCATTTTGGGAAGAATGCATTCCCATATCATCGGCCACGGCGATGACCAATCCGCCGTTTACGCCGGTGTACGACGCGGTAAACACCGGGTCGGCGGCGACGTTGAGGCCGACATGCTTCATGCCCGAAAAGGCGCGCGCCCCGGCCAGAGACGCCCCGATGGCGGCCTCGACGGCCACCTTTTCGTTGGGCGCCCATTCGGCGTAGAGCTCGTCATATTCGGCGGCGTATTCGGTAATTTCGGTGCTGGGCGTCCCGGGATAGCTGGAGACAAAGCGGCACCCAGCCTCAAACAGCCCGCGCGCCACCGCCTCATTGCCCAGCATCAGTGTTTTGGGTTCCATAGGGGACCTCCTCTTTATTTCCCTCTCAGGTCGACCACCCGTTTGGCCTTGCCCTGGAAGCGTTCGATGCTCCCCGGGCCGACCAGCGTGATCTTGACGTCCAGTCCCAGGACCGAGCGCATTTTCTCCCGGATTTCGCGCTGGAGCGCCTCCAGCCGGCCGTAGCTTTCCAGCAACGAGCCGTCGGTCAGCTCCACCTGCACCTCCAGCGTGTCGAAATACCCCTCGTGCCGCACCAGCAGCAGATAATGGGGGCTGATGTGCCCGATGGGCATCAGCACGCTCTCGATCTGCGACGGGAAAACGTTGACCCCCTTGATAATCAGCATGTCGTCCGAGCGGCCGGTCACCTTGTCCATCCGCGCGTGGGTGCGCCCGCAGCGGCACGGCTCGTAGGTGATGCGGGTGATGTCCCGCGTGCGGTAGCGCAAAATCGGCATGGCTTCCTTGGTCAGCGTCGAGATGACCAGCTCGCCGGTTTCGCCCTCGGGCAAAATCTCTCCGGTGTCCGGGTCGATGATCTCGGGCAAAAAATGATCCTCGGCAAAATGCAGCCCCGCCCGCTCGGCGCATTCGCCCGCGACGCCGGGTCCGGTCAGCTCGCACATGCCGTAGTTGTCGGTGGCGATGATGCCGAAATTTTCTTCAATGCGGGTGCGCATCTCGGCGGTGCAGCCCTCGCCGCCGAACAGCCCCACCCGCAGCCGGAGCCGGTCGCGGGTTCCGTTTTGGCGGGTGACCTCGCTGAGATAGGTGGCGTAGGACGGGGTGGCAATCAGCACCGTCACGCCGAAATCCTCCATCAGCATGAGCTGCTTTTCGGTGTTGCCGGAGGACATGGGCAGCACGGTGGCGCCCAGCTTTTCCAGACCCTGATGCAGCCCGAACCCGCCGGTGAACAGCCCGTAGCCAAAGGCAACCTGCGCGATATCCTCGTCGGTGACGCCGACGGCGGCGGCCAGCCGGGCAATCAGGTTGGCCCATGTGTCCAGATCGTTTCTGGTGTAGCCCGCCATGGTCGGCTTGCCGGTGGTGCCCGACGAGCCTTGCAACCGCGCGACCTGCTTCATCGGCACAGCAAACATGCCGAAGGGGTAGTTCTGCCGGAAGTCGTCCTTGACGGTAAACGGAATATGTTTGACATCGTCGAGGCTTTTGAGCTTCTCGGGGGTCACGCCGGCCTCCTCCAGCTTGCGGCGCTGGACGGGGGCGGATTTGTATATACGCGCCACCGTCTCGCGCAGCCGCTCCAGCTGGAGCGCCCGCAGCGCCCCGCGCGGCATGGTTTCAATGTCTTTTTGCCAGAACATGTTACACAGCCTCCGTTTTGTCAAACAGCTTTTTCACATGCGCCCCGTCCAGCTTTTTGGTGAACAGGCTCACCACGGGCGTCAAAATCAGCGATACCCCCATGGCGGTGACAGCAAAGGTCGGCGAGCTGGCGCTGGCCGCCTTAAACGCGGCGTACACCCCGTCGCTCAGGGCGGGCGAGGTAAGCATGGTCACCGTCGTCATGACGACGACGGTACACAGCCCGCCCAGCATTCCGGCCCACGCGCCGGTGCGGGTAATGCCTTTTTTGAACAGCCCCCAGACAAACGGGCCGATAAAACAGCCGGACACCACGCCCCAGGAGTACGCCATGATGGACATGATGATGGCAAAATTGAAGTTGGCAAAAATAAACGACAGCGCCACAAAGAGGATGCATAGGATGCGTGTCAGCAATACCTGCGCTTTTTTGCCGATGCCGGGGCGCAGATACTGGATGAGATCGACCGACACCGCCGAGCTGGAGGTCAGCACGATGGACGACAGGGTGGACATGGAGGCCGACAGCACAAGCAGCAGGATGACCGCCAGCAGCATATTGCCCCAGATGCTCTCGCCAAAGGCACGCATGAGCATGGTGGGCACCACGGCGTCAAACCCGCCGACCGGTGCGCCGGACGCGTCCGATTCGACAAAAAACCGACCCATCGTCCCCACAAAGTACGCCCCGCAGCCGATGATCAGCGCAAAGGCGGTGGACACGGTGGTGGCGCGGCGGATGCTCCGCTCGTCCTTGATGGCGTAAAATTTCGTGACCATCTGCGGCAGTCCCCATGTACCGAGACTGGTGAGCAGAATGTTGAACATGAGGAAGTTCCACATATCCCCGCCGAAAATGCTGACCAGCCGTCCGCCGGTGCCCGGCCAGTCGCGCAGGCGCTCAAACAGCTTGGTCAGGCCGCCCACCTGCGGATTGGCCACCAGCGCCACCACCATGATGACCACGCCGATGATCATGATGATGCCCTGAATAAAGTCGGTCAGGACGGTGGCCTTGTAGCCGCCCAGCATCAGATAAAACGCGGCCAGCACCGCCACGAAAAACATACAGAGGGTGTCGGCGGAGATGCCGCCGAAGGCGTTGGATATATCGGGCAGCAGCACGCCGAACAGAGCGCCGAGCCCCTTGTATACGCTGGCGGCGTAGGGAACCAGAAAGATAAAAATAACCAGCGCCGAAAAGATTTTCATACCGGATGAGAGATACCGCCCCTCGAAAAACTCCGGCATGGTGCGGGCGTCCAGCACCTTTGTCATGCGCCGGGTGGGCCGCGCCAGCAGCTTCCACGCCAAAAGGCTGCCCAGCACGGCGTTGCCCGCGCCGATCCACAGACTGGGGAAGCCTACATCCCAGCCGTTTTTACCGGCGTAGCCAATAAAAATAACGGCAGAAAAATAAGTGGTTCCGTAGGCAAACGCCGACATCCAACCGCCTATTTTTCTCCCGCCGAGCAGGAACCCGTCAATCGTTTTGCTTTGACGGGCGCTGTAAATTCCGATACCGGCCATGAGCATGGCAAACAATGCGAGCGCGACAATAACAACCGTCTGTGTCATAATAAAAAACACCCTTCCGTTCTACTAAAAAATACGGGGGATATGCGCCATTCTACACGGAAAAGGCCGGAAACGCAAGAGGTTTCCGCACCGATTTCCACTACAATTATCAGGGTACCATAAAAACCGGGAAATGTCAATAAGTCGTTTTATGGGACGGGGGCAATACACCGGGCTCCGCTAATTCTTAATTCTTAATTACCCAACACGTCGCTATGTGTTTAATTTTTCCAGCGCTTGCCGCGCAGCAGCCTGCTCGGCTTCCTTTTTGCTGCCGCCCTCGCCCCGCCCGACCACCTGGCCGCCCAGCACAAACTCGGCCAAAAACACCTTGGCGTGATCCGGCCCGCTCTCGCCTGCCAGGCGATAGCCGAATTCCTGCCCCGGCGTGCGCTGCAAAACTTCTTGCAGCATCGTCTTGTAATCGGCGGCCTTTTCGGTCTCGGCCGTCCATACAAACCGCTCCACAAACGCCCGCGCCGGCTCCATGCCGCCGTCGAGGTAAATCGCGGCCAGCACCGCCTCCACCGCGTCGGACAGGATCGACGGCCGTTTGTCCCCGCCGCCGGAGCGCTCGCCCTTGCCCAGCAGGATGTGTTCGCCCAGCTTCAGTTTTTCCGCCACGACCGCCAGCGCCGGCTCGCACACCAGCGCCGCCCGGCGGCGGCTGAGGTCGCCCTCCTGCCGTTTGGGCAGGGTGTGGTACAGATGTTCGGCGGTCAAAAAGCCCAGCACCGCGTCGCCCAAAAACTCCAGCCGCTCGTTGCTGCCGCCGCTGTGGGCGCGGTTTTCGTTGCAGTACGAGCTGTGGGTCAGGGCGTCTGTCAGAAGCTTGGAATTTCGAAACGCGTAGCCGATGGTTTTTTCCAGCGTGGTCACGATGGGCTCTCCTCTCCGGCTGTTTTCATAAATTCAATGTTTTGCGCGATGTCCTCGGTGATGCCCCCCTGGGCGAAATCGCGCGCCTGACGCACCGCCGAGCAGATCGCGCGGGCATTCGACGAGCCGTGCGCCTTGATGACCGGCTTGCTGATGCCGAGCAGCGGCGCTCCGCCGTATTCGGTGTAATCCAGCATTTTTTTAAACGATTTAAAGTGTTTTTTCATCAAAAGAGCGGCCAATTTTGAACCCGTGCTCTGCATAAACATTTCCTTCATCTGATCGACAAAAAACAGCCCGACGCCCTCCATGGTCTTGAGCAGCACATTGCCGGAAAAGCCGTCGGCCACCACCACGTCGGCCGCGCCGAAGGCAATGTCCCGCCCCTCCAGATTGCCGACGAAATTGATCCGCCCGGCCTCGCCCGCCGTCTTGAGCAGCTGGTATGCCTCCCGGTGCAACGGGTCGCCCTTGTGCTCCTCGGCGCCGTTGTTGAGCAGACCCACGGCGGGGGTCTGCCGCCCCATGACTTTTTTGACGTAATACGAGCCCATGTAGGCGAATTGCAGCAGATATTCCGGCGTGCATTCGACGTTCGCGCCGCAGTCGATGAGCAGCGCGCCGCCCTTTTTGGTGGGCAGCACCGGCGACAGCGCCGCCCGGCGGATGCCCTTGATGCGCTTGACCAGCAGCGTCGAGCCGGCCAGCAGCGCACCCGTGGAGCCCGCCGACACAAAGGCGTCTCCGCCGCCGCGCGCCAGCAGACCCAACCCCACCACCAGCGACGAATCGGCCTGCTCCCGCACCGAAGCGGTCGGGTCGGCGTCCATGGCGATGACTTGGGAGGCGTGGGCGATTTCCAGCCCGCGCGGCAGGTCGGTGTATCCGTCATCCTTGAGCGCCTGCAGCAGATCCTCCGCCCGGCCGGTCAGCACAATGTCTACGCCCAGCTCAGTTTGAGCCTTGAGCGCCCCGCGCACGATCTCTCTCGGGGCATTGTCGCCGCCCATGGCGTCAATGATGATTTTCATAGAGAAAACTCCTCCCAACGTTCCATCACAAGGGTTTGCAGGGTTTCCAGCGCCCGCGCGGCCAGCGCGGCGTATTTTTCTTTTTTGTGCCGGGACGGGTTTACAAGCGGCGGCAGGATGCCAAAATTGGCGTTCATCGGCTGGAGCGCCGTCACCGCCGGGTTGGCGATGTAGGCGCTCAGCGCGCCCAGCATGGTCTCGGGCGGAAAAACCGCCGAAGTCTGCCCCAAAAGCTTGCGCGCCAAGGCAATGCCGGCCATGGCACCCGACGCGCAGGACTCGACGTAGCCCTCCACGCCGGTCATCTGCCCGGCAAAATGCACGCGCGGGTCGCTCCGCAGGGAAAAATCGGCGTTCAGACAGCGCGGAGAATCGAGATACGAGTTGCGGTGCATGACCCCGAACCGCAAAAATTCGGCGTTTTTGAGCGCCGGAACGAGCGAAAATACCCGTTTTTGCTCGCCAAACGTCAGGTGGGTTTGACAGCCCACCAAATTGTACACCGACCCGGCGGCGTTGTCCCGCCGCAATTGCAGGACGGCGTACGCGCCCTGCCCGGTGCGCGGGTCGCGCAGGCCGACCGGCTTCAGCGGCCCGTAGCGCAGGGTGTCCTCCCCCCGGCGCGCCATGACCTCGATGGGCATACAGCCCTCGAAAATCCGCTTGTCCTCAAAATCGCGCACCGGGGCCTCCTCGGCCTCGGCCAGCGCCGCGCGAAAGGCGCGGTAGGTGTCGGCGTCCATGGGGCAGTTTGCATAATCCGGCGTGCCGCGCCCGTAGCGCGACGCCTCGTAACAGCATTCCCAGTCCAAACTGTCCGCCGAGACAAGCGGCGCGGCGGCGTCGAAAAAAAACAGCGGCGCACCGGTTTTCGTTGCGATATCAGCCGCCAGCGGCTCGTCGGTCAGCGGCCCGGTGGCGATGACGCACGGCCCCTCGGGCGGGATTTCCGTCACCTCGCGGGCCTCGACTTTTATGCGCGGATGGTTGACAATTTCCCGCGTCACCAGCCGGGAGAACGCCTCCCTGTCCACCGCCAGCGCCCCGCCGGCCTCCACCCGCGTCCGCTCGGCGCAGCGCAGCACGAGGCTGTCCAGCAACCGCAGCTCGGCCTTGAGCAGCCCCGACGCGCTCTCGGTGCGGTCGGCCTTGAGCGAGTTGGAGCAGACCAGCTCGCAAAAGTCGTCCAGATGGTGCGCCGGGCTGCGCCGCAACGGTTTCATCTCGATCAGCGCGACGTTTACACCCCGGCGGGCGAGCTGCCAGGCGGCTTCGCAACCGGCCAGCCCCGCGCCGACGACCGTGACGTTATTCATGGGACGAAGCGGCCGGTTTCCTGGCCGCGGGCCTTTTCGTCGCAGGCTTTTTCGCCGTCGGTTTCTTGGCGGCGGGCTTTTTCGCCGCGGACGCCTTGGCCGCGGGCTTTTTCGCTGTCTTTTTGAGCGGTTTTTGGGCGGCGGACGCCGCTTTCCGCACGGCGGAGCCGGATTTTTTGGCCGGCGCTTTGTCTCCCGGCTTGGCGCCCTCGGCGCCCTCGGCGGTCTTTTTCTTATACCCGCGCTGATCCTCCGGCACGAAGGCCGCGCACGAGGGGTTGGCGCAGAAGGGTTTGGCGGCTCCGCGCCCGCTGCGCTTGAACAGGGTGTGCATACAGTGGGGGCAGCGGTCGCCCAGCGGCGCGTCCCACGTCATGAAGGGGCACTCGGGATTTTTTTCGCAGCCGTAATAATCCCGGTTGTTGCGGGATTTTTTCTTGACGATCTGATGGCCGCAGACCGGGCATTCGCCCGGCGTCGGCTCGGAGATGGGCTTGGCGTTTTTGCACTCCGGATAGCCCGGACAGGCCATAAACCGCCCAAAACGCCCCATTTTGATCACCATATTGCGCCCGCACTGTTCACAGACCACCTCGGTCGGCTCGTCGGGCACCTTGAACCGCGCCGGATCGGCCTCGCAGGCGCGCAGCTCCTCGGCAAAGTCCTTGTAAAACTCGGAAAGCATGGCGCGCCAGTCCTTTTTGCCCTCCCCCACCTCGTCCAGCCCGGTTTCCATCCGGGCGGTAAAGGC
>JAVBOJ010000001.1:0-3367 GCA_031550755.1 Oscillospiraceae bacterium
TTCCACGATGAAACGGTCATACGTCTCATAGGTGAAGGTGTGCTCCTGGTATTTGACGAACACCAGATCGCCGGTCTCCATCTTGTCCATATACCGGAAGGGATGCATCCGCGCCGTGACGCGGTGGCCGGCGATGCCGCAGTTGCCCGCCTCGCCGGGGAACGCCGTGCCGGGAATATGACACGCGCCGAGCAGCAGCTGGGTCTGGTCGGCGCCCGGCATGATGTTGACCGACAGGTTGAGCTTGGGAATTTTAATAATCCCGATGGGCACATAGTTTTTGGTCAGCGTGGTACCGAATACGCCCTCCAGCAGACCGTCGCCGGGGATGTCCATGGCCGGCGCGGCGGAGGGTGACGGCGTCGGCTCGCCCGAGGCGACCGGAGACGGCGATACGTCCGCGTAATCGTCACCGGGGTCATAATCCTCCAAATTGGGGTCATAGGGCGGCGGCGTGGGGTCGGGCAGGGTGTCCACCAAAAAATCCTCCGGCTTGCCGAAAATCAGATGCCACGGATAGTTGGCGGCCTCATAGGCCAGCGCGATGAGCACCAGCGACAAACCGGTAAAAATAAAGGTGCGCGAGATGGCGCGCCGCACCGAACGGCGCTTGCGTCCCGCCAGGCGGCTGGGCGCGGCGTCCTCATTTGTTCTGCCCATAAACGGCCTCCCGCATAAAAAGATTATATAATTATATCACAACCGAAGCCGGGGCGCAATGCGCGGCGCGGAATCAAAGCGACGATTTTTGCAGGGAATTGGGATGTCTCTTTGACTTTTTGCCCATTTTTTGATATAATATATAAAATTTTTGACGAGGTGTACGCCATGCCCTATCTCCTGGCCGGATCGGCCGTCGTCCTGCTGATTGCCGTATTGCTCGCGCGCGCCGCCCGTCTGGGCCGTGCGGAGGTGTCCGCGCCGACCCCCAAGGAACATCCTGAAAAAGCAAAAAGCGCCGCGCGGGCGCTGTCCAAGCTGATTGCGTTTCCGACGGTGACCGGGGCTTGCGAGGGGGCCGAATGGGCCGCCCTGCGGGCCTTTCTGGCCGAACGCTATCCGATGTTTCACCGGGTGGCGCAGCGCGAAACGGTCGGGCTGCACAGTCTGGTCTACCGTTGGGCGTCGCCCGCGCCGCAGGGCGAGCCGGTGCTGTTTTGCGGGCATTTGGACGTCGTGCCGGCCGCCGGCCATTGGGAGCATCCGCCGTTTGCCGGCACGCTGAAGGACGGCTTTGTCTGGGGACGCGGCGCACTGGACTGCAAAAGCGTCGTCATATGTCTGCTGGAGGCGGCCGAAGCGCTGATCGGCGCGGGATTTGTCCCGTCGAAGGACATTTATTTCGCCTTCGGACACGACGAGGAGACCGGCGGCGAGGACGGCGCGGCGCGTATCGCCCGGCTGTTTGCCATGCGCGATTTGAAGTTTTCGCTGGTGCTGGACGAGGGGCGCGGCGTCCAGCTGGATCTGCTGCCGCTGAAAGCGCCGGCGGCCTATGTCGGCGTCGCGGAAAAAGGCGTCATGAACGTCACGCTGACGGCGCGCGGCGAACCCGGACACGCCTCCGAGCCCCATCTGCCCACGCCGCTCTCCCGGCTGGGGCAGGCGCTGGCGCGGGCCGAACGCTGTCCGCCGTCGCGGCTGACGCCGCTGGTGCGCCAGAGTTTGACCGAAACGGCGCCGCAGATGTCCTTTTCCTGGCGGCTGATGATCGCCAACCGGCATTTGTTCGGAAGAATCCTGCTCTGGCGGCTGTCCCGCCAGTCCCTGTCCAATCCGCTGGTGCGCACCACGCTGACCGCCACGCAAATACAGGGCGGTCAGGCGCGCAATGTCCTGCCGGCGCTGGCCGAGGCCAATCTCAACGTGCGCCTGCTGCACGGGGATTCGGCCCCGAAAATCATGGCCTATCTGCACGGGCTGTTCGTCGGCCTGCAAATTGAGACCGAGGCCGAGATTCTCAGCCCGCCGTCGGTCGTTTCGGACACCGGCGAGGATTCCTCCTTTCCCCTTCTGCGCGAAAGCATACAGGCGGCCTTCGGAACGGTGCCGGTGGTGCCGTCGCTGCTGCCGTGCGCCTCCGACGCTCGGCATTATGAGTTGTTTTCGCACTCGGTCTACCGGTTCTCGCCGTTTCTGCTCATCGAGGACGAGACCCGCGGCATCCACGGCCTGAACGAACGGGTGCGCATCGCGTCGCTGGGCACGGCGGTCGCCTTTTATGAGGACCTCATCTCGCGGCTGGCGGGGGGGCTGCCGGTGCATACGTTGGATAATTAAAAATGAAAAATAAAGAATTATGGGGGCGGGGTGTTTGTAGGGGCGACCGTCCCCGGTCGCCCGTTTCCTCAGGGGACGCCGCCCTGCGCGCCGATTCGGCGCTTCCTACCGAAACAGCCATTGCAGCATCAGCAGCAGCTCGAAGCCCGGCAGGCCGAGCACCCCGATGACGGCGGCGTTGAGCAGGTTGAGCCCCAGCGACAGGCCAAAGCTCTGTCCGATGAGGTTGAACAAAAACAGCCCGACAAAGCCCAGCGCCGTGTTGAGCGCCGCCTTAAACGCCCAGCGCATCGGCGCGGTGAACAGCTTGACCGCTACCAGCAAAATCAAAATTCCAAAAATCGCGATAAGTACGCCCTGATTGACAGGCATCTGTCTTCTCCCTCACAATCCCGCGTTTTGTACGTGTTTGTCTTTTGTGAGGACTCCGCCGTTACCGCGGGAGCCGGAAAATGCTGCCCGCGCCCTCCTCGGCCTTTTGCTCGCGCGCCTGACGCAAAAAATAGGCGTAGCGCGCCTGAAGGGCGTTGATTTCATAGACGCACGCCTCCACCAGCTCGGGCTCGACGGCGTTGTTAAATGCGTTGCGGGCCCAGCGCAGCTCCTCGCGCGTCTGGCGCAGACTCTCCAAAAGCTCCTGCTTTTCCTGTTCCTGTTCCTTTTTTTTGAACGATGAAGACGCCGTGTTGGGCATGAAAAGCCACCACCCTCTCCAATACTCTGGTATACTTGTATTCTGATTGTGGACAAATCATGCGGGAGATATTCATCGGAACTGGAAATTTTTGGACAACCTGCCGCCAAAATTTTGAAGTCATACCCCTATTTTCTGCGGATAAGTTTTGCCGCGCGGGACACACTAACAGCGGACAAGTTCACAGAAAATGTGTTTTCAGGCCGGTGCCGGTGTTGATAACACAATGCCTCAGGCGAAAGGCTAAAACACTGCGGAATGCTGGTGTCGCGCACAGCCGCTGAGATTTTGATGAATGCAAGGCGGTGTATGGTCGGCGCGCGGAACAGATTTTTCGGTTCCAAGGCTCCAAAAATCGTTTTTATACCAGATGAAAAACTGTGAGGTCAAGGG
>JAVBOJ010000027.1:0-9822 GCA_031550755.1 Oscillospiraceae bacterium
GTACTCCTAGCCATTCGCTCCTTTTTATCAAAACAATTGGACAGTCGAAGGGCGGTGCTGTCAACGGAATTGGCACAAAAGCATAAGAAACCGACAAATGCGAAAACTATTTTCATGAAACATTTTGGACGAAATTTTGCCGTTTCCTCTGTACAAAAGGGCGAAAATAAGGTAATATAGGCAAAAGTAGGTTCGATATCTCTACAAAGGAGGGTAACGCATGGCCAATCTCAAAAGCGGAGGTCCTGTGAACACCGAAATCCTGCTGGAGACAGGCACCAACGAATTGGAAATCATGGAGTTTACCATTGCGGGCAACGTCTTTGGCATCAATGTCGCCAAGGTCACCGAAATTATGAAATATGCGCCCGTCAAGCCCATGCCCAATTCCCATCCCCATATCGAAGGGGTGTTCAAGCCGCGCCGCGACATCATTACGGTGGTCAATCTGCCCACATTTTTAGGGCTGCCGACCAAGGAAGAAACCGAGCGCGATATGTTTATCATCACAAATTTCAACAAAATGAGCGTCGCTTTTCATGTGCATACGGTCGAGGGCATTCATCGCGTCTCGTGGAACGACATCGAAAAGCCGGATATCACGATTTACGGCGGCGAGGAAGGTCTGGCCACCGGCATCGCGAAGTTCAACAACAAGCTGATTACCATCATCGACTTTGAGAAAATCGTCGCCGATATCAGTCCGCAGAGCGGCATTCAGCTCTCCGAGATCGAGCAGCTCGGCCCGCGCGAGCGCAGCACCAAGCCTATTGTCGTGGCGGAGGATTCCGCGCTGCTTAAAAAGATGATTTTGGAGGCGCTGTCGGTCGCCGGATATTCCAACGTAACCGCCCACAGCAACGGCAAGGACGCATGGGATTATCTGGAGGCCCTGCGCGACGCCGGCGGCAATATTTTTGAAAAGGCCGCCTGCATCATCACCGATATCGAGATGCCCAAGATGGACGGCCACCGCCTCACCAAAATGGTCAAGGAAGATCGCATCCTCAAGGAAGTGCCGGTCATCATCTTCTCCTCGCTGATTGACGACGCCATGCGTTTCAAAGGCGAGCAGGTCGGCGCCAACGCCCAGCTTTCCAAGCCGGAGATCGGCAATCTAGTGTCCACCGTTGACAAATATATAAAATAATCCTCTGAGATTCTGAGGGATCTCAAAGGAATTGGAACAAGGATAACCGATGCCCGGAGCGAATCCGGGCATCGGTTATATCACTTTACGGGGGAGGTTGCGCGGCGGGGACTTTTTTGGTAAGATAGAGACATGCCAAAAAAGGAGAGGTTACAATGAAACGAATCATTGCCCTAGTTCTAGCGCTGTGTTTTCTGGTTGCGCTGGTGCCCGCCGCCCTGGCCGACACGCGGACCGACGCCCGTGTCGCCGCCGACAAGGCCGTGGCCCATTACAAGGCCGGGAAAACCCTGTCCTCCTGGTGGGATGTGCTGGCGGTGACCGCCGCCGGGGAAAACCCCAAAACGGGGTTTGCCCTGCCCGAAGTACCGACGCCGGAAAAGACGGCTTCAGCTTGTGCCACAACGATTTTACATCTTCTGGCGCGGGGCGAAAACCCGCGCGCCTATTTCCCCGGTCTTGACCTCGTGACGACCCTGTCCGGTCTGCAAAACGCCGACGGCTCGTTCGGCGCGCTGAGCGTTCATGTGTACGCTGTGCTGGCGATGGAAATTTGCGCGCCGCAGGGCTACCGGCGGCAGGCGGCTATTAACTGGCTAGGCTCACAGCAATGCGCCGATGGCGGTTTTACTTACAGCGGCAGCATGGGCGACGTGGACATGACCGGTATGGCGCTGCTGGCGCTGGGGCGGCTGGGGCAGGAAAAGAGCGACGCCGTGACCCGCGCTGTGGCTTTTTTGAAGAAGCAGGCAACCGCCGCGGGCGGCTTCATCCCCTTCTGGTCGGACAAGGAAAACAGTTGCTCGGCCGCCGCCGCCGTATGGGGTCTAACCGCTGTGGGGCAGACGGAAGCCGCCGCGCCCATGGTCAAAAACCTGCTGAGCTTCCAGATGGCCTCCGGCGCGTTTTGTTATGAGGCCGGCGGCGGGGAGGACGGGTTTTCCACCCAGCAGGCACTGCTGGCGCTGGCCGATGCCGCCGCCGGGAGCAGCGTGTTCTCGCGGCTGACCTTCGGCGGGGAGAGATATGTGCTTTCGCCTCTGGCGCAAGCATTTGGCGATTCTGCGAACGTGTCGCCCTGGGCGGTTGAGTATGTGTACAAGGTTTATACGCTGGGGCTGTTTCAGGGCGCGAACGGGAAATTCAACCCGCTGAAGCCGATCTCCCGCTCGGAGGTAGCCGCTGTGCTGCAACGGGTAGACGGGACGAGACCCGCGACCGAAAAACCGGTCTCCGATCTGCCCGAGGGGCGATGGGACACCGCCGCCGTGCGGTACGCCGTGGGCGCGGGACTGCTCGACGCGCCGGGCGGCCTCTTCCGGCCGGAGACACCCGCCACCCGCGAGGAGGTGGCCGTGGCCATAGCGCGGCTGTTTTCACTGGACACGGCGCGCGCCATGGAGAAATATCAGCGCGGAGATTTCCAGATACTGGACATGAACAAGGCTAAGGCGGAAAACCGTCCGGCCGTTGCGGCGCTGTACGCCGAGGGTATCATGGTGGGCTCGGGCGGCTATCTGCGCCCCGGCGAGGCCATCACCCGGCAGGAGATTGCCAAGGTCTTCGCCCTGTTGTTTGAATGAAAAAGCTGTGGATTCTCCCGGCGCTGCTGGCGTTTCTCGGCGCTTGTGCGCCGGTCGCGCCGGTGAGCGGTTCGCCGCCGCCCGCGCCGCCGACCGTGGCGGTGAGCGTTCCGACAGCGCCGCCGTCGATTGCGCCGACCCCGACATCGACGCCGACCGCGCCGCCTTCGGTGTCGCCGCCGGAAAGCGCTCCGGCGCAATCGGTTTCGATTGCGCCCACGCCGTCCACGCCCACACCCTCCGTTTCGCCGTCGGAATCCCCGGAATCCTCGGAGCCGCCGACGGTCGAGGGGGTCACAGTGTATATCGAGGGGCCGGACGGCGTGCTGGCCGATACGCTGGCCGAAGGCGCGGAAATGACGGCGCTGGAGGCGTTGCAAGCCGTCTGCGAGGCGGAGGACGTCGCGCTGGAGGTGTCCGGCGCCGGGATGTTTGCCTATGTCAAGGCCATCGGTGGGTGCAGAGAATTTGACAGTGGGCCGCTGTCCGGCTGGATTTTCAAGGTCAACGGCGTCCATTCCGCAAAGGGCGTCGGCTCGGTCACGGTGAAGGCCGGCGACCGCGTGTCGTTTTACTACTCGCTGGACATGGGGCAGGATGTGAAGGACAAACCGTAAAAACATAGAAAAAAACACGCTGAATCAGCGTGTTTTTGTTTGCAACCGCAACCATTTTGCGGTATACTGTATTTTATATGAAAAAAGGGATGGATACGATGTCCGATTTTCTCACGGTGTGGTTGCTGGCCATCACGCTGGCGCTGGACGCCATGGCGGTCTCGGTGGCCAACGGGCTGTCGGTGCGCGGCTGGACGAAAAAACATAGCTTGATCGCGGCGGCGTACTTTGGCGCGTTTCAGGTCATCATGCCGCTGTTGGGCTGGCTTTTGGGCAGCTCGGTGCTGGAATATGTGGGGGGCTTTGATCACTGGATCGCCTTCGGACTGCTGGCGCTCATCGGCGGGCGCATGATCCGGGAGGCCCTGCGCAAGAAGGACGATAAGGCGCAGGAGTCCCCAAGGGAGGGGCTCACGCAGGGGCGGCTTTTGTTGCAGGCGGTGGCCACCAGCATCGACGCGCTGGCGGCGGGTCTGACGCTGGCGTTTTTGCCGGTAAACATCTGGGTGTCGGTCGGAATCATTGGGGCGGTGGCGTTTGGGCTGTCTTTGCTGGGCGGCTTTCTCGGCCGGCGGCTGGGCAGTGTGTTCCAAAAACGCGCCGAGTTTGCCGCCGGGATCGTGTTGGTGCTTTTGGGCGTGAAAATCCTGATGGAGCACTTGACCGCATAGGGGTATGTGGTATATTATATAATGTATTGAAGGAAAAGGTCGGTGGTTTTTGTGCAATATGTCCTCGGCTTGGACTTCGGCTCCCTGTCCGGGCGCGCCCTGCTGGTGGAGGTTTCCTCCGGGCGGGAGGCGGCGACGGCGGTCTTTGCGTATCCCCACGGGTTTATCGAGGACACCCTGCCCGCGACGGGTGAAAAGCTGCCGCCCAACTGGACGCTGCAAGACCCGCGGGATTATCTGGAGGTGCTGTCGCACACCATTCCGGCGGTGCTGCAAGAGGCCGGCGCGTCGCCCGAGCAGGTCATCGGCGTTGGGCTGGATTTCACCGCCTGCACCGCCCTGCCGGTCAAACAGGATGGCACGCCACTGTGTTTTCTGCCGGAATTTGCGGGCAACAAACATGCCTATGTGAAAAAATGGAAGCACCATGCCGCCCAGGAGCAGGCCAACCGGGTCAACGCCTTGGCGCGTGAGCGGAACGAGCCGTGGCTGGCGCGCTACGGCGGCAAAATTTCCTCCGAATGGCTGATTCCCAAGCTGCTGCAAGTGCTGGAGGAGGCGCCGGAGGTCTACGCCGCCATGGATCGCTTCATGGAGGCGGCCGACTGGGTAGTCATGTGGCTCACCGGTCGGGCGACCTGCAGCAACTGCACCGCCGGCTACAAGGCCATGTGGACAAAAGGGGAGGGGTATCCGTCGCCCGATTTCTTCGCGGCGCTGCACCCCGATTTCCGGCATGTCGTGCGGGACAAGCTGTCCGAAGACATCTCCTTTCTGGGCGAAAAAGCCGGGGAGATCACGCCCGAGGCCGCGCGGCTGACCGGGCTCGCGCCCGGCACGGCGGTGGCGGTGGCCAATGTGGACGCGCATGTGTCGGTGCCGGCGGTCGGCATTGAGCGCGAAGGCGCCATGCTGATGATCATGGGCACTTCGACCTGCGATCTGGTGCTGGGGCGGGAGCTGCGCGAAGTGCCCGGCATGTGCGGCGTGGTGGAGGACGGCGTCCTGCCCGGGATTTTCGGGTTCGAGGCGGGGCAGTCCTGCGTGGGCGACCATTTTGACTGGTTTGTGCGGCGCTGTGTGCCGGGTTCCTATGAGCGAGAGGCCGAGGCGCGCGGTATTTCCATCCACAAGCTGCTGCGCGAGAAGGCGTCGCGCCAAAAACCGGGGCAGTCGGGGCTGCTGGCGCTGGACTGGTGGAACGGCAACCGCAGCGTGCTGGTGGACGTCGATCTGACCGGGCTGATGCTGGGGTACACCCTGCAAACCACGCCGGAGGAGGTCTACCGGGCGCTGATTGAGGCCACGGCCTACGGTGCGCGGGAAATTGTGGAAACCTTTGAGCAGAGCGGCGTGCCGATCCGAGAGCTTTACGCCTGCGGCGGGATTGCCGCCAAGGATGAGTTTATGATGCAAATTTACGCCGATGTGTTGGGGCGCGACATCAAAATTTCCGCCTCGGCGCAGACCTGCGCGCTGGGTTCGGCCATGTTCGGCGCGGTGGCGGCGGGCTCTAAGCGCGGCGGGTATGATACCATTGCCGAGGCGTCCCGGGCCATGGCCCGCACCCGACCGGAGCCGGTGCGCACCATCCCCGAAAATGTGAAGATCTACGACAAGCTGTTTTGCGAATACCGCACCCTGCACGACACCTTCGGGCGGGGCGAAAACGACGTGATGAAGCGCCTGCTGAGACTCAAACGGGAGATACTGGAGGTTTTGTAATGGACGTCTATACCGAATACATGGTGCGCAAAAAAGGGGATTTCCGCAGCGTGCTGTTCAAGGTGGGGCTCATCGTCGCCGCCGTGTCGCTGTCGGTGCTGGTGTTTTTCTTTGATCCCACCATGGTATTTTTCCCCATCGTGCTGGCCGGCAGCGCCTACGGGTCTTGGTGGCTCATTTCCCGGCAGGGCGTCGAGTTTGAGTACATCATCACAAACGGCGTCATGGATGTCGATCGCATCATGGGCCGCCGGGCGCGCAAGCGCCTGTTTACGGTGGATTGCCGCGATTTTGAGATTTTAGCGCCGGTGCATTCCAAATTTGAGCGGGATTACAACTCCCAGAGCATCGCCGTAAAAGTCGATGTCTCCTCCGCCCCAACGGCTGAGGGGCGCTGGTTTGCCATTTTCAACAACAAGGAAGGCAAGCGCACCGTCATGTTTTTCGAGCCGAATGAGCGTATGCTGGAGGTCATCCGGCCGCTGATTCCGCGCAAAGTCCAGTCGGTATGATCGCCGGCGTGGGCGTGGATCTGCTGGCGGTGTCCCGCATGGAGCGCCGGCTGGCGAACACGCGGTTTATGGAGCGGGTGTTTTCGCCGGAGGAGCGGGCGTATATCGGCGCCAAAGCCGAACGCGCTGCCGGGCTTTTCTGCGCCAAAGAGGCCTATGCCAAGGCCACCGGACTGGGGTTGAGCTTCCGGCTGCTGCGGGAGGTGACGGTGTCCCATCTGCCGTCGGGTGCGCCGGTGCTGCGGGCGGAAAGCGCCGCCGAGGGCGAGAGGTTTCATCTGTCGATATCCCATGACGGCGGCATGGCCGTCGCCGTGGTGATTTTTGAAAGGCGGGAGAGCGTATGACCGTGGTGGACGCCGCCTTTGCGCGTCTGCCGCGCCGCGCGGAGGACTCCCACAAGGGCGACTTCGGCCGGGCGCTGCTGTTTTGCGGCACCGTGGGCTATACCGGCGCGGCCAGACTGGCCGCCGAGGGCTGTATCCGCTGCGGCCCGGGCCTTGTGACGCTTTGCGTGCCGGAGAAAATCTACCCCGTCGCGGCGTCGGCCTGCCTGCCGGAGATCATCGTCCGGCCGCTGCCCTGCGATGCGGAGGGACGCTTTTCGCTCTCCGCCCTGCCCGCCATGGAGACAATGCTCGAAACCGCCGACGCCTGCCTGATCGGGCCGGGGCTCGGCGTCTCGGAGGAGCTGGAAACCCTTGTCAGCCGGCTGTGGGAGACCTGCCGCGCACCGCTTGTCGTGGACGCGCAGGGTCTAAACGCGCTGGCCGGACATATACATATACAGGATTGTCCGCGCGTTCTCACACCGCACGCCGGAGAGTTTGCCCGGCTGTTTCCGGAACTGTCCGGACTGTCAAAAGCCGCCGCCGCCGCCCGCGCCGCCGAGGAAACCGGCGCTGTGTTGGTCTACAAGGGCAGCGGCACCGTGACCGCCGGGGCGTCCGGCCTCTACCGCAATACCTCCGGCAATCCCGGTATGGCGGTGGGCGGCAGCGGCGACGTGCTGGCCGGGATGCTGTGCGGCTTGCTCGCGCAAAAGTCTCTGCGGCAGCGGTTTGAGACGGTCGAGGCGCTGTGCGCCGCCGGTGTGTTTTGGCACGGGCTGGCTGGCGATCTCGCCGCCGGTGCGCGTGGGCAGTACGGCATGACCCCGTCGGATATCGTGGAACAGCTGCCGCGGGCCCTGCAATCCTGTACGGAATAAGGAGAAAAATGCCATGAAACACAGACTTTCCCTTGTTTTCTGTGTACTGATGATGCTCTTTTGCGCCTCGTGCGGCGGCAAGGTGCCGGAAAATACCGCCGAGGAGATTCGTGCGCTCTACCGTGACACCGACGGCTGTGTGATGCAGGCCGACATCGGGGCGGATTTCGGGGCGTATACCCAAGCCTTCACCCTGTCCTATACCTACGCCAAAAGCGCCGACAGCATTGTGGAAATCATTGCGCCAGAAGAGGTACGCGGTGTCCGCGCCGTCATTGCGCCGGGCGGCACCACGCTGGAGTTTGACGGCATGTCGATGGAGACCGGCGACCTGGCCGGCACCGGCCTGTCGCCCGCCGACATGCTGCCGACCCTGATGAAGACTTGGGGCGAGAACGCGGCGGTGGCCACCGGCCGCGAAAAGGTCGGCGGGGAGGACGCCTTCCACCTGACCTACAAAACGACGTCCGGCGAGGTGGAAATCGAGCGGCACACATGGTTTGCCGTGGACGGCTACAAGCCGCTCAAGGCCGAGGTGTTGGCCGACGGAGCGCTGATTTTGCGCGCCGAATTTACTGTTTTTTCGTTTGGAGTGTCCTGATGAATACCAAGTTGCACCGCACCTGGGCGGAGGTATCGCTGTCCGCCCTGGAACAAAATGTAGCCATTGCGCGCGAGCGCATTGGAGAGGCCTGCCGGCTGATGGCGGTGGTCAAGGCAGACGCCTACGGCCACGGCGCGGTGCCGGTGGCGCGGCATTTTTCCGAGCTGGGGGCCGACGCGTTCGGCGTGGCCAGTCTAGACGAGGCCATGACGCTGCGCGAGGCCGGCATCCACCGGCCGATCCTGATTTTGGGGTACACGCCGCCGGACTGTGCGCCGGTGCTGATGGAGCACAAGCTGACCCAGACGGTCTACGACGCCGGCATGGCGCGGGCGTTTTCGCGGGCCGCGCAGGGGTCTTCCCAGCGGCTGAAAATCCATGTCAAGGCCGACACCGGCATGTCGCGGCTGGGGCTTGTCTGGGACGCGGCGCGCACGGCGGAGGAGATCCGGGAGATTTATCGCCTGCCCGGACTGGAGCCGGAGGGCTTGTTTACCCATCTGGCCTGTTCGGAATGCGTTGACGATCCGTTCACAAACGAGCAGCTCGCCCGTTTTGAACGGCTGCGGGCCGGTTTGGCCGCCGAGGGGGTCGAGTTTCCCATTTGCCATTGCGCAAACAGCGGCGCTGTGATAAACTATCAGGGAGCGCATCTGGACATGGTGCGCGCCGGGCTTTTGCTGTACGGCATTGCGCCGGGGCCGTGCGAGCGGCCCTTGCGGCCCGCCATGCGGCTTTGCTCGGTGGTGTCGCAGGTCAAAGAGGTGTCCGCCGGCGCTACGGTGAGCTACAACCGCACCTTTACCGCCCCGGCGTCGATGCGGCTGGCGGTGATCGCGGCGGGCTACGCCGACGGGTATCCGCGCATTCTCTCCAACCGTGCGCGGGTGCGTATCGGACAGGCGTTCGCGCCCATCGTCGGCAACATATGCATGGACATGTTCGTGGTGGATGTAACCCATCTGCCGGAGGTACAGGCCGGCGACACGGTGACGCTGTTCGGCGTGCCTGAGCTCCCTGCCGGGGAGCTGGCCGAGCTGGCCGGCACCATTTCGTATGAGATTCTTTGTTCGGTCGGCAAGCGGGTGCCGAGAGAATATGCGTAAATCCTGCGTTTATTTTGTCTGCACTGTATAAAACTTGCTGTCTCGTGGGAAAAATAGCGATGTAAACTTTCCTGCGAGGTGAAAAAAGTGGATATGGTACTCAAGTCCGGTGTGACTGCCAATATTTCGGTGGCGCCGGCGGCAGAACAGCAGACGGCGGTGCGTCGGGGCGATATATATTACGCCGATCTGAGCCCCGTGGTGGGCAGCGAACAGGGCGGCATGCGCCCGGTGCTCATTGTGCAGAACAATGTCGGCAACCGGCACAGCCCCACCGTCATTGCGGCGGCGATTACATCTCAGATCAACAAGGCCAGGCTTCCCACGCACATCGAGCTGTCGGCCCGTACCTATGGGCTTACGCGCGATTCGGTGGTGCTGCTCGAGCAGGTGCGTACGATCGACAAGCGCCGCCTGAAGGAAAAAATGGGGCGGCTGGACGAAAGCCTGATGCAGCAGGTGGACTCTGCGCTGTCGGTGAGCTTTGGATTGGGCGAAGCGTAGAGTTTATAACACACAGATAAAAAGGTATGGGGGTATTGATCATGGCGCAGAAAAAATGGGTAATTGGCGTGGCATCATTTTTGCTGATTGCGTTGCTTTTGGCGGGCTATATGGCTATCGCTGCGGATGTAGGCTCGAAG
>JAVBOJ010000107.1:0-10593 GCA_031550755.1 Oscillospiraceae bacterium
GCAGACCGTATTTTTGTTCCTTCGGCTTGCGTAGGCGGATCTGCGCAAGCAGTGAAAGCGCCTCCTCGTCCTGCCCGAGCTCAGCCAGCGCCGCCGCCCGGAAAAACTTGGCGACGGTTTTCCCTTTGATCAGGGAAACGCCCCACCGGTAGCGATTGAGATTATCTAGATACCACAGGGGCTGACAACGGTTTATGTACTTCTCCTGCGCTTGCACGCGGGCCGCAATGGTGATGCCGGCGGAAAACAGCAGCAGAGTCCCCAAAAAGATGCCCGCAGCGATCAGATAGACGGTTCGTACGGAAACGCCCTCCTGGGCCTCCGCCGGCGGAAAAAGAAACAGCAGTGCCACAAGCCCGGCCAGCGCCGGACTCAAACAGCCCACCCCTTCGCGCATCTGTCAACCTCCGTTCAAACGTTCTGTGTTGTCGCGTCGAACTCCTCCTCCAAAGCGTATAGATCCGATAAATTATACTCTTTGACGTCAAAATACAACGCCCGATAGCCGGTCAGCGAGAGCTTGAGCAGGGTTTTCCGCGCAAAGCGGCTGATCAAAAGCGCCGCGATAAAGCCAAGCGCCAGCACCAGCGCCACCACCGTCAGGAGGGTTTTCTGCTCGGACAAGGCCGGCAGTCTCGCCAACGCCCGCGCGATAAACGCGAAGACACCGCAGGCGGTGGCAGCAATCTCCGCGATTCTGCGGGGATGCTTGGCCAAAGAGATTTCCAGCACCTCGCCGGGCGGAAAGTCGTGTCTGGCGGTGGCCGGTCGAAAAAAGCCCCGACTGAATACAAGATGTTTTCCGTCCACGCGCCAATGCCCGCCGTTGTGCGCAATTGTGGCCTGACGGCCTTCCCGCTGGGGATATACGGTCACAAACATCACCTCAACAGTTGCAAAAATCCTTCCATTTGTTATAATAATAACAACTTTGCCCGTCCCCGTCAATCCCGTCAAAGGAGGCCCGCCCCCATGAAAACCCTGACCTTTGCCGTCACCGGCATGACCTGCGCGGCCTGCTCCGCGCGGGTGGAAAAGGCCGTGTCCAAGCTGCCCGGCGCGCTGTCGGTCAGCGTCAATCTGCTCACGAACAGCATGACCGTCACCGCCGACCCACAAACGCTGGACGCCGCCGGGATCCTCCGGGCGGTGGAGGCGGCGGGCTATGGCGCGTCGGTCAAGGGCGAGGCACCCCCACGGTCGGAACAAAAACCGCGCCCGGCGGACGAGGTCTCCTCCCTCAAAACGCGGCTGATTGTCTCGCTGAGCTTCACCGTCCCACTGTTTTATCTTTCCATGGGCGAGATGCTCGGTCTGCCGCTGCCGGGGTTTTTGTCCGGCATGGAAAACGCCATGGTCTATGCCCTGACGCTGTTTTTGCTGGCGCTGCCGGTGCTGTTGGCCGGACGGCGGTATTTTTCAAACGGCTTTCGCAGCCTGCTTTCCCTGTCGCCCAACATGGATTCCCTCATCGCCATCGGCGCGGGCGCGGCGGCGGTCTACGGCGTGTACGCCCTCTACCGCATCGCGCGGGGGCTGGGTCACGGCGACATGGCGTCGGTGCATCAATTTTCGATGGATTTGTATTTTGAATCGGCGGCCATGATTTTGACCCTCGTTACGCTGGGCAAATTTCTGGAGGCGCGCGCCAAAGGCCGCACCTCTGCGGCCATTGAAGCCCTCCTGGATCTGACGCCCAAGACGGCGGTCGTTCTGCGGCAGGGCGTGGAAACCGAAATCCCGGCCAATGATGTTGTTCCGGGCGATCTTTTGATCGTCCGCGCGGGCGGCGCGGTGCCGGCAGACGGCGTGCTCATCGAGGGCAGCGCCTCGATGGACGAATCGGCGCTGACCGGCGAGAGCCTGCCGGCGGAGAAGCAGCCCGGCGACCGCGTCACCGGCGGGACGGTCTGCCGCGCCGGGTATTTTAAAATGGAGGCGTGTGCCGTCGGCGGCGACACGGCGCTGGCGCAGATCATCCGGCTGGTCGAGGAGGCGACCTCCTCCAAAGCGCCCGTGGCCAAGCTGGCCGACAAGGTCAGCGGCGTGTTTGTCCCGGTGGTCATCGGCATCGCGCTGTGCGCCGCCGCCGTGTGGCTGTTTTTGGGAAAGGACCTCTCCTTCGCGCTGACCGCCGGCATCTCGGTGCTGGTTATCTCCTGCCCCTGCGCGCTGGGCTTGGCGACGCCCACCGCCATCATGGTGGGCACCGGCACCGGCGCGGCGCACGGCATTTTGATCAAATCGGCCGAGGCGCTGGAAACCCTGCGGAGCGTCGGGGTGATCGTGCTGGACAAGACCGGCACCGTCACCGAGGGACGCCCGTCGGTCACCGATGTGCTGCCCGCCGGTGCGCGGGACGAGCTTTTGTATGTCGCCGCGTCGCTGGAGGCCCTGTCGGGGCATCCGCTGGCCGCGCCGATCGTGGCCGAGGCGCAAACACAGGGCATCGCGCCCGATGAGGTCGCGGGGTATGAATTCATTCCGGGACAAGGTCTGCGGGGCATTTTGGACGGGCGACCCTCCCTGGCCGGCAACCGGCGTCTGATGGAGGCGGCGGGCGTGGACGTCGGCGTGTACGCAGACACCGAACGCGCCTTGGCCGCGCAAGGCAAGACGCTGCTGTATTTCGCGCGGGAAGGGACGCCGCTCGGCGTCATCGCGCTGGCCGACACGGTCAAACCCGGCAGCCGCCAAGCGGTGATGGCGCTGCGCGCCATGGGTTTGGAGGTGCGGATGCTGACCGGCGATAGCCGGGGCGCGGCCGAGGCCATCGGAAAACAGGCCGGCATTGAGCACATCGCCGCCGGGCTGCTGCCCGAGGACAAGGAGCGGGAAATCCGCGCACTCATGGAGGCCGGTCAAAAAACGGCCATGGTGGGCGACGGCGTCAATGACGCCCCGGCGCTGGCGCGCGCCGATGTGGGCATCGCCATCGGTGCGGGCACCGACGTGGCCATCGAGTCGGCCGACATCGTCCTGATGAGAAGCGACCTGAGCGACGTAGCCGCCGCCGTGCGGTTGAGCCGCGCCGTCATGCGCAACATCCGGCAGAATTTATTTTGGGCGTTTTTCTACAACATCATCGGCATTCCGGTGGCCGCCGGGGTGTTTTACGGGCTCTGGGGTGTGCTGCTCAGTCCGATGATCGCCGCAGGGGCCATGAGTCTCAGCTCGGTGTCGGTGGTGAGCAACGCCTTGCGGCTGAAGTTTTTCCGCCCGTCCGGGCGCATTGCGAAGGAGGAAATCCCCATGGAAACAGTGCTGCATGTCAACGGCATGTCCTGCGCCCACTGCGCCGGCGCGGTCAAAAAAGCGCTGGAGGCCGTCCCCGGCATCGCGGAGGCCACTGTGTCTCTGGAGGACAATACGGCGACCGTCCGGCTGGGCGCCGCCGTATCCGATGAGGCGCTGCGGCGGGCCGTGGAGGACGCGGGGTATAGCGTGGTATAATGGAACGATATACCCTCCCTGAGCCGTTTCTCCGTCTCCCCGTTGGCTTTTTTACCCATTCCGTGATATACTGTTGTCCATCAAACAACCGGAGGCTGCCATGGAAACACAATTTTTCCCCTACGGAGAGGCCGAGACGGCGCATTTGTCTGCCCGCGACCCGGCACTCGGTGCGCTGATCTCTCGGCTGGGCGTCATCCGGCGGGGGATGACCCCCGATCCCTTTGCCGCGCTCATCGACAGCATCGTCTCCCAGCAGATCTCCGGCAAGGCCGCCGAGACGGTCTACGCCCGGCTGCAAGCCCTCTGCCCCATCACGCCGGAAGGGCTGGCCGCGCAAAGCCCCGGGGAGATTCAGCGCTGCGGCGTGTCCTTCCGCAAGGCGGAGTACATATACGGGGCGGCGCTGGCGGCGGCGTCCGGCGCGGTGGATTTTGCGGCCTTTCCCCGCATGGGGGACGAGGAAATTATCGCGTCGCTGGTCGCGCTGCGCGGCGTGGGTCGCTGGACGGCCGAAATGCTGTTGATTTTCTCCCTCGGACGCCCCGATGTCATCAGCTTTGACGATTTGGGCATCCGCCGGGGCATGACCCGGCTGTACGGAGCCGAGCCGGTGACCCGGGCGTTTTTTCGCGACTGCGCCGTGCGCTACAGCCCGTACGGCTCGACAGCGTCGCTGTATCTGTGGGCGCTGGCGGGGGAGGCGTAAAAACGGCGATCCGGGAGAGCCCCGAATCGCCGTGGATAGCCTTATTCCCGCCCTTTTTTGCTGAAGCGCCAGGTCGCCAGTCCCAAAAACAGGCATCCGGAGAGGATGAGCACCAGTAGCATCACGCCGTCGGACAGGTTGCCGCCGCCCGCCGGGATCACACAGCCCATCTCCTTTTCAAAGGCGGTGACCACCGAGGCCGGCGCGCCTTTGAACACTTGGGCCATGGGCTGTTCCATGAAAATCCGCCGCATCATCACGGCGCCGTGGGTGGCCGGGATAAGTTTGGTGATGGTCTGAATCGCCTCGGGCAGAATGCCGATCGGCATATAAATGCCGGTGAGGAAGCCGATCAGCGTACCGATCATGGTGGACAGTGCGCCGAACGCGCCGTTGGAGCGGACAAAGCTGATCAGAAACAAAACCAGCGCCGAGCCGGAAAATACGTTGGCCACAATGAGCCCCAACACCTTGAGCATGGACAGCACCGGCAGGAGCTGTCCGCCCGAGAGCAGGATGTACACCTGTGACAGCGCGAAGGTGACGAGGTTCATCAACACGCCGACAAACAGCGCCGACAGCAAATGCCCCGCCGTCAGGGTCAGGCGTCCGACCGGCGCGACCAAAAAGCCGGACAGGCGCTTTTCCTCCCGGTCGGAGACCATGCCGCCCAGCACGCCGAGGGTCACGGTGACCGAGTTGACCACCAGAATGCCCGCCATGATCCACGAATCGATGAGCCAGCGGATGCCGGGGACGTCGCCAACCTGGGCCTTGATGGAGGACACATTGACCTCGCCCAAAAACAGTACATACAGCATTAAAATGATAAGCATGGACAAAAATGAGAAGAAAACAGAGGTTCTGTCCCGCAAAAAAATCTTGGTGTTGCGCGCGGACAGCTTGGCGAGCGTCATCTCAGTCCACCTCCCGAATCGCGTGCCCCGTGATGTTCACGAACACGTCGTCCATGTTGCCGTGCAGCACCTCGAAGGCGGCAAGCCCGGGTTCCAGCTCCTTTAAGAGCCCCAGCGCCGTCAGGCTGTCCGGCACCTTTACAACCAGCCCGCCGTTTTCCCGTCCCGGCGCGTAACCATTGTCGCGCAAGAGGTTTGCTGTTTTTTCGGCGTCCTTGGGCGTCAGGCGCAGCAGATCGGAGGCAAAGCGGGATTTGAGGTCGGCCGGCGTGCCGGAGGCCACGATTTTGCCCCGGTCGATGACCGCCACATGGTCTGCGCCGGCGGCCTCCTCCATATAATGTGTGGTCAAAAACACCGTCATGTGCAGCTCGCGGCGCAGCCGGGCGATGATCTCCCAGACGTTCAGCCGTGTCTGCGGATCCAGCCCGGTCGTGGGCTCGTCCAAAATGAGGATTTTCGGGTCGTTCATCAGCGCCCGGGCAATCTCGCACCGGCGCTTCTGCCCGCCCGACAGCTTGCCGAACCGGCGAGGCAGCAGCTCCGCCAGCCCCATCAGCGCCGACACCTGAGAAAGCCGCGCGCGCAGCGCCTTTGGGGACGGATTGTACAGCGCGCCGCGGGTCAGCAGATTTTCCTCCACCGAGAGCAGCTTGTCCAGCATATTGTCCTGAAATACCACGCCGATGCTGCGGCGTACGGCGTCATCCTCCGGCCCGACGGTATGCCCGTCCACCGAGACCTCGCCGGCGTCCTTGGCCAGCAGGGTGCAGATAACATTGATGGCGGTGGATTTGCCCGCGCCGTTGGGGCCGAGGAAGGCAAACAGATGCCCCGGTTCCACCGTGAAGCTGACGTCGTCCACGGCGCAAACGTCACGGTAGGATTTTTTCAGGCCGGATACGGAAATGGCAGGATGTCCCAAATTATGATTCTCCCTTCGCGATATCTCCCACGCCGGACAGCACAAGCCCCGGACGGTAGGGGAAGGATTTTACGTCGTCGGTTGAGGTCACGCCGGAGAGCACCAGCACGGTGTCCAGTCCGGTCTCGATCCCGGCGAGGATGTCGGTGTCCATACGGTCGCCGATCATGACGGCTTCGTCGGAATGGACGTCGAGCAGCCGCAGGCCGGTGCGCATCATCAGCGGGTTGGGCTTGCCGATGAAATAGGCCGAACGGCCGGTGGCCAGCTCGATGGGCGCCATGAGCGCCCGGCAGGCCGGGATGATCCCGGCTTCGGTCGGGCCGGTCATATCCGAGTTGGTGCCGATGAGCCGCGCGCCGCCGAGCACATGGGTCACCGCCCGCAAAATGCTCTCGTAGTTGTAGTTGCGGGTTTCGCCGACCACGACGTAATCGGGGTTTACATCGTTGACCGCGATGCCCACGTCGTACAGCGCGTTGAACAGCCCCGGTGCGCCGATGATATAGGCCGAGCAGCCGGGCGATTGGGCGGCCAGAAAATGCGCGGTGGCCAGCGCGCTGGTGTAAAAGCAGGATTCGTCCACGCACAGCCCCATGCGCTCCAGCTTTTGTTTGAGCTCGAGCGGCGAACGCTCGCTGGAGTTGGTGAGAAACAGATACCGCTTGTCGTTTTCCTGCAAAAACCGCACGAATTCCGGCACGCCGGGCAGCAGCCGGTTGCCGTGGTAGATCACGCCGTCCATGTCGCAGACAAAGCCTTTTTTGGCGCGGACGCGTTCCAGCGTTTCCATACGCGGCCTCCATTCCTTTTTTTGGTTATCCTGTGCGGGGAAAGGATATAATGGACAGATAACAGATAACAGATAGGGACGCGAACGATGCACCGCATATCCCCACCCGACCCGGCGAGGCGCGGAGCACCGCAGACCGGGACGGGTGGATGCGTTCTCTAAGAAGTACCGGGGGTCAAGGGGGCGGATAGAGCTCCTGGCGTGCTTTCTTTGGCAACTTTCTTTCGCACGACCAAAGAAAGTTACGCCCCCGTCCAATCGAAATGGCGACGGGCGAACACAGTTCGCCCCTACTTCCCAAAAACCTCTTTACTTCCACATACAAAAAGAGGTAAACTATACAGGGCGCTTATGCCATTATAATGATAAACGAACAAAGATACAAGGGAGATTTGTTTTTATGAAATTTGATTCCAAAGTCGTCCGCGGTCACCAGAGCTACGACCCGCACACCGGCGCGATCAGCGTGCCCATTTATCAGACAAGCACCTTCCGCCACAAAAGCGCCGAGGATATGTCGGGCTATGACTACACCCGCTGTCAGAACCCCACCCGCGAGGAGCTGGAAAACACCATCGCCCTGCTGGAGGGCGGCGAGGCGGGCTTCGCCTTTTCCACCGGCCTGTCGGCCAATATGGCGGTGTTTTCGCTGCTGAGTGCCGGGGAGCACGCCGTCGTGTCGGACGATATTTACGGCGGTACATACCGTCTGATCGAGACGATTTTCAAGCGCTTCGGCGTGGAGTTCACCTATGTCGATCCGTCGGATCTCGACGGGATGCAGGCGGCCACCCGCCCCAACACCCGGCTGTTTTTCATCGAGACGCCCACCAATCCCATGATGAAGGTGGCCGACATCCGCGCCATCGCCGCGCTCGCGCACAAAAACGGCGCTTACTGCGTGGTGGACAACACGTTTTTGACCCCCTGCTGCCAAAAGCCGCTGGAGCTGGGCGCAGACATCGTGCTGCACAGCGCCACCAAGTTTTTGGCCGGGCATCATGACACCATGGCGGGGCTGGTCGTGGTCAAAAACGCCGAGTTGGCCGAGCAGTTCCGCAACTTTGTCAAGACCGAGGGCGCGGGGCTCGCGCCGTTTGACGCGTGGCTGACCCTGCGGGGCATCAAAACCCTGTCGCTGCGGATGAAAAAGCATGAGGAAAACGCCATGGCGGTGGCCCGTTGGCTTCAAAAACACACCAAGGTCAACGAAATTTTCTACGTCGGCCTGCCGGAGGACAAGTCCTATGAGGTCTCCCGCCGGCAGACGAGCGGCTTCGGCGGCATGATTTCCTTTACGCTGCACAAGGTCGAGGATGTCCATCAGGTGCTGCGCCGGGTGGAGTTTATCCTGTTTGCCGAGAGCCTCGGCGGCACCGAGACGCTCATCACCTATCCCATGACCCAGACCCACGCCTCCATCCCCGCCGAGACCCGCGACCGGCTGGGCATTACCGATAAGCTGCTGCGGCTGTCGGTCGGCATTGAGGACGCACAGGATATTATTGACGATTTGGAGCAGGCGTTATGCTAAACGGCCTCAAATTCACCAAAATGCAGGCGCTGGGCAACGATTATATTTATATTGACGCGGTAAACCAGCTTATAGAGCGGCCGGAAACACTGGCGCGGCAAATGTGCAACCGCCATTTTGGCATCGGGTCGGACGGACTCGTGCTGATCTGTCCGTCCCACAGCGCCGACTATAAAATGCGCATTTTCAACTTTGACGGCTCCGAGGCCGAGATGTGCGGCAACGCCATTCGAAGTGTGGCAAAATTTGTCTACCACTACGGCATGACAAAGTCGCAAACCGTTGCGGTGGAGACAATCGGCGGCATCAAGCATCTGACGATGGAGGTGCGGGACGGTGCCGTGACCAACATCACCGCCGATCTCGGCAAGCCGGTGTTTGACAAGGAAAAAATCCCGGTGCTGACCGAAAAGCCGGATTTTGTCGATCAGCCGGTCGTGCTGGACGACCGGGTGTTTCACACCACCGCGATTTCCATGGGCAATCCGCATTGCGTGAGCTTTGTGGAGGATGTGGACAGGCTGGATCTTGCCAAATACGGTCCGCTGATGGAGAAAAATCCCCTCTTCCCGCGCAAAATAAACGCCGAGTTTACCCAGATTTTGTCCCGCGACCGGCTCCGTATGCGCACCTGGGAGCGCAACACCGGCGAGACCATGGCCTGCGGCACCGGTTGCTGCGTCTCGGTCGTGGCCGGGACGCTGACCGGGCGGTGCGACCCTATCGCCACCATCGAGCAGGTGGGCGGGCTCATCCATGTGGCGTGGGACAGAACCACCGGGCATATGTATATGACAGGGCCCTCGGAGATTGTATTTGAAGGAGTTTGGAGGGTGTCTCACCTTGAAACTGAGCCAATTGACCGCACCGATCGCATGTCGAATTTTGCGGGGAGAGCCTGAAATCGAGATCGCCGACCTCGCCTACGATTCCCGCCGGGTGACGCCGGGCGCGCTGTTTTGCTGCCTGCCCGGCACCGCCGTGGACGGGCATGACTACATCGCCGCCGCCGTCGAAAAGGGCGCCGTCGCGGTGCTGGTCTCGCGCGAGGTGCCCCTGCTGCCAGGGGTGACCTATATCTACACAGAGGACACCCGCCAAGCCTTGGCGCTGATGTCCTGCGAGTATTTCGGGCATCCGTCGTGCGAGCTGGATGTCATCGGCATCACGGGCACCAAGGGCAAAACCACCACCTCCTATATGATTAAAAAACTGCTGGAGCGCGGCGGACACAAGGTCGGGCTGATCGGCACCATCCAGACCATCATCGGCGACACCGCCGAAAAAGCCAAAAACACCACGCCGGAATCCTATGAGCTGCAAAAGCTGTTCCGGCGGATGGCCGACGCCGGGTGCGACAAGGCGGTCGTCGAGGTCAGCTCGCAGGGGCTCAAGATGCACCGCGCCACCGGCACCCGCTTCCCGCTGGGGATTTACACAAACCTCTGCCACGACCACATCGGCCCCGACGAGCATGCCGACATGGCCGAATACATCGCCTGCAAGTCGCTGTTTTTCCGGATGTGCAACACGGCGCTGGTCAACACCGACGACGCCGGCTGGCGGGACGTGCTGGCGGGGCACAGCTGTAAAATCATCCCCTACGGGATGGGAGAGAACACGGACATCACCGGCGCGGCGCTGCAAAACACCGTGCGCGACAGCCGGTTGTGCGTGGATTTTACCCTGACGGCCGAGGGGAAGACCTATCCGATGTCGGTGGGGTTTCCGGGGGCGTTTTCGGTGTACAACGCGCTGGCGGCGGCCGGCGCGGCCTCGTTTTTCGGCATGCGGTATGAGGACATGGAGACGGCGCTCATCGACGTGCGCGTGCCGGGGCGCACCCAGCCCGCCGCGACGGGACTGCCGTTCACCGTGCTGATCGACTACGCCCACAACGAAATCAGCATGGAAAACCTGCTGTCCTCGCTCAAGGCGTACCATCCCAACCGGCTGCTCTGCCTGTTCGGCTGCGGCGGCAACCGCGACCCCGCCCGGCGGTACGATATGGGCGAAAAGGCCGGCCGGTACGCCGATCTGACGATTTTGACCGAGGACAACCCGAGGTATGAGGATCCACTGGACATCATCGACGATATTTCCATCGGTTTGCGGCGCGCCGAGGGCGCGTTCGAGGTTGTTCCCGACCGTAAAAACGCCATTTTTTACATGCTGGACATGGCCCAACCCGGCGATATCTGCGTGCTCATCGGCAAGGGGCCTGAAAATTATCAGTAGATGCAGGGCGTCAGGCACCCGTGT
>JAVBOJ010000061.1:0-13457 GCA_031550755.1 Oscillospiraceae bacterium
ATGATGGAAAAGAAAAACAACAGCGTGCAGACCCCGGTCATCCCCAAAATGAGGGCGAACGAGCCGGCCAGCCCGTCCAGCAGGCGGACGATGCGGATGTCGGCCAGCGGGGCCGCGACTGCGGCGGTGACCTTGTACAGAATGTACTGAATGCCCAGCCGCAAAAACGGGACGAGCAGAAGGCCGAGGATGGCGAACAGCCCGAAGACGCCCACGGCGTTTTTGAGAATGCCCGCGCCGGCCACCACGGTCTCCGACGCGTCGGCCAAAATCCCGCCGACCACCGGCACCAACCCCGACAGCGCCGTTTTGGTGCCCTTGATGGCCAGCGCGTCGGCCGTGCCCGAAATCGCGCCGCCCAGCGTCAGGTAGAGGACGAAGGCGGTCAAAAAGAGCGACAGGATGCCGATCATGGCCCATTTGATAAAACCGGCAATCTTGGTCAGGGATTCCTGCGCCAGCGCTGCGCCCGCCGTCACGGCAGCCACATAGGCGAAGGTCAGCGGCACGAAAACCTGCCCGATCAGGGAAATCAGCACATCGGAAAACAGCAATGTGACCATCTGCTTCATCCCGGCCGAGACCGGCGACCCGGCGGCCGCCCCGGCGGCGGCCAGCGTTGGCAGCAGCGCCTTGGAATAGGTGTTGATCTGGTCGATGGTGGCCCGTCCCAAATTGAGCAGATTGCCCACCTGCCCCGCCGACAGAGCAGCAATGGCCAGCACCCCGGCCAGCACGACGACGTCCTGCTTGCCGTCCACCCCCTCCATAAACGAGCCGGCCAGACCGCATAGCAGGATGACCGCCAAAATGGCCACCATGCTGAGAAAACCCTGCTTGAGCAGCCCGCCGGCCTGCTCGCCCGCCGTTTTGAGAATGTTGTCAAAGCCGCGTCCGATGTCCGGCGTGCCGGTCGGAGATAGTCCGTCGGTCACCGACGACGAGCCCGACCGCAACCCGGGGACGTCCAGCGCACCGGCCAGCTCGTCCCGCGCCGCTTCGGCGTCGGGGATGTCCGCCGCCAGCGCGGCGGGGGTGAGCAACACAATCAGTAGCACAATCCATGCCAGTTTTTTCATAGGTACTCCGCCTTACACAAAAGAGGTGATGAGCTTCATCACCATCGACAGCAGCGGCAGCAGCATGTACAGTGCCACGGCCGCGCCGCACAGCTCCACCGCCGAGGCCACCGCCGTTTCCTTGGCGTCGCGGCAGACGTCGGCGGCGATTTTGGTGACCACCGCGATGCCCACCGTTTTGAGTACCGGCGTGATGACGGCGGGCGACAGGGACGCCATCTCGGCCAGCCGATTGACAAATTCCAGCACAGAGGTCAGGGCGCTCAGGGCGAAATAGGCCAGCAGCATGGCGACGCCGACGGTGAGGACAAGTCCGAGCTCTGGGTTGTTGCGTTTTAATACGAGTGCCGCCAGCGTGCCCAAAATGCCGATGACGACGATTTTCAAGATCCCCTCCATGCTCAAAACCCAAACAGAGACTTGATCATGTTGAACAGCGCCCCGATTTGCGGCAGCAGCAGCATGAGCGCCACAACCAGCCCCGCGATGCTGGCCAGAACGGCCTGCTCGGCCTTGTCCGCCTTGATGAGCAGCTGGTTGACAACGCCCACCAGCAGCCCCAGTCCCGCAATTTTCAATATCAGATCGATCTGCATGATCTGTCCTCCGTTTACCGTCCCCACGTTTTAAACTCCCGCGCATCCAATCGTCGCAAGGGTTTCCCTGTTCCAATTCATATGAAGTGCTGAGGCACTTCATATGAATATAATCACCATGGCCAGCCCGCAGACAACGCCCAGCGCCCCGTAGACCCTGCCCTGCTGGCGGCAATCGGCCTCAGCCTGCGTAAGCAGCCCCTCCAGCCGCGCGCGGATGTAGGCGATGATCCGGGTCTGCCCCTCGGTATCATACCGCCCCAGCACGCCGCCCAGCTCGGACAGCAGGGTTTTCTCGGCCTGCCGCCAAAACTGCCCGCAGGCTTGCAGGGCATGCTCCCAAAGGCTGGCGAAGCTGTGTTCCCCGAGGCTTTCCATCCCGGCCGAGAGCTTTTTAAAAAAAGGCCGGATGGGCGCGTCGGCCTCGCGCGCGAGCCGTTCGGTCAGCTCAGGAAGCGGCGTCAGCTTGAAATACAGCTCGGACTGCATGATGTCCAGTGCGCCGATCAGCGCGGACAACAGCCGCGCACGGGCCTTGAGGCCCTGTACCGCCGCCGCACCGACAGCGGCCGTGCCGCCGGCCACCAAAATCGCGCCGATCAGACGAATCATAGGCTTTTCATCTCCAGTAGCTGATATTTTCGCCCGCCGCCGTCCTGCCGGATCAGCACCGCCCAGCGGAAGATTTCAAACAACCCCCGATACAAGGGGCGCCCGCGCAAATCCTCCAGCCCGCGCGCGTGGCAGGTGGCCAACAGCGCCGCGCCGCAGTTACGGGCGGTTTCGATGGCCTGGATGTCCTCCGGCGCGGTGATCTCGTCGAGCGCGACAACCTGCGGCGACATGGCGCGCAGCAGCCACAGCACGGCCGCCGCCTTGGGGCAACCGTCCAGCACGTCGGTATGCGGCCCCACGTCAAACTGGGGCTGTCCCATATACAGCGCCGCGACCTCGCCGCGCTCGTCGGCCAGCGACACCCGCAGCGCTGCCCCGTATCGGCTACCGGAGGACACATTGCGGACGAGATCGCGCAGCAGGGTGGTTTTGCCGAGGCCGGGCGGCGAAAGGATCAGGGTGTTTTGCAGACCGCCGTTTTGGTAGACATAGGGCAAAATTTCGTCCGAAATACCTTTGAATTCCCGCGCGATGCGCAGCGACAGCGAGGAGAGATGGCGTATATTGTGCAGTGCGCCGCCCTGTGTGGCGGCGTTGCCGCAGAGCCCAAGACGGTGGCCGCCGCGCAGGGTGACAAATCCGGCGCGCACCTGATCTGCCACCGTATGCGCAGAGCTCTGGGTGGCCGCCTCCAGCACGGCGGCGAGGTCGCGCGGTTGGATGATATACGGCCTGTCCGGCGGCAGGGCGAGCTCGCCCTCGGGCAGGACGGCGGTCATGGGAAACCCTGCGCGCAGGCGTAGCTCCTCGGCTATTTCCTGCTGCGGCAGCGTGTTGGCCACGCTGCGAAGCGACAGCGGCAGAAGACTTGTGGCCGATTCAAATGGATTTTTGATCGTTCTCACCTCTTTTGTGTGGGATACTCCATCTTATGAGAGGTTGTCCGGGAATAGTCATAAAAGTTTGAGATACGCCAAGAGCCCCCGTCCGCAAGGACGGGGGCTCTTGTTTGGGGGCAAATTGAAAGCTACATCCCTTTTATCAACGCCTCGGTATCGGTCGCGATCACGAGCTCCTCGTTCGTCGGGATGACCAAAACCCTTGCGCGAGAGCCATTCGCGGAGACATCAGCCTCCACGCCGCGCACCGTCCGGTTTTTCTCCCTGTCCATTGACAGCGACATGAAACCCAGTCCGTCCATGATCCACTCGCGCATGACTGCGTTGTTTTCGCCGATGCCGGCAGTGAAGACCACGGCGTCCACGCCGCCCATGCAGGCGGCCAACTTGCCAATATATTTTTTGACCGAGAAGGCGAAAATATCCAGCGCCACCTTGGCGCGCGGATTGCCCTGCGCGACGGCATCATCCAGATCCCGGAAGTCGGACGAGACGCCCGACAGCCCCAACATGCCCGACTTTTTGTTGAGTACATCCATGACCTCGGAGACCGTCATGCCCTTGTTTTCGGCCAAAAAGCCGATGATTGCCGGGTCGATGTTGCCCGAGCGGGTGCCCATCGGCAGCCCTTCCAGCGGCGTGAAGCCCATGGAGGTGTCCACCGATTTACCGCCGTCCACCGCTGTGACCGACGAGCCGTTGCCCAGATGACAGGTGATGATTTTCAGCGACTCCAGCGGTTTCCCCAGGAGCGCCGCGGCGCGCTCGGCAACATAGCGGTGCGAGGTGCCGTGGAAGCCGTAGCGGCGAATTTTGTCGTTTTCATAGTACTCGTAGGGGATGGCGTACAAAAACGAGCGCGGCGGCATGGTCTGATGGAAGGCCGTATCAAACACGGCGACCTGCGGCACGCCCGGCATGACCTGCTCGCAGGCGCGGATGCCGACCAGATTGGGCGGGTTGTGCAGCGGCGCCAGCGGCACACAGCGCTCGATGGCGGCCAGTACGGCGTCGGTGATAAGCACCGAGGAGGAAAACTCCTCGCCGCCGTGTACAACGCGATGCCCCACGGCGCTGATTTCATTCATATCGGCAATGACGCCGTGCGCCGCGTCGGTGAGCAGCCGGGTGACCTCCCGAATGGCCGCGGCATGGTCGGGCATGGTGACGTCCAACACGACAGGAGACCCGTTTTTGCTGTGCTTGATGCGTCCGTCGATGCCGATGCGTTCACAGACGCCGCGCGCCAGCACGGTTTTTTGCGCCATATCAAAGAGCTGATACTTCAGAGACGAACTGCCCGCATTGATAACGAGAATATTCATTTTCAAACTCCCTCATTGTATGATAGAATCATTGTATCACTCCGGCTTTTGCAAGACAACCTTCATTTTGGTGAAAAGAGGCATTTTCCATGCAAAATGTTACCGGCGTCGTGGCCGAATACAATCCGTTCCACAACGGACACCGTTGGCATCTCTTGCAATCCGGGTCGCCGATCATCTGCGTAATGAGCGGCCATGTCACCCAGCGCGGGGAATTTTCCTTGTGCCGCAAGCATATCCGGGCGGAGATGGCGGTGCGTTGCGGCGCTTCCCTGGTGCTGGAGCTGCCGTCTGTCTGGGCGTGCGCCGGGGCCGAGGCGTTTGCCGCCGCCGCTGTGGGGCTGCTGGCGGCCACCGGCGTGGTTACGCGGCTGTCCTTCGGCTGTGAAGCGGAAGCGCTTGACACACTTCAAACCCTTGCGGCGCTGTTGGAAGCGCCGGACTTCCCTTCCCTGCTGCGACAGGAGCTGGCCGGCGGCGTCTCGTTTGCCTCGGCGCGGCAAAAAGCCGCCGAGCGGCTGGCGGGGCGGGCGCTGCCGGAACTGGAATCCCCCAACAATATTTTGGCGCTCGAATACCTCAAAGCCTTGCGCGGGAAGCACATCGAGCCGCACGCCGTCCTGCGGCGGGGCGCGGGACACGACGCGGCGGACACCTCGGACGGTTACGCCTCCGCTTCCCTGCTGCGGCGGCTGTTTTGGGAGGGGCAAGACCTCTCATCCTATGTGCCACAGGCCTGCGCGGCGTTGCTGGAAGCTGAGCGCAACGCCGCGCGCGCACCGGTGCGGCTGGACGACCGGGCGGTGCTGTCCCATCTGCGCCGGATGGGCGCGGACGATTTCGCGGCGCTGCCCGAGGTCTCGGAGGGACTGGAGCATCGTCTGGCCGACAAAAGCCGGACGGCGCAGTCGCTTTTCGCGCTGTATGACGCATTAAAGTGCAAACGCTACGCCCACGCGCGTTTGCGTCGGATCCTGCTGTGCGCGTATCTGGGGATCACGGCGGCGCACCGCGCCGCGCCTCTCCCCTATTTACGGGTGCTGGCGGCCAACGAAGAAGGGCTTTCACTGCTGCACACCATGCGCCACACAGCGGCGCTGCCCATCCTCACCAAGCCGGCCTCCGTCCGGGCGCTGGATACGGCGGCGCGGGAGAGCTTTGCACTGGAGACCCGAGTCACCGACCTCTACACGCTGTGTTATCCGGCGGAATCCGAGCGCGCCGGCGGCACGGAATGGCGAACGGGGCCGATTGTGATAAAGGGGGTTCCCCAATAAAAACAAGCCGCCGGAGCAATTGCCGGCGGCTTGTTGCTATTCCCTACAAAATCTCTACGTACACCAGCGTCTGGTTGACCAGCTGATACGCCACCTCGCCGAAGGTGATCGGCCCGAAGAAGGTGTCGATGGTCTTGCCCTCCAGCCCGCCGTAGAGGAAATTCAAAATGCAGTTGCAGGAGAACGTATATCTGTGCCCGTTAAACTGCTCCAAGCGCGTCTTAAATTCCCCGGCGTAGTCGGAAATCTCGGCCGCGAAATGATAGCGGATGCCCTGAAATACCGGCGCGTACAGGTTGACCACGCCGTCGGCGATCTGTTTGATGGAGACGTTGACGCCCGCGCCGGAATAATCGCCGATCAGCGGCAGATTGGTGTTGATGTTGTGCTCGGCCAGATAATCGGCCAGCACGACCTCGCGCCCGTCGATCCGGCAGGTTTTGACCGAAAAGCCCTCGTCCTCAAAGGTGATGACAGGGCTCCCCTCTTTCGGCTCAAAAATATTGATGATGCCGATGTTGACCAGCTTGTCCTCCGGCAGCGGAATGTGCAGCACCACGGCGCGGTCGGGATAGCTCTGGCCGGTAAGGCCGTTGACGGCGACGGGCGTCTGCCCCTCCGCCGACAGATTTAGGCCGGCCACCCAGCCGACGATATTTTTGAGGAACATCCCCTCAAAGGACGCCGCGCCTTTGGAATACGCGATGTGTACCGAACTGTCAAACGGCAGGATGACAACGGAAAAACCGTTGTCAAAGGCGTCTTTTGTCACATTTTCAATGGTGTTTTCATCATAATCAGCCACTTTGCAGCCGATAAAGGGAAATTCATCGACAAACAGCTGCTCGCCGGTGACAACACCGCCCTTGTCCGACATGAAATATTCCGTTGAACCGCCGATCCATTTGCCACGCGGCAGTTTTTTGAGCAGGGCTTCGGTACCCGCGATATGCAGCCAGTTTCCTTGGCCGATCAGGGCACAAACTTCGTCAAATGTTTTCAGCATACGCTACTCCACCTCTCAAAGCTTTGCTATCAAAGCATAATCCGCGGCCATGATATTGCTAAATTTTTGCAGGAAGGCATTGATTTCACGGGTACTGGCCTGCAATACATCCGGCGTGGGACTTTTGGCATACTGTCCTGCCAGACGGGTAATCAGCATACTGAACCCAAGCTGGCCAAACTTGGGCGGACTCGTCAGCAACTTTTTTACCTGATTTTCGTTTATCTGCATATGTGGCGGCCCCTTTCACAGGAAATTTTGTGATTCAGATATATTTCGTATTTATTCGGCAAAATCTTTATTGGGAAAACAAACAAAAATAAACATATTTTTCATTGCAAACGCAAAAAACGCACAAATAGCATCCCCTTGGCGGAGCCGCCTATCCCCGCGCCTTTTGCTGCGAAACTCGAAACCGCGTGATCTCGATGATCAATTCGCGCGGCAGGGGCTCGGCATAGGGAAACTGGACGGCTCCCTTGGAGGTTTTGTACTGGCCAAGCTTTTCCAGAAAATGTGAGATGCCTTCCGCGCCAGGATAAAAGCCGACATGGCCTTTGTGCCCGGCAAAATGCACCAGATTGCCGTTCAGATAAAACGTGGGCATCTGCCAGCTGATTTTTTCGGTGGCCTCGGGCGCGGCCTCGCGGATGATGCCCCGGATTTCGGTCAGAATTTTTTGTATTTCGGGTGAAAACGTGGAGATATAGTCGTCGATCGTGGCTGCCTTTTCCATCACAGAACGCTCCTTTATATTTCGGTTTTTTCTATTTTGGCAATCCGTTTCTCGGTATCCGCTCTCGTCAGCCAGACCTCCCGGCCGCAGCCCTCGCAGCGCAGACGAAAATCCATCCCAACCCGCAGGACGATCCACGAAAACGACCCGCAGGGATGCTTTTTTTTCAAAATCAGCCGGTCGCCGATTCCAATGTCCATCAGTCACGCCTCCGCATAACAAACGGTTTTCTGGGGAAAATACCCGCAAATTGAGTGCGAGGTGTTTTGTATGTCTGTGGAAGTGCGCGCGCTGTTCGAGACGCCCGATATGGCCGATTTCGCGTTGGGATATCTGCATGACCGGAGCATCCAGATCGAGTCGTATACCATCAAGCCCACAAGGGAAGCCGGCGGCGGCGAGGTGCCCATATCGGCGACGGCTGTGGCGGTGGCCCCGGCGGACAGCATGTCCATGATCGGACATGAGCAGTTTTATTACGGCGCGGTCAACGTGGGCTGGCAAAACAACCGCGCCGGCCACACGGGCGAGGTGGAGCTACGCGCGATGGTGTCCGAGCGCGACGCCGCGCTGACCCGCGCGATCCTGCTCAGTGCACACGGACTGCGCGTGCAATAACGCTCATATTCCCCCCTTCCGCCGCATATATCATAACAACGGAAGGGGTTGCGGACGTGGAAAGATATCCGCCGGAAGGGACAAACTGGGGGCCTCAGCCCCATACATTGGAGACTTTGCGCAAGGCCGCGCGCGAAAACTCCATATTAGAGTCGCGCGCGATGCTGTGCGACGCCGAACACAATCTCATTGTCCATCTCGACGGTGCGCTCGGCATTATTCCGCGCGCGGAGGCGGCGCTGGGCATCGGCACGGGCGGCACCCGCGAGGTGGCGATTTTGTCACGCGTGGGCAAGCCCGTGTGCTATAAAGTGGTGAAAATAGAACAGACAGTGCCGCCCCGGGCGCTTCTTTCCCGAAGGCTCGCGCAGGAGGAGGCTCTGTTCTGTTTTTTGGAAAACCGCAAGCCGGGCGACATTATTTCCGCCAGAATCACCCATTTGGAGACCTTCGGCGCGTTTGTGGACATCGGCTGCGGCATCGCGTCGCTCATCGGGATCGAAAACATCTCGGTGTCGCGCATTGCCCATCCCTCCGACCGTTTTTCGGTCGGGCAGGACATTTGGGCCGTCGTCAGCGGAATCGACCGGGCCGCCCGGCGGGTTTCGCTGACCCACAAAGAGCTGCTCGGAACCTGGAGCGAAAACGCGGGGGCGTTTTCTCCGGGGCAGACGGTGACCGGCGTCGTGCGCAGCATTGAGGAGTACGGGGCGTTTATCGAGCTGGCGCCCAACCTGTCCGGGCTGTCGGAGACGCGTCCGGGTCTGCGGGAGGGGCAGCGGGTATCGGTGTACATAAAGTCTATCCTGCCCGAGCGGATGAAGGTCAAGCTGTCGCTTGTCGATGTCTGGGACGAACCCGCGCCCAAGCTCAGTCAGGCCGATTATTTTCTGCGCGAGGGGCATTTGCGGCGGTGGAGCTACTCCCCGGCCTGCTGCGCGGATAAAAAGATTGAGACGGTGTTTGATCCGGTATGGCCGGACGAGGATGTGGTGATTTATTGATCGGGCACCCCCTGCGAGGGTTCCCCAACACAAAACGTTACTTCTATTCCTTCCCGATTTCCTCCCAGTACTTTCGGGCGGCCTGTTCGGCCTTGTTGTCGCCATATTCGTAATATTTTTTGCCCTTCAGCTCGTCTGGCAGATACTGCTGCTTCACATAATGGTGCGGGAAATTGTGCGGGTACTGATAGGTCAGCCCCCGCCCCAGCTTGGCCGCGCCCTGATAATGCGAGTCCTTCAAGTGGGCCGGCACATCGCCGGCCTTTCCGTTTTGAATATCGCTCATCGCCGCGCCGATCGCGCCGGCCGCCGAATTGGATTTGGGCGCGGTGGCCAGCAGAATCACCGCCTGCGAGAGCGGGAGCTGCGCCTCGGGCAGTCCAACCTGGAGCGCCGCGTCCACACAGCTCTTGACAATGCCGACCGCCTGCGGATAGGCCAAGCCGATATCCTCGGCGGAGGTCACGAGCAACCGACGGCAGACCGACGGCAGGTCGCCCGCCGCCAGCAGCCGCGCCAAATAATGCACCGCCGCGTCGGCGTCCGAGCCGCGGATGGACTTCTGAAAGGCCGACAGCAGGTCGTAATGCACATCACCCTCGCGGTCATACCGCACCGCCGAGCGCTGGGCGACAAGCTGGGCGTCCTCCAGCGTAAAACGCGGCGCGCCGTCCACAACCGGGGCCGCGCGGGAGAGCAGCTCCACCGCGCCGATGGCCTTGCGCAGGTCGCCGCCGCAGGAGCCGGCGATGTATTCCAGTACGCCGTCCTCGCAGACGATGCTCTCGTCGCACAGCTTGACCGCGCGCCGCAGCGCCTTTTGAATGTCGGCGGCGGTCAGCGGCTTGAATTCCAGCACGGTGGCGCGGGACAAAATGGCGTTGTAGACATAAAAATACGGGTTTTCGGTGGTGGAGGCAATCAGGGTGATGCCTCCGTTTTCCATGCTCTCCAGCAACGATTGCTGTTGTTTTTTGGTAAAATACTGGATTTCATCCAGATACAGCAGCACCCCGTTGGGGGTCATAAAGGTGTTGAGACTGCTGAGAATCTCCCGAATATCGGACGTGCCGGCCGTCGTGGCGTTGAGCTTTTGCAGCGTCCGGTTGGTGCGCGCGGCAATCAGAGAGGCCACCGTCGTTTTGCCGGTGCCCGACGGGCCGTAAAAAATCATGTTGGGCACCAGCCCGCCGTCCACCACCCGCCGCAGGATGCCGCGCGGGCCCATAATGTGGGACTGCCCCACCACATCTTCCCATGCGGTGGGGCGAATTTTATCGGCCAGCGGCTGATAGGCGCTATTCATACAACGGGTATTTGGCGCACAAAGCGCCCACGCGGGCGCGAATCTCCTCGGCCCTGTTTTCAAAATCGGAGGCGGTCAGCGCGATCAGCGCGGCCAGCTCCGGCATATCCTCCTCCAAGAGCCCGCGGCTGGTGACGGCGGGGGTGCCCAACCGGATGCCGCTGGTGACGAAGGGGCTTTGCGGGTCGTTGGGGATGGTGTTTTTGTTGGCAGTGATATACACCTCGTCCAACCGGTGCTGCATCTCCTTGCCGGTGACGTTGAATTTGCGCAGATCGACCAACATCAGGTGGTTGTCGGTGCCGCCGGAGACCAGATCGAAGCCCTGCGTTAGGAGCGCGTCGGCCAAGGCACGGGCGTTCTTGACGATCTGCTCCTGATAGGTCTTGAACGACGGCTGCAGCGCCTCGCCCAGCGCCACCGCCTTGGCGGCGATGATATGCATCAGTGGGCCGCCCTGATTGCCGGGGAAAATCGCCTTGTCCACCCGCTTGGCCATCTCGGGATCATTGCACATAATCAGGCCTCCGCGCGGGCCGCGCAGGGTTTTGTGGGTGGTGGTGGCGACCACGTCGGCATACGGAATGGGGCTGGGATGCACGCCCGCCGCGACCAGCCCGGCGATGTGCGCCATGTCCACGAACAGATAGGCACCGACCTCGCGGGCGATATCGGCGAAAATTTCGAAGTTGATAATGCGCGGATAGGCTGTGGCGCCGGCGAGGATCATCTTGGGCTTATGCTCGCGGGCCAGCGCGCGCAGCTTGTCGTAGTCGATGAGATGGGTCGTCTCGTCCACGCCGTACGGGACGATATTGAAATACGAGCCCGAAATGTTGACCGGGCTGCCGTGGGTCAAGTGGCCGCCGTGGGCGAGATTCATGGCCAGCACGGTGTCACCGGGCTTGACCAGCGCGAAATAGACGGCGATGTTGGCCTGCGCGCCGGCGTGCGGCTGGACGTTGGCAAAGTTCACGTTGAACAGCTTTTTGGTGCGCTCAATGGCGAGGGTTTCGGCCACGTCAACACACTCGCAGCCGCCGTAATACCGCTTGCCGGGGTAGCCCTCGGCGCATTTGTTGGTCAGCGGCGAGGCCATGGCAGCCATGACGGCGGGGCTGACAAAGTTTTCCGAGGCGATCAGCTCGATGTTGCGCCGCTGGCGGTTGAACTCCAGCTCCAGCGCCGCGCCCACCTCCGGGTCGTATTGCTTGACAAACTCCATATTTTCACGGATCATACATTCGTCTCTCCTTCCCTGCTCTTCGGTGGATATTATACCCCGCTTGACGCCAAAAGGCAACAAAAAACAAAATTTTTCCCTATCTGTAGTTTTTCCGCTTGACAGGCAACACAAACCGTAGTAAAATCACTTGTAAAGCTTTTTGCCTTTACAACAGTAACGGGAGGTGTGCGCCATGAAGTCCGAGCCGCTGGATATGGCCTTTTTGTTCGACTTTTACGGCGACATGCTCACGCCCAAGCAGCGCGATTATTTTGATTGCTACCACAATCAGGATCTCTCCCTGTCTGAAATCGCCGAAAACGAGGGCATCACCCGTCAGGGTGCGCGGGACGTCATCTCCCGCGCCGAAAAGTCCCTGTTGGAGTACGAGAAAAACCTCGGCTTTGTCGCGCGGTATGCCCGGATTCAGGAAAAAATGGAGGAGGTCGCCCAGGCCGCCGGCGAAATTTTGCAGATCAACGAGCACCGCTACTTAAACGACGAGATCAAAACCAGGGCCGAGCGGATCTATGCCGTCGCCCTTGAGATAGCCAATTCGGCGAAGGAGTAGACATATGGCCTTTGAGGGACTCAGCGAAAAGCTGGGCAATGTATTCAAAAAGCTGCGCGGCAAGGGCCGGCTGTCCGAGAGCGACGTCAGGGAGGCCATGCGCGAGGTGCGCTTGGCGCTGCTGGAGGCCGATGTCAACTTCAAGGTGGTGCGCGATTTTGTCGCCACGGTGACCGAGAAGGCCATCGGCTCGGATGTGCTCGAGAGCCTGACCCCCGCCCAGATGATCATTAAAATCGTCAACGACGAGCTGACCGCCCTGATGGGCGGCGCCGTCGCCAAGCTCACCGTCGCCTCCAAGCCGCCCACGATCGTCATGCTAGTCGGGTTGCAGGGTGCCGGCAAGACCACCAATGGCGCCAAGCTGGCCGGCTATGTCCGCAAGGCGCAGAACAAGCGCCCGCTGCTGGTGGCCTGCGACGTCTACCGCCCCGCCGCGATTTTGCAGCTCCAAACGGTGGGCAAACAGCTGAACCTCCCTGTGTTTGAGCGGGGACAGGGAAATCCCGTGGAAATCGCCCGCGCCGCTGTGCAGCACGCGATACAGCACGGCAACGATATGGTGTTTCTGGACACCGCCGGCCGGCTGCACATTGACGAGACCCTCATGGACGAGCTCAAAAACATCAAGGCCGCCGTCAACCCGCACGAAATTTTGCTGGTGGTGGACGCCATGACCGGTCAGGACGCCGTGTCGGCCGCCTCGGCCTTTCATGAGGCGCTGGGGCTCTCCGGCGTCATGCTGACCAAGCTGGACGGCGATGCCCGCGGCGGCGCGGCGCTGTCTGTTCGGGCGGTGACCGGCTGCCCCATCAAGTTTTGCGGCGTCGGCGAAAAGCTCTCGGACATCGAGCCGTTTCACCCCGACCGCATGGCCTCCCGTATTTTGGGCATGGGCGACATGCTGACCCTGATCGAAAAGGCCGAGCAGGCCTTTGACGCCAAAAAGGCCGAGGAAACCGAGCAAAAGCTGCGCTCCGGCCGGTTTACACTGACTGATTTTTACGAGCAAATGAACCAACTCAAGGGCATGGGCTCGATTTCCGACGTGCTGGGCATGATGCCCGGCCTCGATAAAAAAGCGTTGCAGGGCGCGAAGATCGACGAGCGCGCCATGTCGCGCACCGAGGCCATCATTCTCTCGATGACGCCGCAGGAGCGGGAGAATCCCTCGGTTTTGAACTCCTCGCGGAAGCGGCG
>JAVBOJ010000036.1:0-10127 GCA_031550755.1 Oscillospiraceae bacterium
CATTAAAGCCGGTGTCCAACGTCACGTTGTTGGCTGTGGACGAGAGAGAATACGGCGTGTTGTCCTTGTAAACGACCGAGACGGTATACACCTTGCCTTGTGCGCCGGTGTTATGTATGACGATGGGCAGCACGCGGGAATTGACGGTCTCGGTCTCGCTGGGAGCGATGCTACCGAAGCTCATGGACGAAAGGGTCTGGTTCTCGATAATCTGGCCGCTCTTTTCACCGGGGATGAAGTCCTGCACGGTGATGTAGACATCTTTGTCGGTGACCATGGCGCGCCACGGATCCACGAAACCGGCACCGACTTCAAACACGCTGGCGGCGGGCTTCTCGGCCACGCCGGAGGTGATGAAGGTGGGATCGGCGGTGTTCATCAGGCGGGCCTTGATCTCGGCGACCGAGGCGGTCGGGTAGGTTTGCCGCATGAGAACCGCGATACCGGTTATATGCGGAGCGGACATCGAGGTGCCGCCCATACGCGCGTAAGCGTTGGAGTAATCGGTGGGGTTGTGGTCGGGGTTGACTATAAAGGCCGGCTGGGTGGACATGATGTTGACGCCCGGGGCGATGATGTCCGGCTTCAGGCCGATGGTCTCGGTGACCGGGCCGACGGAGCTGAAATCAGCCGGGGTCGAGGGCTGCTGACGGACATTGACAACGCCCGGATCGATATACGCCTGCGCGCCGGCGGTCTGCGCGGCGGCATAGGAAGCGGCGAGGATCGCGCCCACCTGATGGGTGGTGGTGAGGACGGGCATATGCTCCAGTTTTTCGCCGCCGATGGTGATGCCGGTGATATAGCCTTCCAGATCGTCACGGTTGATGATCATGATGGCGGCCGCGCCCAGACGCCTGGCCTGCACCGGGATGTCGGTAAAGGTCAGCGCGCCGCGCTTGACGACGAGGATCTGACCGGCCAGGCTGTTGTTCTCAAGGGCTTGGAGCTGGGCAAGCTCGGTGGCTGTGTTGCCCGCGCCGAGAACCAGCTTGTACGGATGGCCCTTGCCCTCGACATAGGTAAGGCCGGGGGCGACGATTTTGTTGTTTTCGAAGGTGTTTTTGACCATGTCGAAGCCGACAACCAGGAAGTGCACGCCGGCGGCGGTTTGGTCATTGTAAACCGATTTGGCTTCTTCGTAGAGATACTCGGGGCCGCCGCCGTAGTTGGCCGCCGCCACCGTGATGGGCAGATACGCGGTGCCCGGGGTGCCGAGGCTCAACTCCTGACGGGAGGTGGCACCGGACGGCATGGCGTTGTTGCCGGCGGAGACGCAGACGATGGTGCCGGCGATGCAGGCGTTGTTCAGCGCGAACACGTCCGCGCCGTAAGCGGTATCCTGATCGGCGCCCAGAGAGAGGTTAATGACCTGCATCCCGTCGATGACCGACTGGTTGATGGCCTTGATGATGCCGGTGGACGGGCCGGAGCCGTAGGGGCCCAGCACTCTGTAGACATACAGATCCGCTTTCGGGGCAATGCCGAGGGTGTTGTAAATGGAGCTGGTGTTTTTGCCCTGCGCGGCGACGGTGCCGCTGACGTGGGAACCATGGCTGGTGTAGTATTCGCTGCCGTTGTTGACTTCAACGACGGTAGCGCCGTACAGCGTGTTGGCGGCGACCCAGTCCAGATAGGTGGTTTCCATCGGGTCGTTGTCCTCGGAGGGCTGCACATAATACCGGATGCTGCTGCCGCTGGGATACGCCACGGCGCCGCCGATATAGTCACGGCCGCCTTTGTAGACGCCAGCGAAGTCGGGGTGATTGTAATCGATGCCGGTATCCAGCACGCCGACCTTCACGCCGGTGCCGTCAATGCCCATGGCATTGAGGTCTTCGGTTTTCAGGACCTGGCGGCTCTCATACATGCCGCCCATCGAAGCGGTGGCGTTGTTGGCGGAGACTTCGGTCTCGGCGGCGTACATCATATAGTCGGGAGAAACCGACAGGACGCCGGGCAGCGAGGCGATTTTTTCAATCAGGTTGGCTGGAAGGGTCAGGCCCACGCCGTTGAAAACATCGTGGAAATCGTAGCCGAACTCAATGTTTTTGTAACCGGCGGCGCTCATCTTGGCTTTGAAGAGCGACAGCGCGGCGGCGGCGACGCGGTCGGCGTCGATGCCCTTGACGCTGTGGAGCTTGTTATAGATCTCCAGCATCTTGGCGGGCAGCACGTCAAACTGGACGATGACGCGGGTCATCTCGGCGGAATCCAGATCCTCGAAGCCGAGGGCGCCCAGCGGGGTCTTCATGGATTCAGCGAGCTGCTCGACGTAATCGACCTCTTTGTCGCTCAGATTCAGGTCGCTGCGCGCGGCCGTAATCTGCTGCTTGTCAATGGTCATATTTTTGGCATCGACAACTTGGTAATTGCTCAGGTCTTTTTCAACAAGACCGTTGTTGCCGTCGACCACCTTGATCCCCAGATCCAGCGCGCTGGCCGAAACAGGGATGACGGAGACGAGGCTAAAAACGAGGGCGATGCTGAGGAGCATGCTGAGAATTCTCTTCTTGTTCACTGTGTGTTCTTCCTTTCCTTCTCTTTTCTTTTGTTTCTGCGCGTTCCTGATGTGGGCATGGCCTTCCCGATTGTCGTTCGTTGCGACACACCTCACTTTCGAACATGACTGGAGGTATTAAAAAACCACCGACTCACCGGCAAGAAACGCGAGCCGTGCCGATTGTATCGGTGGATTTTCCGGGCATATGTAACACCAACAGGTGAAGACGGGGAGCCTTAATGCAAAGATTATTATTTTTTGTTTCTTTTGCTATTTTTTGAACGAGTAATGAATTTTTATACAGCATATTGCCGGACAATCCTCATCTATAGAATAACGCTGCGGCGCCAATTTGTCAAGCCTTTCCGCAAGAGGAAAACAATGTTTTGTTTTCCTCTCCGACGGCTTGTTTTATGTAATTTTATCCGCTCCGGAAACCTATCAATTGCGGTTGACGGGAGGACAAAGTTTCAGTATAATATAGTGTACATTCGGCTCGATTCTGTCCGGTACATATTGTTTCGCGCCCGGACACTAAAACGGGAGAGGCTTTCTATGAATGATTTTCTCGCGCGCCAGCCGATTTTTGACAAAAACCTGAAGGTTTTTGCCTACGAATTGCTATACCGGCGCAATGCCGAGCACAATCAGGCCGGCGAAATTCTGGACGCCGATCAGGCCTCCTCCCGCACCATGGTGGCGGGGCTTCACAATATGGGCATTGAGCGCATCTCCGGCGGCAAGCGCGCCTTCGTCAACTTTACCGAGCGGCTGTTGCTGACCGGCATGGCCTCCCTGTTTTCCAACCAGCATCTCGTGGTAGAGATTTTGGAGAATGTACGGGCCACACCGGAGGTGATCCGCGCCTGCAAAAAACTCAAGGCCTCCGGCTATACCATCGCGCTGGACGACTTCGAGTATCAGGCCGATATGCGCCCGCTCATCGAGCTGGCCGATATCGTCAAAATTGATTTTCTCAACAACACCATCCCGCAAATCGAGCAGATTCTCGACTCCATCCGCCCCGCCAAGCCCATCCTGCTCTGCGAAAAGGTAGAGACCAAGGAGGTTTTTGACCAGGCCGTCGAGATGGGGTTCCTGCTCTTTCAGGGGTATTTTTTCAGCAAGCCCACCATCATGGCCGAAAAAAAGGTCGATCCGCTGGTCACCAATTATATGGAGCTTATCCGCGAGGTCAACCGCCGCGAGGCCGATTTCCCGCAAATGACCCAGATCATCCGCCGCGACGTGGGGCTTTCCTACCGGCTGCTGCGGCTGGTCAACTCTGCCTATTTCGGAATGCGGTATAAAATCAAGGATATCCAGCACGCGCTGGCCGTGCTGGGAATGCGCGAGGTGCGCAAGTGGGTCTCCCTGCTCAGCATGATCGGCATCGGACGTGACAAGCCGGATGAGCTGGTACGCATGTCGGTCATCCGGGGGCATTTTTTGGAGACGCTGGTCGAGCGGCATCGCTCCGGCGACCCGGAGCAGCACTTTATCATCGGCCTGTTTTCCCTCATTGACGTCATCCTCGACCAACCCATGGAGGAAGTGCTGGGGCAGCTTTCCCTCACCCCGGAGGTATCCCGGGCGCTGCTGGGAGAAGGTCCGGCACGCAGCCTGATCGCCGTGGTGGCCGCCTTTGAAAAGGGCGATTGGGAGTCCGTGTCCCAAATCTGCCGGGAGGCGGGTCTCCCGGAGGCCGAGCTGGCCGAGCTGTATCTGGAGTCCATCGCCTGGAGCAACAACTTCGGGCAGGAGGCCGGCATGGGAGATGAAACGGAATGATATTCCAAAACGCGCTTTTGCACAATATCGCCGCGCTGCTGCCCGCCCCGTCGGGCGAGGGCCTGCTGCTCTCCCGTCTGCCCGACGCGCTGCGTACGACGCTGAACGAGCGCGCTCGGCGCATGGCGTTTTGCGGCTGCGGCGCGGAGATTCGCTTTGTTATCAACAGCGGCGCGGTGCGCGTGACGCTTTCGCGCGAACCCGACGAATTTGTGGATACATACGGCCCGGTGGAGATTTACTACGGCCCGTTCGCGGCGTCGTATATGTACAGCCCGCGTCATATCGGGCCGGAGCCGCGCACCCTTGACATCGTCCTCCCTCCTTCGCTGGATGATCTGCGGGAGCTCGCCCGGCAGGAAAACGCCGCGTTTGACCCGCGTGTCGTGCGAGTGCTGTTGCCGTACGACTACCCGTCGCGGCTGTATTCGATCGAGGGCGATATCCGCCCGCCGGAGCCGGCCATGCTGCCGCCCAAAACGCTGCTGTGCTACGGCTCGTCGATCACCCACGGCGGCGGTGCGCTCGCAAACGCGGGCTCGTGGGCTTCGCTGACGGCGGAAGCGCTCGGCATGGAGCTTGTCAACCTGGGGCTGGCCGGCACCTGTCAACTGGAGCCGCAAATGGCCGATTATATTGCCGCGCAGGACTTTGACATGGCGGTGCTCGAGCTCGGCGTCAATGTTTTGCAGACCTTTACACCGGAAGAATTCGCGCGCCGCGCGCGGTATTTGATCTCCACGGTCGCGGCGGCGCACCCCGATACATGGATTTTTTGCGTCGATATTTTCCGTCTGGCTGGAGATTTTGCCCGCAACGCACCGGTGGAGACCTTCCGCGAAATCATCCGGGAGATTGTGCGGGAGCTCAACCTGCCCCGGCTCGTCCGGCTGCGCGGCGACGCGCTGCTGACCGACCCGCTCGGGCTGGGCTCGGACTTGGTGCATCCCTCCGACAGGGGGATGCGCGAGATCGCCGACAATCTGGTAATGACGATGCGGGAACATATACGGTAGGAGAAAAAGAGGTGACCCCTATGCCCAAACGGGTGCTGGTTGTGGAGGACGATCCGAATATCGCCAAGCTTCTGCGGCTATATCTGGAAAAAGAAGACTTTCTTGTGGACGTTGCCGGCGACGGCGGCGCGGGGCTCAACAGTTTTCGTGAAAACGACCCCAATCTGGTGCTGCTGGACATCATGCTGCCGGTGATGGACGGCTGGTCGGTCTGCCGCGCCATCCGTTCCGACGGCAAAAAAACGCCCATCATCATGATTACCGCCAAGGGCGAGACGCTGGACAAGGTGCAGGGTTTGGAAATGGGCGCCGACGATTATATTGTCAAGCCCTTTGATATGAAGGAAATGCTGGCGCGCGTCCATGCCGTGCTGCGCCGTACCGAGGGCGATGCCTCCAAGCTCCTGAGCTTTGACAAGCTGGAAATCAACATGGATTCCTATACCCTGACGGTGGCCGGCCGCCCGGTGGACACCCCGCCCAAAGAGCTGGAGCTCTTGTTCCATCTGGCCTCGTCGCCCAACCGGGTCTACACCCGCAACCAACTGCTTGACGAGGTCTGGGGATTTGACTATTTCGGCGATTCTCGCACGGTGGACGTGCATGTCAAACGCCTGCGCGAAAAGCTGGAGGGCGTCAGCGAGGCCTGGTCGGTCAAGACGGTCTGGGGCGTCGGATATAAGTTTGAGACCAAAAAAGCCGAGTAAATATACAGAGAAAAGGACGCCGGAAGGGCGTCCTTTTGGGGGTGGGGTATATGAAAAAGTTTCGGGTCAACTACCCGCGCAATCCGCGCCGGTTTCTCCGTATCCTCGCCGTGCTGCTTTGTATCGGATTTTGCGTACGGCTGGGCTGCGATTACTGGTTGGACTATTTGCGTCATCCGGAGTATTCCGCGCCGTTTTGGGTATGGGCGCTGCTCCGAGGCGCTGATTTTTTGCTGCCGGCAGGGCTCTGCGCCGTTGCCGCCGCTGTCCTCAAGCGTAAAAATCCTGCCGTGCCGGACGCCCCGGAGAACCCAGATCTATGAAAAAACTCCTGATCCGCGGCGCGTTTTGCGCCGCGTCCCTCGCCGTGCTCCTCGGGCTCCTGCTCTACAACGGCACGATCTGGTTTCAAAATCCGTGGCCGGAGCGCTACCCGGTGCGCGGTGTGGACGTCTCGGCGCATCAGGGGGATATCGACTAGGAAACTCTTGCCGCGCAAGACATTGACTTTGCCTTTCTCAAGGCCACCGAGGGCAGCTCCTTTCGCGACAGCCACTTTGCCTTCAACTGGGAACAGGCGCGCGCCGCAGGGTTGCTCGTCGGCGCCTATCATTTTTTCAGCACCCAAAGCGCCGGGGCGTCGCAGGCGCAAAATTTCATCGAGACGGTGCCGGTCGCGGCCGGTGCGCTGCCGCCGGTGGTGGACATTGAAATCAACCCAAACGCCAAGGGTCTGCCGCCCGAAGCGGAAATTCTCGCCATTCTGGACGGGCTTTTGTCGGCGCTGGAGCGCCATTACGGACAAAAACCGATCCTGTACACCTTGGAGAGTACCTACGCCCATTACCTGCAAGGCCGGTTCGGGGACTATCCCGTCTGGATCCGCCGCATTATCCGTGCGCCTCGGCTGTCCGACGGCCGGGACTGGCTTTTTGGGCAGTACTCCAACCGGGGCCGGTTGGCCGGTTATGACGGAGCGGAACGGTTTATCGACCTCAATGTCTTTCGCGGTACAAAACACGAAATTTTCGCATTGTGTGAGGTGTCCCCATGAAGATTTCCGTCATCGGATATTCCGGCGCGGGCAAGTCCACGATGGCCCGCAAGCTGGGGCGGCTGTACGGCTACCCCGTGCTGCATCTTGACCGCGTACAGTTTCTGCCGGGCTGGCAGGATCGCCCGGAAGAAGAAGCCCGCGAGATGGTCGCGGCGTTTATGGAACAGGAGCACTGGGTCATCGACGGCAATTACTCCAATTATTTTCACGGGCGACGGCTGGAGGAAGCGGACAGGATCGTCTTTTTGAATTTTCCGCGCCGGGTCTGCCTTTGGCAGGCATGGCGGCGGTATCGGAAAAACCGGGGCCATGCCCGGGAGGATATGGCCGAGGGCTGTATCGAACAGATGCCGCTGGGATTCGTCCGGTGGATTTTATGGGGCGGGCGCACAAAAAAGCTCCGCAACAACTACCGGGACATCCTGCGGCGCTTTCCGGACAAGGCCGTCATGCTGAAAAACCGGGCGCAGGTCGCGGCGTTTTGGGAGGCGGAAATAAAATCCCCTACCCCCGCAATCTCGCCCGCGAAGTAAAAAACGTCCCGAAAAACAGAACCGCGCCCACCAGCACAATGGCCGGGCCGGTGGAAATCCCGAGATACCAAGAAGCAAACAGGCCGCACAGGCCGGAAAACAACGAAAAGCCCACCGACAGCGCGTGGTATTGCCGCACATTGCGGGCCAGATTGCGCGCCGACGCCGCCGGCAAAATCAGCAGACTGTTGATGACCAGAATGCCCACCCATTTGATGGAAATGGTCACCACCAGCGCCACCGCCAGCAAAAACGCCGTCTCCAGCCATCTGACCCGGATGCCGCGAGTGGCGGCCATCAGGGGGCTGATGCTGATGGCCAGCAATTTGTTGTAGCACAACACCCAGAACAGAAGCACCCCGCCGAATACCACGATCAGTGTAGTGATTTCCCCCGGCTGGATGGTCAAAATGTCGCCGATGAGATAGGACGAAAATTTGTTGAACTGCCCCGCCGAGGACAACAGCGCCAGCCCCAGCGCGATGGCGGTGGAGGCGAATACGCTGATGATTGTGTCGTTGGAGGACACGCCCGAACGGCGGATGCGGTTGAGCAGCAAGGCAAACAGCAGGGCAAACAGCACCATGCTGACCGTGGTGTCGGCGATGCCCAAAATCACGCCGAGCGCCACGCCGGTCAACGCCGAGTGCCCCAGCGCGTCGGAGAAAAACGCCAGCTTTTTGTCCACCACCAGCGTCCCCATCAGCCCGAACAGCGGAGTAATCAGCAGCACCGCCCAAAAGGCGTACCGCATAAAATCATACGCAAACGGATTCATGCCGCCCCACCTCCGCCGAATAACGCGCGGTAGGCGTCCGAGGCCAGCACCTCCGCCGGCGTCCCCTGGGCGCGCACCGTGCCGTCGAGCAGCAGCAGCCGGTCGGCCTGCGCGTGCAGCGACTGGAAGTCGTGCGACACCAACAGAATGCTGAGATCCTGCTGGGTTTTGAGTTCTTTCAATTTTTCATAAAACAGGCTCAAGCCGTTGCGGTCGATGCCGGAGGCCGGCTCGTCCAGCACGAGCAGCTCGGGCACGGGATCGGTGGCGATGGCCAGCATGACCCGCTGCCACTCCCCGCCTGACAAATCGCACAGGCGGGCATCCACCAGCCCATCCGCCCCAAAAACAGCCAATTGCTCCTGAATATGCCGCCGCAAGCCGCGGTCGCGGAACAAAAACACCGGCTGGCGCGACAAGAGCGACGCGCACAGGTCAAAGACAGACGCCGGCGCGTTGGGATCGCGCTCTACCCGTTGCGGCACATAACCGATACGCAGCCGGCGCGGCGCGCCGTCATGCCCTAAAAACGAAATGCCGCCGGTATGCGGAATTTCGCCCAACAGCGCCCGCAGCAGGGTGGTTTTGCCGGCGCCGTTGGGGCCGATGATGACCGTCAGCTCCCCGCAGTGCAAGGTAAACGAGACGCCGGACAAAATGGTCCGGCGCCCGATGGTGACCGACAGGTTTTCCACCGTGGTGCAACAGATTCCGGAGCGATGCATGACAAAACCAGTCCTTTTGTGATAAAATGTTATCCCAGCGCCTCGACCAGCGTCTCCAGATTCGCCCGCATAGCCGTCTCGTAGGCGTCCTTTGTCAGCGCCCCGGTGGCCGCCGGATCCAGCGTGTAAACCGTCGCGCCGGTCTCGCGGGCGATGGCGTCGGCCGCCGTAGCGGCATATTGCGGCTCGGCAAACAGCGCCTTAATCCCCAGCGCCGACACGAGGTCGATGGTCTCGGCCAGCTCGACCGGCGTCGGCTCGACGCCCGGTTCCCGCTGGATCACCGCCGCCACATGCAGGTCAAATTCCCGGGCGAAGTACGGAAATGCCTCGTGAAAACAGACGATGTCGCGATTTTTGAGGCCGTCCAGCGCCGCGTGCATATCCGCCGCCAGCGTCTCCAGCGTCGCCAAATAGGCCGCCGCGTTTTGTTCAAACGCGTCCCGGTGGGACGGTGCATGCGCGCAAAGCCCGTCGCGAATATTTTCTACATACCGGCAAAACAGCGTGACGCTGACCCAGGCATGGGGATTGGGCTCCTCCGCGCCGTCGTCGGTCAGCAGTTCGATGCCCTGCGTAGCGGTCACGACGGAAGCCTTCACCGGTGCCTTGTCCAAAAAGCTCTCCAACCCGCCGCCGTTTGTCAGAAACACATCGGCGCCTTCCAGCATCCGCATATCGTCCGGCCTGAGCTGATAGTCGTGCAGACAGCCGGTGTCCGGCGGCGCGAGCAGCGACAGGGTGACGCCCGGCGTGTCCCCGACGATGTTCATCGCGGCGATATACAACGGATAAAAGGATGCCACCACCGTCAGCGTTTCGGCGCTGACCGGCGCGGCCGGGGCGCAGCCGGGCAAAATGAGAACAATACACAACAATACAGCCAATATTTGGCGCATAAGCAGACGAACCCCCGTAATTTTTTTATTTTTCGGCGGGTTTATTCCGGCGAAAAATATCCCTGTTTTATTGTTTTGAAACGCCCGCGTTTCAAAACAGGCTTATTATACCACCAAT
>JAVBOJ010000028.1:0-12118 GCA_031550755.1 Oscillospiraceae bacterium
ACCGCCGCCGACGAGTTGACATAACACATCATCGCCGCGTCCGGATGCTGGCGGCGCAAGGCTTCCACGTCCTCCGGCGTCACCATGTCGGCCATGGGGCAGCCCGCGTCGGACGCCGGCAGCAGCACGGTTTTGTCCGGCGAGAGCAGCTTGGCGCTCTCGGCCATGAACCGCACGCCGCACAGCACGATGACCGGCTGGGTGGTGTCGCGCGACAGCCGCGCCAGCTCAAACGAGTCGCCCACCGTGTCGGCAATCTCATGAATGTCCATCGTTTGGTAGTAATGCGCCAAAATCAGGGCGTTTTTCTCCTGTTTTTGTTGCAAAATCCGCTCTTGCAGTTCATTCATACAAAACACCTCTTACCCGACAAACGCCCGTTTGGCGTCGCCCAGCAAATACAGCGAGCCGCAGACCAGCACAATATCCTCCGGCCCGGCGGCTTCCAACGCGCGGCGGCAGGCATCCGCTACGGCCGGAACGGTTTCCACCCGCGGGCAGTCGGTGGCCAGCGCGGCCAACTCCCCCGCCGGCAGCGCCCGTGCGCCCTCGTACTGCGTGGCCAGCAAGACCTCCGCCCGCCGCGCCACCGGCGGCACACAGGCGGCCACATCCTTGTCGCCCGACATGCCCATGACGGCGATCAGCCGCCGTCCGGGGAACAGCTCGTCCATAGCATGGCATAGAGCCGCAATCTTTTGCGGGTTGTGCGCCCCGTCGAGCAAAACGAGCGGCTCCTGCTTCACAATCTCCAGCCGCCCGCCCCAGCGCACCTCCGCCAGCCCTTCCCGCAACGCCGTTTCGGGGATGTTGCCCAGCGCGCGGCAGATTTCCACCACCGTCATGGCGTTCTGGATCTGGTGCGCGCCCATCAGCGGCACCCGCAGCTCCATGCCGCAGTAAGAAAAATGCGATCCCTCCAGCCCGGAGGAGTGTACCGTGAGCTCCTTTGCGTCCGGCATGGTCAGCGGTACGCCCTCCTCGGCCGCCCGCGCCCGGATGACCGCGAGAGCCTCCTCCGGTTGTCCGGCGGCGGTGACGGCGCGGCAGGGCGCCTTGAGAATGCCGCATTTTTCAAAGGCGATCTGCGCCAGCGTATCGCCCAGATACTCCGTGTGATCCAGCGACAGCGAGGTAATGGCGGCGACATCCGGCGGCGGGATGACGTTGGTGGCGTCAAATCGCCCGCCCAGCCCGACCTCCAGCACGGCGATATCGCAGGCGTGCTCCTTGAAGCACAGCAGCGCCAGCGCCGTGATGATCTCAAACTCGGTGGGCTGCGGCCCGCCGGCGGACACCAGCGCGTCAATGGTACTCCGGATGGCGTCCACCCGCTCGGCCCATTCGGCACAAGGCAGCATCTCCCCGTCGATCTGCACCCGCTCGCGGAATTCCTCCACAAACGGCGAGACAAACAGGCCGGTTTTCAACCCGGCCTTGCGCAGTACGGAGGCGGTCATGGCCGCCGTGGAGCCCTTGCCGTTTGTCCCGGCGATGTGGACAAACCGCAGACCCTCCTGCGGGTTTCCCATGGCGTGAAGCAGGGCGCGCACCCGCGCCAGCCCCGGCTTGGAGCCGAAGCGCTGGGTGGCGTGAATATAGGCAACAGCCTCGTCGTAGGTCATGTGGGCATATTCTCCAAACTCTCGGTCAGCTGGGCGCACAGGGCGCTCAGCCGCGTTTCCCGCTCCCGCTCGGCCTCGACCACATCGGCCGGGGCTTTGGCGACAAAGCCCCCGTTTTGCAGCTTGGCGGAGAGCTTTGCAAGCTCCTCGCGGGCGGTTTTCAGCTCTTTTTCCAGCCGGGCGCGCTCGGCCTTCAAATCCACCAGCTCGGCCAGCGGCAGATACAGCCGCGCGGCTTCTGTCACAAGGCAGACAAGCCCCGTTACATCCTCCGGGGCGGTCTTTATAAACGCCACCTCGGACGCCGAACTCAGCTTGGCAAACGACGCCAGCATGGCGGAAAAGGCGTCCTCCCGGTCGGTCAGTATCAGCAACCGCGCCTTTTTGGAGGGCGGCACATTCATCTCGGCGCGGCGGGCGCGCACGGCGCGGATGGCGTCCATCACCATCTCCACGTCGCGCTGCTCGCCCGGGAAGCTCAGGCGCTCGTCGGCCTCCGGCCACGAGGCGCGCACCAGCGGCCCCCGGACGCCCGGCAGACTGCCCCAAATTTCCTCGGTGACAAACGGGACAAACGGGTGCAGCAGCTTCAGCGTGCCCGACAGGACACTCAGCAGCACCTGCTCGGCGGTGGCGCTCTTGGTTTCGTCGGACAGGCGGGGCTTGACCAGCTCAATATACCAGTCACAAAAATCGTCCCACACGAAGTCGTACAGCTTGGCGGCGGCGACGCCCAGCTCATAGCTGTCGATATTGCCGGTGACCTCGCCGACCAGCCGGTTGAACTTGGACAGGATCCATTTGTCCTCCGGCTCCAGTGCTTCCGGCAGTTCCCATGTCTCGGTGTGCAGGTTCATCAGCACGAAGCGCGAGGCGTTCCACAGCTTGTTGCAAAAATTCCGCATGGCCTCGCAGCGCTCGGCGGAAAAGCGCATGTCGTTGCCCGGCGCGTTGCCGGTGATGAGGGTAAAACGCAGTGCGTCCGCGCCGTAGGTGCTTATAACCTCCACGGGATCGACGCCGTTGCCCAGCGATTTGGACATCTTGCGCCCCTGATCGTCGCGCACGATGCCGTGGATATAGGCGGTTTTGAAGGGGATCTCGCCCATGTGCTCCAGTCCGGAGAAAATCATGCGGGCAACCCAGAAGAAGATGATCTCATACCCCGGCACAATGACCGAGGTGGGGTAAAAATAGTCCAGCTCGGGGGTTTTGTCCGGCCAGCCGAACACCGAAAACGGCCACAGCGCCGAGGAAAACCAGGTGTCCAGCACATCCTCGTCCTGGTGGATGTGCGCGCTGCCGCACGCCTCGCAGACGGCGGCGTCCTCGCGCGAAACGGTGACATGCCCGCAGTCGTCGCAATAAAACGCCGGAATGCGGTGCCCCCACCAGAGCTGGCGGGAGATGCACCAATCGCGGACATTTTCCATCCAGTTGAGATAAATTTTGGTGAACCGCTCGGGCACGAAATTGAGCTGGCCGCTTTTGACCACCTCGAGGGCGGGCCCCGCCAGCGGCTCCATTTTGACAAACCACTGCGCCGAGGTCATCGGCTCGACCAGCGTACCGCAGCGGTAGCATTGGCCGACGTTGTGGTTGTGATCCTCGATTTTTACAAGATACCCTCCGGCCTCCAGATCGCGCACGACGGCTTTCCGCGCGTCCTCGCGGGTCAGCCCCTCGTACGGGCCGCCGTTGGCGTTGATTTTCGCGTTGCCGTCCATAACCAGAATGTGCTCGAGGTTGTGGCGCGCGGCCACCTCAAAGTCATTGGGGTCATGGCAGGGCGTCATTTTGACGCAGCCGGTGCCGAAGGTCATATCGACATATTCGTCGGCGATGATGGGGATCTCGCGGTTTAAAAGCGGCAGGACGCAGGTGCCTCCGATGAGGTGCTTGTACCGCTCGTCGTCGGGGTGCACGGCCACGCCGGTATCGCCCAGCATGGTCTCCGGGCGGGTGGTGGCCACCGTGAGGAACTCGCCGCTCCCCTTCACCGGGTAGCGGATGTGCCACAGATGGCTGTGCTGCTCATTGTATTCCACCTCGGTGTCCGACAGCGCGGTGGTGCACTGCGGGCACCAGTTGATGATGCGGCTACCCTTGTAAATGAGCCCTTTTTCGTACAGCCGGACAAAGACCTCGCGCACGGCCCTGGAGCAGCCCTCATCCATGGTAAAGCGCTCGCGCGACCAATCGCAGGACGACCCCAACGTTTTGAGCTGGGTGATGATACGGCTGCCGTACTGGCGCTTCCAGTCCCAAACCAGCTCGACAAACGCCTCCCGGCCGAGATCGTACCGGGTTTTGCCCTCACGGCGCAGATTTTCCTCCACCTTGATCTGGGTGGCGATACCGGCGTGGTCGGTGCCGGGCACCCAGACGGTGCAGTACCCCTGCATCCGCTTGGTACGGATAAGGATATCCTGCAATGTATTGTCAAAGGCGTGGCCCAGATGGAGCTGGCCGGTGACGTTGGGCGGCGGGATGACGATGGAGTACGGCTTCTTTTTGGTGTCCACCTCGTCGTGAAAATGGCCGCCGTCGGTCCACATCTGATAGATGCGCGGCTCCACGCTTTGCGGGTCATAGGTCTTGGAAAGCTCCCGGGGCATAGTAAAAACCTCCATTACAACCGGACAGAATGGTTCATAAACGATACGTAATAGTATAACACGGCCTTTGCAAGAGCGCAACGGTTGATGTATAATAGAAAAAACTGAGAAGTCCTGTGCAAAGGAGGGTTTTTATGGCGCGGTACGGATTTCGCGGCGAGCGCAAGGAGATGAAGCAATATATTCTGTATGTCATGCGGCTGGCGCGCGACCATGTGACGTTGGAGGACATGCAGGAAATGATGCTGATTGACGACCGGATGAATTATTTTCTCTTTTGCGACTGTATCGCCGGTCTGGTGGACAGCGAGCTGCTGCTGAAGGAAAAAGACAAAAAAGGCGAGACGGTCTATACCGTCACGCCGCGCGGCTATGAGATCGGGGAGATTTTGCAGGATGAAATTCCCATGGCGCTGCGGCGCGCCGCCGAAAAAAACGCGCTGGTGGTGCTCAACCGGGTGCGCCGGGACCGCAGCATCGATGTCGAAACGGTGGAGCGGGGCGGCAATCTTTACGCGCGGCTGACTATGACCGACGGGGTCTATCCCATGCTGACCATGGAGCTGACCGTGGCCAACAAAACCCAGGCCGACGCGCTCAAGAAGAACTTCCGCAAAAACGCCGAGAACATCTTCAATGATGTCCTGCGCGCCGTGCTGAATCCCTATGAAGAGGAGGCCAAGGACGATGCGGATCATCCGTCTGAGCAGCACTGACCCGACGCTGAACCTGGCCTGCGAGGAGATGCTGCTTTCCCGTGCGTGGGACGATCTCTTTATGCTGTGGCGCAACGACAAGAGCGTCATCGTCGGACGCAACCAAAACACCCTGTCGGAGATCGACCCGGCGTTTGTCGCCGCGCACGGCATCCCGGTGGTGCGGCGGCTGACCGGCGGCGGGGCTGTGTTCCACGACCTCGGCAACCTCAATTACACCTGCATCTCGGCCTTTGACGGCCCGCTGGATTTCGCCCGGTTCGCCCAGCCGATGGTGGAGGCGCTGGGGGCCCTCGGCCTGTCCGCCGCGCTCACCGGACGCAACGATATTTCCATCGACGGGAAAAAGGTTTCGGGCAACGCCCAGACGGTGCGCCATGGCCGCGTTTTGCACCACGGGACGCTGCTTTACAGCGCCGATCTGTCCACGCTGTCGGGCGCACTGCGGGTCAAAAACGACAAATACGACGGCAAAGGAGTGGCCTCGGTGGCGTCCCGGGTGGGCAATATCGCGTCGTTTCTTGCCGACCCCATGCCGGTCGAGGATTTTTTTGATTATCTGTATCACTTCGCGCTGGAGTATTATCCGGGCGCTTCGCCCTATCTCCTCTCGGAGGCCGATCTGGCGGAGGCCGAGCGCCTGCGGGCGGACAAATACGCCACCGACGCGTGGAATTACGGCCAGATGGCCGATTACAACTTCAGCGGCACCTGCCGCCGCCCCTCGGGCGGGCTGGAGGTCTTTTTGACGGTGGAAGCCGGCGTCATCCGGGCGGCCAAGCTGTCCGGCGACTTTTTCGGCCGGCGGGAGGTCTCCGAGCTGGAATCCTCCCTCGTCGGACAGCGCCACAACCGCGCCGGGCTGGCGGCGTTGCTGGAGACGCTGCCGCTTTCCGATTACCTCTGGGGCTTCGCGGCGGAGGATGTGCTGGCGGCGTTGTTTTAGTCTGGATGCTCCTCCATCAGACGCTCGAAAATCACCGGCACGAAATCGTCGAAAACCGGGTAGACATCCCGGTTTTTGCGGTATTCGGCCAGCGCGTCAACCACCGTTCGGATGTAAACAAAGCCCTTATTCTCCTCATTTTGCAGCAACGTCTCCACATTGTCCGCGCCGGCCTCGCGCAGCATGTTGATGACGGCGGCGCGCAAAATGAGCTCCTCACAGACGTTCGGCCAGCTGTCATAGGCTTGTTTTTCCATCTGCTTGCGGATCGGCTCCATGAGCGTTTCGCTGCGCGACAGACAGTCGGCAACGACGGGGTTGTCTTCCCCGAAAATGGAAATAAACGAGTGCCCGAATTCGTGATAAATGAGCTCCCGCACCTCCGCCGTCCCGCCGAACACCGGCCGATCCTCCTCGACGCCATAGGGACCCACAAAGGCGTAAATATGGGTGCCGTCGAGCCGCTCAAGGCCGGGGCCGTAACCGCCCGGGTGAAACAGCGGCGCCAGCGTGATGGTGTATCCGGCCATGGACTTTCCGTAATATTCCTCCAACGCGCCGACGAGGTCGCCGGGCGGGAAGCCCTCGACATAGGCGTCCACAACGCGCCCGTAAAAGTCCTTGTGGTCGTTCCAGAACGTCTCGAACCCGGTGTCGAGATAAAACTGCCGCAGCCCCTCCCGGAACTGATCCATATCCGCCCTCATCCGGTTTTTGGCGAAGTCCGAACCCTCATAATCGGCGCTGAGGCTGAAATCCTGTTCGATGAACAGGCAGGCGGTCGGCGGCGCGTCATAGGAAAAGCCTCTTTTCATCTCACGGTTGAAAAACCGCACCGCCTCATAGTCTTTAAACGGGGAAAACGCCCCGTAAAAATCGACGGATTTGTAGGAGAATCTCTCGCGGGTAATCAGGTTGTGCGTTTTGTCATAATCGCTCAGATACTGCACCGCCGAGAGCAGCTCAATCCTCGGATCGACCTGAACGGTGACGCCGCCGACGGTTTGGGAGACGGGCTCCGGCAGGACGGCGTGTTGCGGCGACGGCGGGGTATTTGCGCAGCCCTGCGCGAGCAGACACAGCGCCAACAGGACGGATACGGTCAGGCGTTTCATATGTTTCCCCTCTTTCCTTGCGCCGATTATACCATACTTTTTCCATTTCCGCACCGCTCCCCATGACAGGATTGCGATTTTGCCGAAAGGCTGGTATAATCAGGGCAACACAATCGGAGGTGACAGTCTTGGACGACACCGGCTATCCCCGCGCACCCTACATGGATCCGCGCGAACGACGCCGCCGCGATTTGGTAAAGCGAGATTCTGGACTTCGAGCGCTGGGCGCTGGCCAATATTCAGATCGAGGACGAGCTGCGCTTCCCCGCCGAGTACGTCGCGCGCATCATAGAAACCGGCGACTGGGAGGATTTTCGCGACGCCTTCGCCGCCGCGATGGGGGACAGGGAGTATAGGGGCGCGTATTACGTCCCTGGCGATATGCATGAACTCCGCCCGGAGATAGAGTACGGCCGCATTGCCGTACAACTGCGGACTCCTCGTAATCGGAAGCCGGACGCGTATATTACCTATTGGTATTATTCCGATGGGACGATCAGCAAGCAGTTTCACCAATACAGGAACTCAAAAGATCACTCCCTCGACACTTGGTTTGTCAGCAACTCCAGAGAGGAGATGTTTGGTTGGGACGGCTGTGATTCTCTTGAACGACCCGCCGAGTGGAGGAGCATCACCGCAGCGGAATATGACGAATTTTTTGCCGACGCCGCGGCAGGTCTTGTCCCCCAAAAGGATGCCTATGTGCTGGACGACCTGTATATGTATCTCTCCAAAAAACACGGCCGGCCGCCGTCTTCCGGCTTCCAGGACAAGCAGGTTGCCTTTCTGGACAACTTTGCGGATAAAAAACCCACCCTGCCCGACGGCCTGGTCGTGACGCCGCCGAAAGTGCCTGTCCCCGTGTCCATCGACAATCTGATGACCGCCCGGGCGATCATCCTTCCCCATGAGTTTTTGCCGCTCGAAACGGTCGCGGGGCTGATTGAGCGCGACGACTGGCAAGAGCTGACCGCCTTTTGGGAAACGAAATGAGTGCAGGAGGACACGTTTCAGGGAGGCCCCGCCAGAGTTGGCGTGTATTCCGAGCGTCTTATGGTGACTTTTTCATATGACTATGTAGACACCTTTCTGGCCTATTCCGTGGCGGACGGGCAGGTGCGCATTGAGAAGAGCGCCTACCTGACCGCCGGGGGTGACTATTACGGTTACCACAACCGCGACAACCGGGAGCTGTATATCGGTGTTGTTTGATTCCCCTTAAAATCTCCCCTCCGGAGGTGCCCCTGTGGCTTTTTTTGAAAACTTCCACTGGACCGACCTGCTGTTTGTCCCGGCGGCGCTGCTGGCCATCATGTTCCACGAGGTGGCGCACGGATGGGCGGCCTACAAGCTGGGCGACGTCACCGCCAAGGAAAAAGGGCGGTTGTCGCTCAACCCCATCCGGCATATCGACATCATCGGACTGCTGATGCTGGTGTTTTTCCGCTTCGGCTGGGCCAAGCCGGTGCCGGTGGACATGCGGTATTTCAAAAAGCCCCGGCGCGACTTTGCCCTGACGGCGCTGGCCGGGCCGGTGTCCAACTTTTTGCAGGCCATCGTGGCGCTACTTTTGTGCTATGCTTGTGTGTTTTTGTATCCACAGGCCAATGCTCTGTTCCATAGCGATATTATTCAGCAGGACTTTTTGATGTATTTCCCGATTCTCATTGGCGCGTCCCAGCATGGAATTATTCAGCTGACCATTGTTGACTGTGTCATGATTTTCCTTTATTTTTCCGCCATGCTCAACGTCGGCCTCGGTGTCTTTAACCTGTTCCCTATTCCGCCGCTGGACGGCTCCAAAATATTCGGCATTGTCATCCCGGATCATATTTATTACAGAATCCTACCCTATGAGCGATACGGAATGCTGCTTTTGGTCGCGCTGCTGTACCTCGGCTGGCTGAGCGGACCGCTGGGCTTTTTGCGCGACGCGGTGCTGAGCGGCCTGAACTGGGTGGCGTACGCGCCGTTCAGACTGTTTTTTGGAGGCTGATCGATGGAAACGCCTACCTACCGGCTGGAAAAGGTGGTGGCCTCGCGGGACGCGCTCGAAGATTTTGAAGGGCCGCTGGATATCATCTTGCAGCTGCTCTCCAAAAACAAGATCGAGATCCGCGACATCCGCATTTCCCTGCTTGTCGAGCAATACACCGCCTATCTGGAGGACATGAAGCGCATGGATTTGGAGGTGGCCAGCGAATTTATCGCCATGGCCTCCCATCTGGTGTACTTAAAAACCCGGATGCTGCTGCGGGCGTCCACCGAGCAGCCCGACGAGGAGCTCGACGCGCTGATGCAGGCGCTGGAGGAGCGCCGCCGGCAAGACGATTACAACCGCATCCTGACCGGGCGGGACTTTTTGGAATCCCGGGCGGACATCGGCCGCAGTCTGTTCACAAAACGCCCGGAGGAGCTTCCGCGCGACAAAACCTATGCCCATGTCCACGACGTTTCCATGCTTTCGGCGGCGCTGTTTGACCTGCGGCGCAAGGCCGAGGCGGCTCTGCCGCCGACAGCGGCGGCTTTTTCGGCCATTGTGGGGCGGGAGCCGTTCCCGGTGGGCGACAAAATCGCCCTGATCGTGCGGCGGCTCAAAACCGCCGGACGGTTGCTGCTCACGGCGCTGCTCAAGGGCAGCGGTAGCCGCTCGGAGCGGGTGGCCACCTTTTTGGCGGTGCTGGAGCTGGCGCGCGGACGGCGAATCGAAATCGACGACGAGCCGGACGACTACGTGCTGTCCATGTCGCCGGAGGAGTGAAAACAGATCGAAAAAGGGAGGAGCTTCGGATGAAAGAGAGGATCATTCCCAGCGCCATCGTGTCCGCCGCCATCCTGTTGGCGGCCTTGTGCCTGTGTCTGTTTGCGGGAAACGCACCCGCAGCCGGCGATGGTGCGCCAATCCCCGCGCCACAGAGCGACGCCTACAAAATCGCCAAAATCGAGGAACTGATGGACAGAGTGATGAACCGCGAGGTCGTGGAGGACGCCCTCCTGTTCTGTCTGGGAGACGACGAGACCCTGCGGTCGCAGGTCGCGAAGCACAATGAGCTGACCGCCCAATACACCCAGTTTTTCGCGCCGCGCGCTGCGAACACCCTGATCGGCGTTTTGCAATGGGAGGATTTTGACAGCGCCGAGATGGTCGCCGCCGCGTATTATGCCAATCTGCCGGAAAACATCCGCGCCATGGCGCAGCGCATCACCCATTGCTCTCTGTCCCGAAACTGTACCCAGCTGCTGCTGGCCGACCCCGTGCTCGCCCCCATCATCGCCGTCGAGGGCGGCGGCTCGGCGGGCATGTGGCCGTACTGGTGGCACACGACGTATCTGGACAACCTGGAGGATGCGGAGAAGGCCAAGCAGGATCTGGCCGCGTATTTTGACTTTGAAGACGAACTGATCGCGCAGCTGGACGAGTACAGACTATCTCTTCTCCCGTCGGCCTGATACTCCCCATCCCACAACAGAAAGGCTCCAGCCTATGGAAATGAAGGAAATAGAATCCAAACTTGAGGGTATACTATTCGCGTCGGGCGAGCCGGTCTCCATCGCGCGGCTGTGCGCACTGCTCGAGATCGACGCCAAAACGCTGGACACCGCCGCCGCCGCGCTGGCCGACGGCTACCGGTTTGACCGCCGGGGCATCCGGCTGGTCAAAATGGACAAGCTCTACCAGCTCGTCTCGGCACCCGAATACGCCGAGCTCATCCGCCGCGCCCTGGAGGAGCGGCGTCCGCCGCCCATGTCCAAGCCGGCGCTGGAGGTGCTGGCCATCGTCGCCTACTTCCAGCCGACGACAAGGGCGTACATCGACCAGACCCGCGGCGTGGACAGCGCCGGCACCGTCCTGTCCCTGCTGGAAAAGGGTCTCCTCGAGGAATGCGGACGGCTGGATGTGCCGGGCCGTCCGGCGTTGCTGCGCACCACGCCGGTGTTTTTGCGCAGCTTTGGCATCGCCTCGCTGGACGAGCTGCCGTCCCTGACCCTGTCGGACAGCGAAGCCGAAGGCCAGCTCACCATCCCCGGCGCGGAATCGGAGCAGTGACCTCAAAGGAGGGATCGCATGGTCTTCCTCATCATATTGGGCGTTCTGATCGGCCTTGCGGCCCTGCTGTTGTGGTCGCGCGCCGGCGTGAAAATCGTTTACGGCCCGCAGGGGCTGACGGTTCGTCTGCGGCTGGGCGTGTTCCGGCTGCGCCTGTGGCCGGCCAGAAAAAAAAAGGAAAAACAAAAAAAGGTCAAGAAAGAACGTCCGCCCAAGGAGAAAAAGCCCTCCGAGCCCAAGCCTCCCACGACGTGGGACGAAAAAAAGGCGCTTCTCAAGCTGGGACTGCGCGCCGGGGGGCAATTCTGGCGGGCGGTGCGCGTCGACCGGCTGACCCTGCGCGTTACGCTGGCCGGATGGGACGCAGCCACGCTGGCCGCGCGCTACGGGCAGGCGCATGCCGCGCTGGGGATGCTGTCCCCGCTGCTGCAAAACAAGGTGCGCCGGCGGGATATCCGCCTCTGGCTGGACTATCGCCTCCCCAAAACCGAGGCATCCCTTGTGTTTGCCGCCTCGGTGCGGGTCGGGCGCGTCCTGCTCATCAGCCTTTCATTTTTGTTTTCCTTCCTGAAACTGCGTAGAGGCGAAAAATCAGGAGATACTACCAGTTAAGCGCGTTCGAGACTATTGTTAAGGAGATGACACAGTTGGAAAAGCATACCATCGTTGATTTAATGGATGTGACCATGCGGCAGATTCACGAAATGGTGGATGTCAACACCATCGTGGGCAGCCCCGTGTCCACCCCCGACGGCACCACCATCATCCCGGTATCCAAGGTCAGCTTCGGCTTTGCCGCCGGCGGCACCGATTATGCCGGCAAGGAGCAGAAAATTGAGGCCGACAAAAATTTCGGCGGCGGCTCGGGCGCCGGCGTCAACATCGTCCCGGTGGCCTTTCTCGTCATTTCGCCGGACGGCGTACGCCTTCTGCCGGTTGCGCCTCCGGCCGGCAGCACCGTGGATCGCATTGTGGAAATGGTGCCCGACGCGGTGGAAAAATGGGGCAAATTCTTCAAAAACCGCAAAAAAACCGAGGCCGCCGAGGACT
>JAVBOJ010000035.1:0-5629 GCA_031550755.1 Oscillospiraceae bacterium
GCCTGATTATCATGACGCCGGCCGAGGACGTCCCCGTCCTGCTGGAAAATTTGTCGGCAGCGGGGTTGTATCTGCACTGCGAGGTGCGTACCCCCGAAGAGGCCGCCGCGCTTGTGACGTACACGGAAAAAAACTCGAGAGAAAGAAGATAGTGGTTATGATGGATGTCCTTTCTCAACACAGGATACAGGCCGAGACGCTGCTCTCCGCCGAGCGGCGGGGGAATACCGTGCGCATGACGCTGGGTGACGGGTCGGGCGGTGCGTTTGCGCTGGAGGTCTGCGTCCTCAGGCAGGATATTTTGCGTTTGCGTCTGTCAAAGGGCGCGTTTGTTCCCCCGGCCTATGACTTTGTCCGACCGGATTATTTCACCGAGACCGACGAGGCGGCCTATGCCGAGACGCCCGAAGGGTTTACGCTCTCGACCCCGGCGCTGTCTCTGCGCGTGACCCGGCATCCGTTTGGGCTCTCGCTATTAAGCGCGGCGGGAGAGACGCTGTACGAAGAGCAGCTCGACGACCTCAATCCCGTGGGGGCCGGCGTGCGCGGCATCCCGGCCATGGGCTGTACGCTGGACGAAAACGGCGAAACCCTCGGGATGAACCTGTGCGCCCGGCTGAGGCAGGATGAGCATATTTTCGGGCTGGGCGAGCGTTTTGGGGAGCTGGATCTGCGCGGACAAAGCGTGTGCATGTGGAACCAGGACACCCTCGGCTGCCGCGACGGGCAGGCTTATAAAAACATTCCGTTTTATTACAGCAGCGCCGGATACGGCCTGTTTGTCAACTCCCACCGGGACACGACGTTTCATGTGGGCAGTCTGTCGGTCGCTTCCCTGTGCGTGCAGACGCCAGGCGACTCGGTGGAGGCCTATCTGTTGGTCGGCGCGCCGCGCGACGTGATCGGCGCGTTTACCGGGATGACCGGCCCAGCGGCGCTGCCGCCCGCGTGGAGCTTCGGGCTCTGGTATTCCAACGGGTTTCAGGACGCCGCCGCCGAGGGCTTACTCCGGGACGCGCGCGCGTTTCGGGAGCGGTCACTGCCGTGCGACGTGATGCATCTGGACTGCTACTGGATGCGAGACGACATGTGGTGCGACTTTGTGTGGGATGAGACGAGGTTCCCCGACCCGGCGGGCATGATCCGCGCGCTCAAGGAGCGGCATTACCACGTCTGCGTGTGGATCAATCCGTACGTCACCAACCAAACGGACATGTTTGCCGAGGGCCGGCAAAAGGGCTATTTTGTCAAAACCACGGCGGGCGAGGTGTACCTCGACGACCTGTGGCACGGGCTGCTCTCGCCCTGCGCCCTGCTGGATGTGACCCATCCGGAGGCGGTGGCCTGGTTTGAGGAAAAGCTCCGCGGGCTCTTGGCCGTCGGGTTGGACGCGCTCAAAACCGATTTCGGGGAGGAAATTCCGCCCGACGGCCTGTTTTACAACGGCAAAACCGGGCAGGAAATGCGCAATGTGTACGCCTCTCTCTACAATGAGATTGTCTATCGCGTGATCGGCGAACAGCCGTCGCCCAGCCTTGTCTGGGCGCGCAGCGGTACGGCGGGGATGCAGCGTTTCCCCGTGTGCTGGTCGGGCGACCCCCGCTCCTCCTATGAGGGCATGGCCGCCACCCTGCGGGGCGGCTTGTCGGTCGGCGTGTCGGGCGTTCCCTTTTGGAGCCATGACATCGGCGGCTTTTATGGTCCGATCGGCGACGAAATTTATGTGCGCTGGGCGCAGTTTGGACTGCTGAGCTCGCACAGCCGCCTGCACGGGACGAGTCCGCGCAGTCCCTGGTCGTTTTCCGAGCGCGCCTGCCGCATTGTGGAGGAGACCATCCGTCTGCGGTATCGGCTGATGCCCTATATCCTGCAGTCGGCCGCCGCCTGCGCGGCGGAGGGGCTGCCCATGGTGCGGCCGCTCTGGCTGCTTTGCCCCGAGGATCCGGTGACATGGCAGATTCAGGATGAATACTTCTTTGGGGAGGACATTCTGGTCGCGCCCATGTTTGGCGGAGACGGCGTCTCCCGCCGCCTCTACCTCCCCGCCGGACGCTGGAAGTACTGGTTCACCAGTGAAACGTATGACGGTGGACGTTATATCATCCTGCGCTGTTCCTTGGAGGAATTTCCCCTCTTTGTCCGGGAGGGCACCGTCCTCCCCACGGATGAATCAGGGCGGCAATGGATTGAGGGGTAGCCGATGTCAAACGACCATACAACGATTAAACAATTGGCCGGGCAGGTAAACGCCTTGTCCCGGCGGGAGGATTTCGCGCACAAGCGCGTCCGCTGGGCCGAGCACAATGAGCTTGTCGGCGACAAATCCCCCCTGTTGTGGATCTGCCCCGATGAGGACGGCGGCTGGCGGAATCTGGTGCCGCCGGGCCGCCTCGTTTGCGCCGATCCCGATCTGCGGCTGCTCGAGTGGCAGCTACGGAAGCTGATTTTTCACGCCGAGCATCTGGACGATGATTTTGTGGTGGAGCCGACGGTTCGCTTTGATATTCCGGGGGAATACACCGGGTATCTCTACGGCAGCCAGACCCAGCGCAGCGCGTGGGGGATCGAGATTACCCCGCTTGCCGTCGGAAGTCAGGCGTATCATTTGCCGAATTATCTGGCCTCTGAAGAAAACCGGGAGCGTCTGCTGCGGCACGAGGTGGATTTCATCCCGGACGAGGAGCGGTGGGCGCTCCTGCGGCGCAAGTTCACCGAGGCGGCGGACGGCGAGGTGGACATCCGCTTCACCGTGCCCTATTCGGCGCTGGTGCAGAGCCTGCTGATTGAGCTGGTGCATCTCTACGGACTGCAAGAGTTGATGATGGATCTGATTGATGAGCCGGAGCGCATTCACGCCATCATGGCGCATCTCTCGGCCTCCAAGGCGCGGTTGCTCGGGTCTCTGGAGGCGCGGCGGCTGTTGTTTGACAACCGCGTGAATGTATACACCGGTTCGGGCGGCTTGGGATATACGCGGGCGGAGCCGGTGGCCGACGCCGACGCACGCATCTCCCAGATGTGGGGCTTTGCCGACGCGCAGGAATTTTCCAACGTCTCGCTGTCCATGTTTGAGGAGTTCGCCCTGCCGTACCAAGCCCGGGGGCTTTCCCGGTTCGGCATGGCCTGTTACGGCTGCTGCGAACCGCTGGACGACAAATTTGAGAGCATCTTCCGCGCCCTGCCCAACCTCCGCCGGCTCAGCGTCAGTCCGTGGAGCGACATCCGGCGAGCCGCCGACGCCATCGGAGACCGCGCGATTTATTCCTGGAAGCCCAACCCCGCGTATGTGTCGCCCGATTTTCATGAGGAGGAGGCCGCCGCACGGCTGGGGGCGTGGCGGGCGGCGACCCGCGACCGCTGCTTTACCGAGGTGATTTTGAAGGATCTGCGCACCAGCACCTTGGACTCATTGCAGCGGTATATTCAGCTGTACAAAGCCGCCGTGAGTGAATAAAGGAGAGGGATTATGCCCGAAAAGCTTGTCATTTCACCTGATTTTTTCTATATTGACGGAGAAAAAACGCCGCTTTTGTGCGGAGAAATGCATTATTTTCGCATGGAAAGAGCCTCCTGGGCGCCCGCGCTGGAGCGACTGGGGGAGGCTGGCTGCAACGCCGTGGCGCTGTATGTGCCGTGGTTTGTGCATGAATATGAGCCCGATCGGTTTGACTTTGACGGGGTGACGCACCCGTCCAATGATCTGGTCTCTTTTTTGCGCATGGTGGCCGACAGCGGCCTGATCGCGCTGGTGCGTCCCGGCCCGTATGTCTACGCCGAGACCGCCGATCTGGGCATCCCCCGCTGGTTTACCGAGCGATATCCCAACGCCCACCCGCAAGAATACGCCGAGGGCGGCTACCGCAACTACGGAATGCCCCGCCACGCGCCGCACAACCATCCGGATTTTTTGGCGCGGGCGGCCATTTGGCTGGACGCCGTCATGCGGATAATCCGCCCATTTTTGACGCCCGAGGGCCCGGTCTGTATGCTCCAGCTCTGCAATGAAATCCCGGCCGACGACCATCGGGATGAAAACCCCGAGACCCTCGGTCTGGGGGATCCCGACGGCCTGTGGCCCGGGTATTTGCGGGAGATCTACGGCTCGGCTGAGGCGCTGGGCGCGGCCTACGGCGTGACGGTGGAGCGTCTGGAGGACTGCCCGCCCCACAAACTGTGTCTGGCCGACGCGACGCGCTATGAGCGAGAAAAGCTGCGCTATTACTACGAGTGGTACTATCCGGCCTACTTTGCTCGCCTGCGCGCCATGCTGGGGCCGTTGCCGCCGGGGCTTCTCCTGTTCCACAACGCATACAACCCCAAGGCGCTGTCGCTGCACGGCGCGAATCAAACAAAAAATCCATGGTTGACCATCGGGGTGGATTGTTATTATTCCATGACCGGCCCGCTGACCCTGCAAGCGGCCACCTATTTCAACGACTTCGGCGCGGCGTACAGTCGGGCGCTCATCAAGGGCAACCCGCCCTGGATTGCGGAGCAGGAATGCGGATACTGGCATGATTTCCCGTTGGTATACGGCGGCGAGCTGTACATCTGGAATGTGTGGAGCTTTGCCGCGGGCTATCGGGGTGCCAACCTGTATCTGTTTTGCGCCGGGGAAAACCGCCCGGGGCTGGGCTTTTTCGGCACTTCCCACGATTGGCAGGCGCCGGTGACCAAGGAGGGGCTCCCCGCGCGCACCTATGAGCACATCGCGCGCGCCCTGCGCGATATCCGCCGGGATTTCGACCTGTTTTCCGCACCGATGGCGCATGATGTCGTGTTGGCTTTGCCGGGCACGCCCGGCCTGATTTGGACGCCGGTTTCAAACGTCGCGCGGGACGCCTATTTCCTGCTGCGCAGCATCGGCTTCCAGCCCCGCGTCGTCAATCTGGACGAGGACGCTCTGCCTGCCGATCTACCGGTATGGGTCGTCACCGATGACGCCATGCCGGCGGAAAATCAACAAAAGCTCTGCCGCTTTCTGGCGGCGGGCGGGCGGCTGATTGTACAGGGAGCACTGCCTATCAAAGACGAGGAGGGCCGTCTCTGCTCTCTGCTGGCCGACGCGCTGATGCTGCGCGCCGAGGCTTTTCGGTGGGAGGTCTCCGACCAAAACAAATTTGTGTATGAGGGCCGGGAAATATATATTGGCGAAGCCATTCAGTCCATTCAGGGTCCGGACGACGCCGCTTGGGCGCGGGAGGCGGCGACGGGACGCCCGGCGATCTGGCGGGTCTCCGCCGGCGGAGGACAGGCGCTTGTGATCCCCTTCCGGCTGGAAATGCGGTTTTGGGATGTGGCCCGCGCGACGGAAGCCCTGCTCGGGCGCTTCGGCGTGACGGCGCTGGTGAGCGGCGCACAATTTTTGCGCGTGTTTGTCAAGGAAGACGGACGCGCCGTCGCGCTCAATCTGCATCCCGAAAGGGTGGAGGAGACAATCACCATCCAGGGACGCGCCCTGTCCGTCGCGTTGGACGCCTACAGTTACCGGGAATTGTAAAATGTTTTTTATATGGGAGGAACTTGACGATGCGTGAAATTATTGGAGAAATTTCCGAAGCCTTGCAGTCAGGCAGATCCAAAGTGGTCAAGGAGCTGGTGGAGAGAGCGCTGGCCGACGGGGTGCCCG
>JAVBOJ010000018.1:0-13012 GCA_031550755.1 Oscillospiraceae bacterium
ATCGACTACCCCATCCCCGGCAATGACGACGCCATCCGCGCCATCAAGCTGATTTCCCAGACCATGGCCAACGCCATTCTGGAAGGCCGTCAGGGCGAGGAAAAAACCGCGGCCGAGGCCGAGGAAGACAAGCCCGCCGAGCGTCCTGTCAAGGCTGCCGCGCCGGCTGCCGCGCCGTCGGAAGAAGCCGCCGCTGTCACGGAAGGAGAATAATCATGTCTTTTACCGCCAAAGATGTACAGACCCTGCGCGAAATGACCGGCGTCGGGATGATGGATTGCAAAAAAGCGCTGGTCGAGACCGAGGGCGATATGGACAAGGCCGTTGCCCTGCTGCGTGAGAAGGGTCTGGCCGCCGCCGCCAAAAAAGCCACCCGTATCGCCGCCGAGGGCGCCATTGCCGCCTATGTGTCCGAGCAGACCGGCGTCGGTGCCGTGGTGGAGGTCAACAGCGAGACCGATTTCGCCGCCAAGAGCGACGGTTTTCAGGAGTTTATCAAGGGCGTGGCGCTGGCCGTCGCGCAAAACAAGCCCGCCGATCTGGCGGCGCTGCTGGAGTCCCCCTTCCCCGGCGGCTCTCTGACCGTGGCGCAAGCCTTACAGGAGAAAGTGCTGACCATCGGCGAGAACATCCAGATCCGCCGGTTTGAGATCTTTGAGAACCCCGTCAATCTGGCCTACGTCCACATGGGCGGCAAGATCGGTGTGCTGGTCAACCTCAAGGTGTCCGATAACCTCAAGGCAAATCCCGCCGTGGCCGAGCTGGGCCGCGATATCGCCATGCAGGCCGCCGCCATGCGCCCGCTGTTTTTGGACAGCGGCGACGTGGACACCGCCTCGCTGGAAAACGAGAAGTCCATCTTCCTGGCGCAGGCGCTGTCCGAGGGCAAGCCGCAGGCCGTCGCCGAAAAAATGGTGGCCGGCCGCATCAACAAGTATTTCTCCGAGGTCTGCCTGCTCAAGCAGATTTTTGTCAAGGACAACAAGCTGTCGGTGGCCGAGCATGTGGCCGCCGTGGCCAAGGAGCTGGGCGGCGAAATCGCCGTCACCCGCTTTGTCCGCTACGAAAAGGGCGAGGGTTTGGCCAAGCGCGAAGAGAACTTTGCCGACGAAGTCGCCAAAATGATGTAACATGACGCCGAGGAGCCCCGGACGAATGTCCGGGGCTCTTGTTGTTTCTGGAAATGGTTAGACTGTACGTCAATATGTCGCCGAGTGAAATTCGAAATACAGCTTACAACTCATTTTCCCGATCCAACGCTTCCCTCATGCACGCGATATGGCTCGGCGTTGTGCCGCAACAACCGCCGAGGATGCCCGCCCCGGCGCGGATGAGCGCCGGCACCAGCGCCGCCATCTCCTCCGGCGTCTCGGGGAAAATGTCCGCTCCATCGATGCGCTGGGGCAGTCCCGCGTTGGCATGGATCAAAATCGGCGTCTCCGGCGCGGCAGCCCGCAGGACGCGGGCGATCTCCACCATATCCTTCATGCCATTGCCGCAGTTGGCTCCGATGATCTGCGCACCGGCCGACAGCGCGGCCAGCGCCGCTTCCTCGGGCGACACCCCCATCATGGTGCGGTACTCGCCCCGTGCGGTTTTTTCAAACACAAAGGTGCTGATGACCGGCAGCGCGGTGTGCTCCCGCGCGGCACGGACGGCAAGGGCCGCCTCTTGCGCGTCGCTCATGGTCTCGACACAGAGCGCGTCCGCGCCGCCCTCGGCCAGCGCCTTCGCCTGTTCGGCAAAGGCGGCGGACAGCTCCTCCTCGGTCACCTCTTCCGTCAGAAGCAGCTTGCCGGTCGGCCCCATGCAGCCCAGCACCCACAACCCCTCCCCCGCTCCCTCGCGAGAGGCCTGCGCGGCGGCGCGGTTGATCGCCTCGGCCTGTGCGGACAGCCCGTGGCGCGCGAGCGTAATGGCGTTGGCGCCGAAGCTGTTGGTCTTGACCATGTCGGCACCGGCTTCGCGGTAAGCCCGCGCGATCCCGGCCACCTCGTCCGGGCGGCTGAGGCACCACTCCTCGGGGCATTGCCCCGGCCGGAGGCCCTTTTGTTGCAGCATCGTCCCCCACGCGCCATCGGAGAGCAGGGTTTTCCCTGCTTGCAGGGCGGACAGCAGCGATTGGTTCGGCATAGAAAATCCTCCTATGAAAAGGGAGCGGACATTCCGCTCCCTTTGTTGCGTATTTTGCCTGTTCGGCGAATGAGACAGCCTTATTCGTCCTCGTCCTCCAGAATCTGCTTTGTCTCCTCGATGACCTTCTGCTGCACCATGGGCGGCGCGTCCTCGTAGCGCGCAAACTCAAAGGAAAACGAGCCGCGACCCTGGGTCATGGAGCGCAGATCAATGGCGTACGAGGTCATCTCGGCCATGGGCACCTCGGCCTCGACCACCTGACCGTCCTCACCGGGGTTCATCCCCATGACGCGGCCGCGCCGTTTGTTGAGGTCGCCGATAATGTCGCCCATGTACTGGTCGGGAATGAACACCTTCAGCGCGCCGATCGGCTCCAGCAGAACGGGATTGGCCAGCGGCAGACCGTTTTTGTAGGCCAGCCCGGCCGCCGTTTTAAAGGCCATTTCGGAGGAGTCCACATCATGGTAGCTGCCGTCCACCAGCGTGGCCTTGAGGTACACCACCGGATAGCCGGCCAGCACGCCGCGCGAAATGCGGTCGCGCAGACCTTTTTCCACGGCGGGATGGAAGTTTTTGGGTACGCTGCCGCCGAAGATTTTCTCTTCGAACACCAGATCCTCCACATCGCCCGGCTCAAACTCGACCCAGACATGGCCGTACTGGCCGTGGCCGCCCGATTGTTTCTTGTGCGTGCCTTCGACCTTGACTTTTTTGCGGATTTTGTCGCGGTACGGCACGCGCGGCGGGAACAGCTCGACCTCGACGCCGAACTTGTTCTTGAGGCGGGAGCAAAGCACGTCGATGTGAATATCGCCGGCGCCGGATACCACCATCTGTTTGGTCTCGGCATTCTGCACGACGGTGAACGTCAGATCTTCCTCCGACATGCGGTTGAGGCCGGAGGCGATTTTTTCCTCGCCGCCCTTGACCTTCGGGGCAATGGCCATGCTGTAGCACGGCTCGGCGAAGCGGATGGGCGCGAGCGCGACAACATTGCCGGCGGCGCACAGCGAATCGTTGGTTTTGGTATCGGTCAGCTTGGACACCGCGCCGATGTCGCCGCAGGTAATTTCCTTGACCTCGGTGTTCTTTTTGCCCTTGACCACGTAGAGATGGCCGATTTTTTCCGACTGGCCGGTGCGGGCGTTGATGAGGGACATATCGGCGCTCACCTTGCCGGACACCACCTTGAAGAAGGAGAACTTGCCGTACTGATCCGACAAGGTTTTAAACACAATCGCGCAGGCCGGGCCGGTCTCGCTGACGGCCACGTCGACCTCCTTGCCGTCGGCGGACACACCCTTTTCGGGGCCGCAGTCGGCGGGCGACGGCGCATAGTCAATAATGCCTTTGAGCAGGTTTTCGGTGCCCAGCCCGGAGAGGGCCGCGCCGCAGAACACCGGGGTCAGCGACCGGGCCAGCACGCCGGCGCGGATGCCATTTTTGAGCTCATCGGGCGTAAAGGTTTCGCCGCCGAAGAATTTTTCCATCAAATCCTCGGAGGTTTCGGCCACATTTTCCGCCAAAATCGCGTACATTTCCTCGACCTTGTCGTTCATCGAGGCCGGCACCGGCATCTCGGTCATCTTGACGCCGTCCATTTTGTACGCCTTGCGGGTGACAATGTCCACCACGCCGGCCAGCTTGCCGCCGTCCACGATGGGAATGACGACCGGGCAGAGCGAGATGCCGAACGCGGCGCGCAACGACTCAAACGCCTTATAAAAGTCGGCGTTTTCCTCATCCAGCTTGGAAATATAGAACAATCGGGGCTTTTTGTGCGTCTCCAGCTGTTTCCATGCCTTTTCGGTACCCACGCCGGCGCCGCTCTTGCCGTTGCAGACGACGATGCCCGCCTCAGCCACCCGCAGGCCCTCCAGCACTTCCCCGACAAAGTCGAAATAGCCCGGCGTGTCGATCACATTGAGCTTGGAACCGCCAAACTCAACCGGCACAGGCGTCGCCGCGATGGTAATCTGACGGCGGATCTCTTCCGGGTCGAAGTCGCAGACAGTATTGCCGTCGGCCACGCGGCCCAGACGGTCGGTTCCCTTTGTCAGAAAGAGCATACTCTCGGCCAGCGAGGTTTTTCCGTCGCTGCCGTGGCCCAACAGGCAGACATTGCGGATGTTAGCTACGCTCATGCGTTTTCCTCCCCTTGTATGGTCAAATCTCATCAGATTGATGCTCACAAGACAGTCACGTAAGATTATAGTATAAACCCGCCCGGATAGCAAGGTTTTTCTGTGCGAAATGACGATTTTTAACGAAGCGCCGAATCGCCACGCAGGAAGAATAAGACAAGCGGAGACTGCGTGATGACGAGGTGTGACATGGATGCGCGAGCCTCTAATACCGTTTGGCCCAGCCGGACACCAGCAGCGTGGGCACCAGGGTCAGACCGAAATAGGCCAGCATGTTGCAGGGCGAGGCCGTGACCGCTTCCCCGTTGAGGGTGAGAAAAAACAGCAGCCCCACGCCCACCAGCGTGGTCAGCAGGTAAATAACGAGGTTTATTTTGGTGAGCTTATGTACCCGGCGGCCGGCCACCACGCACTCGGCGTAAGGCGTCAGCCCTTCCCGCGACACGGCCGCCACCGGTTGGGCGCGGGTCTCGCGCACCGGATCGCTGAGCATCAGCCGATCCTCCACCGTGGGAAATTCGGCAAAATCTGAGTTCATTTTAAACTTTTTCTTCAAAAACATAGGCGAGACGTTGATGTCCCGCACCGCGAACAGCGGCAGAATCCGATGGCGCAGCAGCATGATGAGCGCGCCGCGCACGCCGCCCGCCGGCACATAGTTGATGGCGAAAATGCCGGCCAGCTCCAAGTTGACGGCCACAAACACGGCGTTTTTGAGGTTGAGCGACGAAGGCAGATGGATGCCCATACGCAGCATAAACGACGAGGTGCCGACCAGCACGCGGTCGCCGCGGATTTCGGCGCCCATCCCGCCGCCCTCATAGTGCAAAAATTCATCCACCCGGCGGATGGCCTCCTGCTGCCCCTCCAACAGCTGGGAAAACGCGCGGGACAGCCCGCTGCCCGAGGCCGCCATAACGCTGGCGGCATAAGAGATGACGCGCTCAAAGCCATACGACCCAAAGACCTTGAGGCCGTTTAGGGTGACGGTTCCGGGCGGGAAAATGTCGTAATCGGTGAGCACGACGGCGGCCTCGTCGGCCATGGCGCGCACCCCGAACCAGCCGGCGATAGCCGCGCCCACGCTTTGCAGGCGCGCGGCGGCACGAGCCATGGGCAGGGTAAAGCTGAGGGCGGCGCAGACCGGCGCGGCGGCGGACGAAATAGCCGCCCACGCCCAGAAGAATTTTTCCGGCTGCCCCTGCCCCACCGAGGAAATCAGCGCAAACATCAGCGAGGCCACCAACAAAATCGGCACGAAAAACGAGGCGAACCGCGCCGCGCCGTCCGGCTTTTCGGTCTGCTCGACAAACGCGCCCAGCGGCGCTTCGCCCTTGGTGATGACCGGCCCGCCCGGCCACATTGTCTCCTCCCGGAAGACGGCGTAGGGAATTTCGGTTTGGGATGCGGCCTTATAGGTGCGCAGCCACGCCGACAGGCGCAGCTTGTGGCTCCACATAACGGCCAGCAGCGACACCGCCGCGACCGAGCAATACGGCAGGAAAATGCTCCATTCGCGGTGGAAAAAAATCGTGACCACATAGACAATATTGGACAGGCAGGAGACGCAAACCGCCGTCTCCATCCCGGGGCGGAAGTGCGCCAGATCAAAAATGCCCTTGGCCAGCACATCCACGCCGCAGACCATGACCAGAATCTGCAAAAACAGCACCGCCGTCACATAGCTGGCCGGACGCAGCGCGTAGGTGAGAAAATCCGGCGTCGGCCAGGAGTACCGATGCGAAAACGTGATGTACAGCAGCGGGATGCAAACCCCCAGCGCGATCAGGGTGCGCAGGGTGAAAAAACGCACATAGGGCGCGAGCTTTTCGGCCGCCTGCGCCGGAGAAAACTGCGGCTTGGGCTTTTCCGGACGGCGCGCGCGGCGGCGGATACGGGCGGCCAGCGTGGGTCGCGGAGGCGCCTGCTCCTCCTCTTCGGGGAGCTCCTCTTCCTTTTGCCGCACAAAGCTTTCCGACGGCTTAAACGCCTGCCCGAACATTCCCTCCGGGCCGAAGTCGATCTGCTCGGTCACCGTGACCCTCAGCTCTCGATCCTCCGAAAAGTCGGTTTTTTCCAAAAACGCCGTGATCTCCTCCGGCACCTCGGGCTCCGCCGGCAGCGCGGGCGCAGAGGGTGGCGGCGCGGGCGCTGCCTCCTGTTCGGCGCGGACGAGCTCGCGCATTTGCTCGGCCAAATTGCGCAGCGCGATGGTATCATCGTTCATGCGCTCGGCCTCGCGCTCGGCTTTTTCGCGCTGACGGCGCTTTTTGCGCGAGCCGGGCTTTAAGGTTTCGTCATATTCAAATTCCGCCATGATCTCATCCAGTGAAAAGCGCTGAGAATCGGAGATGGTGTGTCCTTCCACCATCTCGCGCACTTCCTCGATCACATCGTCCCGTTTTTTTTCGGACACCCCAAACACACCCCAATTTATAGGCCTTGTCTTGCTTTGACCGCCGCATACATCAGCACGGCGGCCGCGCAGGAAACATTAAGAGACGCGACTTTTCCCAGCATGGGAATGCCCACCAGCCGGTCGCATTCGCGGGCGGTGAGCTGGGAGAGCCCCTGCCCTTCCCCGCCCAGCACCAGGCAGATCCCGCCGGAAAAGTCGGTTTGAAACACGGAGTCGCCGGCGGCGTCCGCGCCGAACACCCAAATATTTTGCTGCTTGATCTCCCGCAAAAATGCCGGAATCCCTGGCACTCTGGCCACCGGCAGATGCGCCAGCGCACCGGCCGAGGCCTTTTCCACCTGCGCTGTCAGGCTGGCGCTGCGGCGCTTGGGAATGACCACCCCGTGCGCCCCGGCGGCCTCCGCCGTGCGGATGATGGCTCCGAGGTTGCCGGGATCCTCCACCCCGTCGCAGGCCACCAAAAACGGCGGCACGCCGGCCTCCCGCGCCCGCGCGAGCAAATCCTCCACCTCGGCGTAGGCGATGGCCGACACCGAGGCGATGATGCCCTGATGGGCATGGGTCTGGCTCAGGCGGTCGAGCTGGACGCGGTCGCATTCCACCACGACGGCTCCGGCCTCCCGCGCTTGCGCCACAAGCGCACCGAGCCCTTCCGCCCCACGCAATACATACAGCTTGTCTATGGGGCGGCCGGCTCTCAGCGCCTCCCTCAGGGCGTTGCGCCCCTCTATATATGTCTGATCCGCCAAGCCGGATTCCCCCTCAAAACACAGTTATTGTCATTGTAGCATAATTCTCCTCAAAAAACTACGTTTTTTGAGGAGTTTCCACAAGGATATTTTTTGTCCGAAATAATTTCGGTTGAAAAATAGATCTTTTTGCTTCATTTTGTTTGTATCGCGGCTTCTTTTGTGAGACAATATCTAAAGTAATCACTGACAAGGAGGCTTTTCTGATGGAATCCGCTCTTTTGATCCAGACCGCGCGGGACACCGGCGCGGACACCGCGGCGGTCATTCCGCTGTCCGCGCTTTCCGTCCATCCGGAGTTCCGCGACCTCTGTGCGCAAAACAAATGCGGACGGTACGGCACCTGCTGGCGGTGTCCGCCGGCGCTCGGGGCGCTGTCTGACTGCGTGAATACCTTGCGGCAGTACGAATACGGTCTGGTTCTCTCCCGGGTGTTCCCGCTGGAGGACGCCTTTGACTGGGACGGCATGATGACCGCCAAGACTTCGTTCGACCGTCTTTTGCTGGACATCTACGACGCCCTGCGCACCAAGGGATGCGCGGATGTTCTGCCGCTGGGCGCCGGCGGATGTACGTTGTGTGACACCTGCGCCTATCCCGCGCCCTGCCGCGCACCGGAGCGCGCCTTCGCCTCGCTGGAGGGCTACGGCCTCAACGTCGCCGAGGTGATGCGCGCCGCCGGCCTCTCCTACCGCTTCGGCGGCGAGACGGTGCAGTACTGCGCGATGATCGCGTTTTGAAATTTCCAGCCATATTTTTTTACCTATAAATTAACCCGCTCGTCACATACTATACCTGCGGCCAAACGTGCCGCATATTTTAAAAACGTTTTGTAAGTCTTACGCCTTCTTTTCCCCCACTTGCGCATCAAGGAGTGAATACCAATGGCCAGTCTTACCACCAAGGAACTCACCGCTCTGGAAGAACAGCTGGGCAGCGAACAGGTTCTCGTCAAAAAATACCGCACCATGGCCGGTCAGTGCAGCGACACCGCGATCAAAAATTCTCTCGAAACGATTGCCGGCCGCCATCAGCAGCATTACGACAAGCTGCTGACCTATCTCAACTAGCGGGAGGCAATGAAGATGAACAACAACACTACCACCACCATGAACGATCAGGAAACCGTCAACGATTTCATTGCCAGCCAGAAGCTTGTCTCCAGCAATTACAACATGTTCGCGGGCGAATGCGTCAACCAACAGCTGCGCGACGAGTTTTTAAGCATCCTCAAGGACGAGCATTGCATCCAGTCCGAGCTCTTCAACACGGCCAACAGCCGCGGCTGGTATCCTGTCAAGCAGGCTCCCACCAATGAGATCCAGATGGTCAAGGACAAATTCTCCAAGTAATGAAAGAGCCGCCCGGTGAAACCCGGACGGCTCTTTTCCTTTTCCCTCCTTTTACAGCGCTTGCCAAATTTCCTGCTCGGCCACCTTGGCGTGTCCGTGGGCGGTGGCCGATTCGATCACATAATAGTACCCCCAGAAGTCCGGCGTCACATCGGGGAAGCGGCGGTACTCCTTGCCCGCCAGCGCCTCCGCGCCGATCACGCGATCCAGCATACGGCAGGTGACGGCCACCGCCTCGGTGCGGCTGATGGGCGCCTCGGGACGGAAGCTGCCGTCGGCATAGCCGGTTATCCAATTTCTCTGCACGGCATATTGGATGCTTTTCCCAGCCCAGTGCCCCGCCGGCACATCGGCCAGAGCGGCCTTGCCCGCACCCGAGACGCCCTCAAAACGGGCGGCCACCGCGATAAATTCCGCGCGGGTCATGGGCGCTTCGGGTCGGAAGCTGCCGTCGGCGTAGCCTTCCAAAATGTGGAATTTCTGGAGGAGGCCGACATAATCAGAGTACCACGCGTTGGGATCCACGTCGGGATATGTGCAGGGGTAGGTTTGGTTTTCGCGGAAGCCCAGCGACAGCCGGGCGAAAATCGCGGCGACCTCGGCGCGGCTGATATCGGCGTTCGGGTCAAACAGGCCGGTGTTTCGTCCCAGAATAAAGGCGGTATGCTCGGTTTTGTTGAGCTTCGGCCGCGTGCCGTACAGCTCGGCCAGCTCGTCAAACGTCCAGAAGGTTTTTCCGTTTTGGCGCGCGGGCGCCAGCCCCGCCGGGATGACGATGACGGTATCGCCCCGCTCGATGATCATGCCAACCTCGTCCTGACCGCGCAGCGCTTCCATGACGTCGTCGGGCACATTGTCCAGCTTTTTGGCGTCCACCGTGACCACATCGCCGTCGTTCGCGCCGCCGACGGCATCCCGCACCGTCTGCCAGTAATCGGTCGCCGGCGTCTCGTCCACATAGGGTACATAGGTAAACGCATAGAGCGAGAAGCGTTTGACGTGCAGCTCGGCGTGTCCGCCAAAAAGCTCCCAATATTCGCCGTATGGATTGGCGTTGGCGGAGCCGTGCGGGATTTCCTCAGCGACGCCCTCATGGACGCGGAAAATGCGGAAATCCGAGCCGTTCAGGGTGGGCAGCGGTACGCTGACGGTGAGCAGCTGACCCGATTGGACAATTTGTTTTGTATCGGGAATCTCGCCGTCCGGCGTGATGGTTTTCCAGAGGGTCAGATCGAGATACAGCGCCGTGTCGCGGCCGACCGTCTCGGTTCTCATGGTCAACAGATCGCTCGCCGACGCGCCGGGGGCGTTTTCATCCACGCCCTGCGCCCGCAGCTCAATCAAAGACACCGTGCCGGGCGCTTTGACGGTATTGACATCGGTCGTCGTCAGGCCGTCTTTCCCGTCGCCGGCCGGATCGCCGTCAAAATAATCATACATTTCATTCAGGCCGCTGGCGGAAACCTTGGGGGTCTTGTCGTCCATGACCTTCAGGACTGTGTCCCTGACCGCCTTGCCCAGCTTGAGATCCAGGGGCGCGGACACCTGCTGCCCGCCGCCAATGACCACACGGTCGGTAATCGTGTTGCCGTCCGGCCCGGTGATGACGACGGTAAAATCGCCGTCGGGCAGACCGGTGAGATCATGGGTGAAGCTGTGCAAGCCGGCCTCGGTGGCGGTAACGGTATGGGGCACGGTGGCGATGATGGTATCGCCGTCCTTGATGACAACGGTATACACGCCGTCCTCCACCATGACATAGGGCGTACCCGGATCGGTCACGGTCACGGCGGCTGTCCCGCCCTGGTTTCCACCTGAGCCGGTCGAAGAATCGGCCGCCGGCGTGCGGAAGGTCAGCCCGGCCGTGGAGGGATGGGGCGTTGCGGGCCGTTCGTCGGACGCCGCGAGGCGCACCTCATATTCCGCGCCGGGCGCAAGCCCGGCAAAGGGGATGGTGTAGCCCAGGTCCCAGCTCCATGTGCCGCCGGGGACGGTTATCCAGCCGGTTTCGCCGGTTTTGCGGTACTCAAGAACGGGGGAGGCCGCGTCGATGCCGTATCCACCCACGGTGTACGAGGGGCGCACGGTGATGCCGTTTTCATCCGCGTTGGTGGACGCCAGCCGCACGGTCAAAGGCTTTGTCACGGTGACCGTGATGTCCTGCGAGCCGGCGCGGTGGGTGGCGGTCTCGGCCGCCGAGGCGGTGATGGTGGCCGTACCGTATTTCAGCGGCGTCACAACGCCGTTGTCCAGCTGCACAATGCCGCCGCCGGCGGTAACCGCCCAGCTCAGGAGCGGGTCGGGGCTCGCGTCGCCGCTTCCGAACACGGTGGTGTTCTGGGTGTCCAGCGTGAGATCGGTATCAATGCCGACCTCCAGCACATAGGCCGTGCCGCCCGAGAAGGTCTGCCCTTTTTTGCTGATGGTAAAGGCGGCGGACGCATAGCCTTCATTGCCCGCGGCGTCCTTCAAAAACACATGCGCGTAGTAGTTGCCGGGCGCGAGCGCCCCGGTGGAGGCATTGGCACCGGCGCCGCCGGCCGGAATGGCGGTATACTCCTCCGGGGTCGGTCTGTCCGATGTCGTTGTAAACACCGCCGCGTACGAGACGAGCGGAGAGGTAAACCCATACGTGCCGGCTGTCGGCGTGTTGGTAAAGGTCAGCTCCACATAGCCGTTTTCGGCGTTGGCGACGCTCAGGCCGGGCGTGGGCTTGGTGCCGTCGGCCAGAATTTTAAACTTGGTGGTCGAGGGAATCGACGCGCCCGCGCTGGCGGTATATTGCAGCGTAGCGGTATATTCGCCCGCCGGCCAGTTGGCCGTCTTGTCCACGACGAAGTAGTCCCCCTCGCCGTTGTTTTGCACCGTCACGATTTTGGCTTCTCCGGCCGGATCGGTAAAGGTGTATGTATGCCCGGTGGCGCTCGCCGTGTTGACGCTCTTGGACGGGTCAAGGTAGACCTTCAGGCTGTCGCCCGGAATGAGCTGCTGCAAAATCTGGTTGACCTGATTGTCGGTCGGGTCGGGGCCCTCGCGCAGCTTCAGATCGGCCACAACGCTCTCCTGCGGCGTGGCAGGACTGCCTCCGTCCTCCTCCCAGCTGTTGTGATAGATCAGCCAGGCCAGCTTGGCCGCCATGAGCTCGGTGGTGTCAGACCCGGCGTACAGCCCGGCAATCTCGCCGTCGGCTATGTTGTTGATATCCTTCACATTGTCGCCCAGATAGGCGATGGGATAAATCGGGCTGCCGCCGTTGAGCGTCTCATCGGTCATCAGGATGGTGTTGTCCTTCTGGATGAGGTTGAGGTAGCCCAGATCGGCGTCGGTGGCGGTGACGTCATAATTTTGCTGCGCGCTGGTCAGGTTGATAAAATACCGCTGGTCGCTTTTTTCCAGATAATCGGTAAACTGATAGGCCTCCAGCGCGGAGCCGCCCTTCAGCGGCTCGACAAACTGCATTTCCAGACTGGTATACCGGAAGCTGGAGGTGGTGGTGCAGCTATGGCCGGTGCTGACGCTGAAGTCCACATACGGCCCGAAGCCGCCGAAGCCGGTATCGGCAATAGTGCCGGACGAAACGTCAAACAGGGTCGTGGCGCTTCCCATCAGCGCCCCGGTGGATGAATTCATCTGCTGGATGGTCGCCTTGAGGGACTGGGAGGTGATGTCCAGCTCAATATGGCTTTTCCCCCAAAGGGTGCCGGTACCCTGGGTAAAGGAGGAGGTGGCCAGCTTTGTCGCGCCGGAGATCAGGGTGCTGCCGGCATTATAGAGCCCCTTCAAGTGCAGGTCGTCCACGTCCACTTCGCTCAGCTTGTAAAGATACACGCCGACCAGAGAGGAGGCCTTTTCTCCCGCGGAGGCGTTGGCCCGTCCGTATTCGAACAGGATCAAATAGCCGCTGAGCTTCCCGTTTGACACGCCGGCGTTGACCAAAAAGCCGGCATATTTCAGCGAATGCGGCTCCACATTGGTGGAGTCCACGTCAAAGCGCACCTTTTTGGTGCTGGTGTTGCTGGCGGGATAATACAAAAAGTCGGCGTATTTGGAGGTGCCGTAGCCGTAAAACTGCATGGCGGGGCGGTTGTTTTCCTTGTAGGCGTAGATATGTTCGCGCAGCTTGGCTGTCTTGCCCCACGTGGTGTTGTATGTTTTGGGCGTAGCGTCCTTGTCGGACAGCATTTTTTCCAGCGTGGTCTTGTCGTTCCCGCC
>JAVBOJ010000102.1:0-5906 GCA_031550755.1 Oscillospiraceae bacterium
CGAGCGCGTGCCCCTGCTGGTGCGTAAGGGTCTGTGGTGCCTGATGAACCGTCAGCCCTCTGTCGAAGGCTACTACGGCACCGAGCTGGCGAAGGTCATCGAGCGCCCCATGACAACCACTCTGGCTGAGTATCCCCAGGATGCAAAAACCTTCTACCCGTACGACCCCGCCCAGGCTTTGAAGTACTTCGAGCAGGCCGGTTACACCCAGAAGGACGGCAAGTTAGTTGACGCTGCCGGCAAGCAGCTGGTTGTCAACTGCTACATCGGCGGCAGCGGCAAGGGTGAACACCCGGCCTACGCCATGCTGGTGCAGGCGCAGACCGATATGGAAAAACTCGGCGGCGAGATCCAGATTCAGGACGTGGGCTTTGCCGTGCTGCAGGGCGCCATGAATGACGGCACCGCCGACGCGTGGATCATGGCGTGGGGTGCCGTGTATGACTGCGATAAATCCACCCAGTTCCACTCCACCGGCGGCCAGAACCGCTATCGCTTCAAAGACGCCCAGATGGACGGCATGCTGGAATCCATCGTCCAGACCGTCGATCTGGCCGAGCGCCGCACCAAGGTCGCTGAAATGCTCGATTACGCCATGGATCAGGCTCTCGAGCTGCCCATCTATCAGCGCAAGAACATGCTGGCTTACAACGTGCACAGAGTCAATACCGATACCATCCCCGAAGCCACCACCGCCGCCGACTATCAGAACGTGCTGTGGAAGGTCGAGGTCATTGTCTAATCAGATTTGTTCGGATTGGCCTGTGAGCTGATCGCTATTCAATTTCGGCCTGTCCTCGCGCGCCGGCCCGCCCGTTCCCCGAATTACGGGCGGGTCGGTCGCGTTCCGGAGAGGACAGGCACAGAAGGAAGATGAAGCATGAGACAGTATATCATACGCCGAATACTCATCAGTATTGTCGTGCTGCTCGGCGTTTCTATGATCCTGTACACGTTGTCCCGTCTAATGCCGGCGGACTATGTCACCCTCTCCACCTCCACCTCGACCAAAATCACCGAGGAGCAGCGCACCCATCTGCGCGAGGTGTACGGGCTTGACAAATCCATTCCCGAGGGCTACATCGGCTGGCTTGGGAAGGCGCTCCAGGGAGATTTGGGAACGTCTCTGATCTATGCCCGCCCGGTTACCGAGGTGATGGGTCATGCCATGGGCACCACATTTGCCATTTCTCTTATCGCGCTTTTTTTTGAGCTGTTGCTCGCCATCCCGTTGGGGATTATCGCCGCCAAACGGCGCAACACCGGGACGGATTACCTGATCACCGCCTTTGTGTTTATCGGCATTTCGCTGCCGTCCTTCTTCTTTGCGGTGCTTTTGAAAAACGCTTTTGGATACTACGGACTGAATATCTTGCCGATTTCGGGCATGCTCAACCCGCGCGTGATTTATGACGGCTTTTCCTTGGCCAAGCTGTTGGACTATGCCCAGCATCTGATCATGCCGATCACGGTGTTTGTGCTGGTCAGCTGCGGCGCATGGCTGCGGTATACCCGCGCCAATATGATCGAAGCGCTGGGCTCCGATTATGTGCGTACCGCCCGGGCCAAAGGCGTGCCGGAAAAAACCGTCGTGCGCTCCCATGCCTTCCGGAACACCTTGGTTCCGATCGTGACACTCCTTGGTGCCCAGCTTCCCGGGCTGTTTTCGGGCGCCATTATTACCGAGAATTTATTCGGCATCATGGGAATGGGCGGCATCGGCCTCAAAGCCGCAGAAATGGCCGACGTGCCGTATCTCATGGCCTTCAATATGTTTTTGGCGGTCTGTACCGTCTTGGGGTACCTCATCTCCGATGTTATGTATGCCGTGGTCGATCCGCGGATCCGGTTGAGTTAGGGGGCGGCAGGAATGGATAATACGTATAAGCTGCCCGAGGGATTCAACTCGCTGGAAGAGGCGCTGAGGCCCCAGTCGTTCCGGGAGAAGACCGATATTGCCGAAAAACAGCTGTTCATGACGCCGGGACAAATGATCATACGCCGATTTTTCAGCAACAAACTGGCGGTGGCCGGCCTGATCGCCCTGCTTTTGATGGCGCTGTTCACCTTTATTGTGCCGCTTTTTTATGAGTACAGTGAGACCGAGATTTTCTACGAGGAAATAGGCACCGGGGAGGAGCTCCGCAGCTCCGATTCCGACCGGATTGCCAACGCTACGCTGTTTGTTCTCGCCCCGCGGAGCGAGAAGCATTTTCTCGGCACCAACCGCGACGGACAGGACATGCTGGCCCGGATCATGTACGGCGGACGCGTTTCGCTGATGGTGGGCTTTGTGGTCGTGATCGTGTCGCTGCTCATCGGCATCATTTTGGGCGGTGTCGCCGGCTATTACGGCGGCTTTATCGACGGCGTCATCATGCGTCTGGTGGATATTATCCACTCGATTCCGCTGGTGCCGCTGATGCTGATGATCGCCCCCATCCTGATTGCGCTGGGCATTTCCCCGCAGGTGAAAATTTACTATACCATGTTTGTGCTGGGCTTTTTGTCATGGCCCAGCGTGGCGCGTATGGTGCGCGGCAACATTTTGTCGCTGCGCGAGACCGAATTCATGCAGGCCGCCGACGCCACCGGCATCCGCGTCCGGCATAAGATTTTCCGCCACCTCATCCCCAACACCCTGCCAAACCTCATTGTTATGGCCACATTGCAGCTGGGCTCGGTCATTCTGATGGAGTCTACCCTGAGCTTTTTGAGCGTGGGCGTCGGCGCGCCGTATGCCTCGTGGGGCAACATGGTGGCGCTGGTGTCGGACACGGTGATTATGCGCGGACACCCCGCCGTTTGGGTCACGCCCGGCATCTGTATCCTCATCACCGTGCTGGCGTTTAACTTTGTGGGCGACGGTCTGCGCGACGCGACCGATCCCCGCATGAAAAGGTAGGTGAGACGGATGAAGGATCAAAAAGAGGTCGCGCGCAAACGGAAACTGCGCGACATTAAAAAACACAACGCGAAAAAATACAAGGAACTGGAGCGCAGAAAAAAACGCGCAGTGCCTTCCTCTGTCTATGAAGTCTCGATGAAAAATCCTGACAATGTGTTGGAAATAGACAATCTGCACACCTTTTTCTACACCGATGTGGGAACCGTCCGCGCGGTGGACGGCGTCACCATCGATGTGCCGCGCGGCAAAACCGTCGGCATCGTGGGCGAGAGCGGCTGCGGCAAATCGGTTACCAGCCTGTCCATTCTCCGCCTGCTTCAGGAGCCCCAAGGGCAGATCGCCGACGGGCAGCTCCGGTTCAATCCGGGCGGCGGTGCGCCGATTGATCTGGCCAAGGTTCCCGCCAAGAAGATGGACGCCATTCGCGGCAGTGATATTACCATGATTTTCCAGGAGCCCATGACCACCCTCAACCCTGTTTTTTCCATCGGCAAGCAGGTGGACGAGGTGCTTAAATACCATACGATGCGAAAAAAAAGCAAAAAAACGATCGCCGCGCGCAGCGTGGAGCTGCTCCAATTGGTGGGCATCGCCAACGCCGAGGGCGTGTACCGGATGTATCCGCATGAGCTGTCGGGCGGTATGCGGCAGCGCGTGGTCATCGCCATGGCGCTGGCCTGCGATCCCAAGCTCATCATTGCCGACGAGCCGACCACCGCGCTGGACGTGACCATTCAGGCGCAGATTCTGGATCTTCTGCGTGCGCTGAAGGAGAAAATCAGCGCCTCCATCATGCTCATCACCCACGATCTGGGCGTGGTGGCCGAAACCGCCGATTTTGTCGTCGTCATGTACGCCGGCCGCATTGTCGAGCAGGGAACCGTCCGCGACATTTTCCATGAGCCGCGTCATCCGTACACCATCGGCCTCATGAAGTCGCGGCCCACCTCGGTCAGCGAGAACGACAGGCTGTATTCCATCCCCGGCAACGTGCCCAACCCCATTGAGCTGCCGGATTATTGCTTCTTCCGCAACCGCTGCGAGCAAAGCGTCGCGGCTTGCGGCGGGAAATACCCGCCCATGATTCCCGTCAGCGATACCCACAAGGTGGCCTGCCACCGGTATCTGGGCGAGCTTTTGGGCAAAAAGGAGGCGGCGCAATGAGCTCGGCTGTCAAAGCGGCTTCGGAGAACCTCTTGGAGGTCCATGACCTCAAAAAATATTTCCCCATCCGCCACGGCGTGGCCCAGCGGGTGGTCGGGCATGTGCGCGCTGTGGACGGCGTCAGCTTTTCCATCAAACGGGGACAGACCTTCGGGTTGGTCGGCGAGAGCGGCTGCGGCAAGACCACCGTCGGACGCACCCTGCTGCGCCTGACCGAGCCGACAGGCGGCCAGTCCATCATCGACGGGCAGGATGTATTTACCCTGAAGAAAAAAGAGCTACGCCGCATGCGCCCCAAAATGCAGCTCATTTTTCAGGATCCCTATTCCTCGCTGGATCCGCGCATTCCCATCGGTGAAATCATCGGCGAGGCGGTGCGCGAGCATCAGCTGGTACCCAGAAGCGAGCTGCGCGACTACGTGCTGTCGGTCATGAAGAGCTGTGAGCTGCGCGATTATCAGTACAGCCGGTATCCGCATGAATTTTCCGGCGGTCAGCGGCAGCGTATCTGCATCGCCCGCGCGCTGGCGCTGAATCCCGATCTGGTGGTGGCCGACGAGCCGGTGTCCGCGCTGGACGTGTCGGTGCAGGCGCAGATCATCAACCTTATGCGCGACCTGCAAAAGGAGCGCCAGCTCAGCTATCTGTTCATCTCCCACGACCTGTCTGTGGTGGAATATATTTCCGACGTGGTCGGCGTCATGTATCTGGGCAGTTTGGTGGAAATGGCGCCCAAAAAGGAATTTTTCCAGAGCCCCACCCACCCCTACGCCAAGGCGCTACTGTCGGCCGTGCCGGTGCCCAATCCCGACGTCAAAATGAACCGCGTGATCCTCAAGGGCGACATTCCGTCCCCGGCCAAGCCGCCCGCCGGCTGCAAATTCCACACCCGCTGCGAGCATTGCACCGAGGTGTGCGAAAAGGAAGTGCCGGCGTTTGAGGAGATCCGCCCGGGGCATTTTGTGGCCTGTCATCATAAACAAAAAATGATAGGCGCACAAAGCGCCCAATGAACCTGCCGCTCGTCCCCGCCAAGACCATTTTGTCCGCCTCCATGAAGGACGGATGGTTCGGTGCGCGGTACAATATGAACCTTTATCGGGGCTGCTGTCACGGCTGTATTTACTGTGACAGCCGCTCCGACTGTTATCATGTGGATAATTTCGACACCGTACGCGCCAAGGAAAACGCGCTTTCTACGCTGGAGCGGGAGCTACGCGGCAAACAAAAACAGGGGATCGTCATCACGGGCGCGATGAGTGACCCGTACAATCCCCTGGAACGGGAACATCAGTTGACGCGCGGCGCACTGGAACTCTTGGCGCGGTATGGATACGGCATTGTGGCGCACACAAAGTCGGCGCTGGCCGCGCGGGATGCCGACCTACTGGCCGAGATCCGCCGCCACGCCCCGGCGGTCGTCAATTTTACGATTACCGCAGCCGATGAGACATTGTGCCGTCAAATCGAGCCGCGCGTCTCGTCCACCAGTCAGCGGCTGGAGGCCATCCGGGCGCTGACGGCGGCAGGCGTTTCCTGCGGCGTGCTGTTGATGCCGGTGCTGCCGTTTCTCACCGACACCGAGGAGAACCTCCGCGCGATAGTCCGGCTGTCGGCGCTGGCCGGCGCGCGCTGGGTTTACGCCTATGGGTTGGGCGTAACGCTGCGGCAGAACCAGCGGGCGTATTTTTTCGACCGGCTGGACGAGCGATTCCCCGGCCTGAAAGAACGCTATATCGAGATCTACGGCGACGCCTACTCCTGCCACGCGCCCCGGCAGGAGGCGCTGTGGCGCGCGTTTGCGGCGGCCTGCGCCGAGCACGGGCTGCCGTAC
>JAVBOJ010000109.1:0-6220 GCA_031550755.1 Oscillospiraceae bacterium
CTACGCTGTCTTGAGAGACAATAAGCCCTATGTGCCCAATTGTTAGCGTTTGAAATCCGATAGTCAACCGCAGTTGGCTATCGTTTTCAAATGCTCTGCCGCTCCGCAGAGCCCCACATCCTCAGGCTGCCATAGCGCGGCTTTTTGTTCTACCCTTATTTGCGAGACTACTGCTGACATTTTTTTCACCAGTCACTATTGACTTTTTATAGCTGGGCTTTGGATTTGCGCCGAAAAGCAAGGGGGTCTTTTGACAACCTGACAGGGGCAGGCGTTGCCAAACCTCCCTTTTCGTGGCATACTACAAAAGGAAAGAGGCGATACCCATGCAACAGAAAATCGACGAAACCCTGCGCGCGCATGGCGCGGCCAGCTGGGGCGCTGTGCGTATTGAACGGCTGTATTCCTTTGCGCCGCAAGGCTCCCGCTTGGAGGCGCGGCTGCGCACGCTGGCGGAGCCCCATGTCTCGGCACTGGTGATGGCCTTCCCGTATTATGCCGGACGCCAGCCGGGCAATGTGCCGCTGTACGCCCGGGGGCTGGATTACTATGAGGCGGGCAGGGCCCGTCTGACCGCCATGGCGGCGGCGCTGCCGGAACTGTCCGCCCGCGTCCTGCCCGACGGCTACCCGCTGCCGGCGGTGAGCGCCGCGCGGCTGTGCGGCTGCGCCATGACCGGCGCGATGGGGCTGGCCATTTGCCCGCCGTACGGCTCGTTTGTCACGCTGGGGGCGCTGGCCACGCCCATTGAGCTGGAGGAGACGCCGCCCGCCGGCTTTTGCGAGCGCTGCGGGGCTTGCGCGGCGGCTTGCCCCACGGGGGCGCTGCGGCTGGAGGGGGAGACAAGACGCTATGACCGCCGCCTGTGCCTGTCCTCCATCAGCCAGAAAAAAGGCGCGCTGGAGGACGCCGAGCGTGCGCTGCTGGCGCGTGCGCCGACCATCTGGGGCTGTGACCTCTGCCAACTGGCCTGCCCGCACAACGCCGACCCGGCGTACTCGCCTCTGCCCGAAAGCCGGGCGGACTATACACCGCATCTCGCGCCGGACGCGCCGATCCCGCCGGGGCACTCCTTCTCGCGGAGCGAGGCGCTGCTGCGACGGAATCTGGGGCTGATAAATAAATAAAAAAGACACATACTAACAACCGTCCATACAACAAAAAGGAGGGTTTCGTATGCGTGTTTCCGAGCTTATGAACGCAAGCGTCATCAGCATTACGCCGGATGAATCGGCCACCTTGGCCGCGCGGCTGTTGCAGCGGCACAATGTGGGCTCCCTGCCGGTGTGTTCGCTGGACGGCCGCCTGCGCGGCATTGTCACAGACCGGGATATCGTCATGCGGTGCGTGGCGGCGGAGGGCGACCCCAACCAGACCAAGGTGCGCGAGATCATGACCAAAAATGTGGTGACGGTATCGCCGCAGGACGATGTGCGCGAGGCCACCCGCATGATGGCCGCCGAACAGGTGCGCCGGCTGCCGGTCTGCGAGGACGGGCGGGTGGTCGGGATGCTGTCGCTGGGCGACATGGCACGCATGGGCAGCTTTGATATGGAGGCGTCCAAGGCGCTGTCCGAGATTTCCAGCAATGTGAAGAAGGTATAGGGGCGATCCCCGCCCGGTTGGAAGAGGCGTTCCTTCCGGGCGGGGATGGCGGCAGGAAGAGGGGGCGTATTTGGCGGTACATAGAGGAAAATCCGGCGCGGTGGGCGGAGGATGCGTATTTCATTCCGCCAAACCCGGACAGATAAAAACAACCGGGAGAAGGGCAACCCTTCTCCCGGCTCTTTGTTTGCGTCTCAGTCCGTCACGTACGGAATCAGGGCGATGTGCCGCGAGCGCTTGATGGCCTCGGTCAGATCGCGCTGATGGGCGGCGCAGGTGCCGGTCATCCGGCGGGGCAGGATCTTGGAGCGTTCGGACAAAAAGCGGCGGAGCTTGGCGGCGTCCTTATAGTCGATGGTGGTCACCTTGTCCACACAAAAGGAACAGATCTTACGGCGTTTACGGCCCCGCTGCGGGCGTTCCATGGCCATGAAATTACCTCCAGTAGAATTTGAGAATTACGCGGGGAAATGCCCCGCGACAAACAGTACGCAGGGTCAAAAGGGCAGATCCCCGTCATCGTCCTCTAATACCTGAAAGCCGGAGGGCGCGGGGGCATCATAACCGCTGTCCTGACGGGACGGAGGCGCAAAGGCGTCACCGCCGGAGGCGCCGTCGCGTTTGGACTCGGCAAAGTAGACATCGTCGGCAACGATTTCAAAGCTGTAGCGGTTGTTGCCTTCCTTGTCTTTCCAGGCGCGTTGCTGAATACGGCCGGACACGGCGACAAGCTGGCCCTTGTGGAACCACTTGGAGACGAATTCGGCGCGTTTCTCCCAGCAGACGATGTCGATAAAATCGGCTGTCTGCTGACCGGGATTGGCGTTTTTCCCCGCAAAGCCGCGATCCACCGCCAGGGTGAACGAAGCGACGGGGGTATTGTTGGATGTGTGTCGCAATTCGGGCTCGCGGGTGAGGCGGCCCATCAAGATCGCCTTGTTGAGCATGACAAACCCTCCCTACTCGTCTTTGCAGATGATGAGGGAGCGCATGATGCCGTCGGTAATCTTGTAGATACGGTCGAGCTCGGCGGGGAAATCGGGCTGGGATTCGAAGTTCATCAGCACATAGTAACCCTCGGTCAGCTTGTTGATGGGATAGGCCAGACGGCGCTTGCCCCATTCCTCAATCTCTCCGAGTGTGCCGTTGGCTTCGACCAGATCCTTGAATTTCGCGACGATGGCAGGGATTCCTTCCTCCCCGAGCACCGGGTCGATGATATACACCGTCTCGTATTTGGCTGTGGTTTTCGCCATGTTTACACCTCCTTCTGGACATATGGCCCTCGTAAAAAGGGCAAGGATGAAAGACACACCCTGATATTATACTATATCGGGGGGAAATGTCAAACAAAATTTGCGGACAATTGTTTATGGGCGACCGGGGCTATGCCCCATGCGTCCGTTCCCACACCCTCGCCTTTTGCAGCGCGAATATCAGCGCCGGCAGCAGCACCAACTGAATGGCGATGCCAGGCAGGGAGGTGACAAAGGAGGCGGTCAGCCAGGCTTGCAGGGAATAGGTCCCCGCCTGAAACAAAAAGCCGTTGACCAGCCCGGCGACGATTCTGCCGCAAAGCATCGCGCCGACGAGCGGGAAATAGAGCCCGAGCAGGCTGTTTTTTCCGCGGACAAGGCGGGTCAGCAGACCCGCGACCAGACCGTATGTAGCCAGCTCGCAGAGCATCGCGGGCAAAATCGCCATCGGCGGCATCCCGGTAATCAGGAAGGAGGCCAGCGGCGCGAGAATGCCGCAGAGCAGGCCGTACGGTGCGCCGCAGAGCAGACCGCACAGCAGCACCGGCAGGTGCATGGGCAGGAAAATTGCGCCGGCCTGCGGAATGCTGTGGAAAAAGACCGGAAGCAGTACGCCAAGCGCCGCCAGCAGCGCCGCTGTCACCATTTTTTTAATGTGCATCGTTACACCCTCACAAACTTAATGCAATAAAAATCCGCGTCGTCTATTACGACCTCCGCCGCAAAATCGGGCCCAAACCGCCGCGCTTCCTCCTCGGCAGGCCACAGCGGCACAGACAGCGGCGACGCGCCGACGTCGCGGTGGCGTCCGTTGATGGCCGCCCGGCTCAGGCCGTGGGCGATGACCAGCGGCGCGCCCGGCGCAAGGCAGGCCGCCAGCTTTTTGACCAGCGCGTCCTTTTCCATAAAATGCGGATAGGCGTTGAAAATCACCGCCGCGTCCGGCGGCGGCAGCTCCGCCGTCAAAAAATCGCTTTGGAGCAGCTCGATGCGCGTATCGGGAAAGTCCCGCCGGGCAAACCGCAGCATCTCGCCCGAGAGGTCGATTCCGTAGATTTTGCGCGGATTTTTCACCAATAGATGGGGAAACAGGACGCCCCGACCGCAGCCGATATCGGCGACGACTTTGCCCTCCAACGGCTCCAGCAGTGCCGCTACCCGTTCGCGGTTTGTCCGTTGTCCGTCGCCGCCGTCGTCCCAGTCGGCGGCCAAATTGTCAAAAAACAGCTCCATATTACGCAGAGTATTCAAAAAAACCCTCTTTTCCGCCCGCCGCGCGGGCAAATCATTTTATCACAAAAAATCCCCGACGGCAAACCGTTTTATCGCCCGGCATTTTGTGATATACTCAGAAAAAACGCGGCGGGTGATCACTATGCTGACCATTCTCTGGGGCCTGTGCGGCAGCGGCAAAAGCCATACCCTGCTGTCCCGCGCGGCCGCGCCCGGGCCGGGCAAGCGCTATCTTCTGGTGCCCGAGCAGTTTTCTCATGACAGCGAACGCGCTCTTTGCCGCGCCGGCGGCGACGCGGTCAGCCTGCACGCCGAGGTGCTCACCTTCGGGCGCATGGCCGACCGGGTTTTTTCGCTGTGCGGCGGCGCGGCGCGCGGCGTGCTGGATCGCGGAGGACGGCTGCTGACCCTGCGGCTGGCGGTCGATCAGGTGGCCGACCGGCTGACGGTCTACCGCGCGCGGTGCCGCCGTCCGGAGTTTTTGTCCGAGCTGGCCGCGACGCTGGACGAGCTCAAAAGCTATCAAATCCAGCCGGAGACGCTGCTCGATGCGGCGGCCTCCGCCGAGGCGGCGGAAGCGGCGCGCTTGCGCGATTTGGCGCTGCTGTTTACAGTCTATGACGCGCAGCTGGCGCAGGGTCCCTGCGACCCGCGCGACCGGCTGTCCCTTCTGGCGGAAACGCTGCCGGGCTGCGCCGCGTTCCGGGACACCCATTGGTATATCGACGGCTTCGCGCGGTTTACCCCGCTGGAAACCGCCGTGCTGGAAGCGCTGCTGCCGGTCTGCGGCGAGATGACGGCGGCGCTGACGGGGCTTCCCTCCGGCGACCCGGACGGCCCGTTTTCCGTGGCGCGAGAAACGGCCTATGCCCTGTCGGACATGGCCGCCCGGGCCGGGATGCAAACAAAAATTGAGATTCTCTCGGGCGCACCGCGCTATCAAAACCCGGCGCTGGGCGAGATTGCCCGCGCGTTCCCGTACGAGGAGGAGCCCCAACCGGACGCGCCGGTCTCCGGCGTGCGGTTTATTTCGGCGCGGGATGTACAGGCCGAATGCGAGGCGGCGGCGGGGCTGGTGCTGTCGCTGGCGCAGGACGAGGGCGTTTTGTACCGCGACATTGTGGTGGCGGCGCGCAATATGTCGCGCTATGACGGTGTGCTGGCGCGGACGATGGAGCGCTACGGCGTGCCGGTTTTTCTCGACGCCAAGCGGGATATCCTCAAGACGCCGCTGGTGTCCTGTCTGCTGTCGGCGCTGGAGGCCTGCTGCCACGGGTACTCCTACGAGGCGGTGTTTTCCTATCTCAAAACCGGGCTGGGGCCGCTGACGCCCGACCAGTGCGACCTGCTGGAAAATTATGTCCTCACGTGGCGGATCCGGGGCGGCGACTGGAAACGGACATGGGAGGGGCATCCGCGCGGGCTGGGACAAGCCTTTTCGCCGGAGGATGTGACGCTCCTGGAGGAGATCAACCACCTGCGGCGGCTGGTCATCGCGCCGCTCGAGCGGCTGAAACACAGCGGCGCGGCCACGGCGCGCGAGGTGGCCGAGGCGGTCTACCGCTTTTTTGAGGAGATCGAGCTGCCCGACCGCCTGACCCAAAAAAGCGCCCGGCTGATCGAGCTTCAGCAGCTCCAGCGGGCCGACGAAACCCGTCAGCTGTGGGATTTGCTGGCCGGGACGCTGTCCCAGTGCGTGCTGACCTTGGGCGGGCTGTCGATGACCCTGACGGCGTTTTTTGAGCTGTTTTCGCTGGTCATTTCGCAGTACGAGGTGGGCTCCATCCCGCTGTCGCTGCATCAGGTGGCCTGCGGTCAGACCGACCGTCTGCGCCGCCGGGCGGCGCGCTGCGTGATTTTGCTGGGCGCGTCGGACGATGCGGCGCTGCCCCAGCCGTCGCCGGGGCTTGTGTCGCCAATGGCGCGGAAACGCTTGCTGGAAATGGGACACCAGCTTTCGCCGGACGCCGAGGGGCGGCTGGCGCAGGAGCGCGATTTGCTCTACAGCCTGCTGGCGCTACCGTCCGAGCGGCTGTTTGTGCTGTATCCGCGTCAGGGCGAGGACGGGGAGCTTTCCCTCGCGCCCGAGCTGGACGCCCTGCGGACATCGCTGGGCGTGCGGGCCG
>JAVBOJ010000143.1:0-11873 GCA_031550755.1 Oscillospiraceae bacterium
GAAGTGTAAGCATGGCAACATGTTCAGCTGACCGGTACTAATAGGCCGAGGACTTGACCAGCACCACAAACTATGTGGGCAAACAGCACGTTCCGCCTCAATGTTCACCCCTGCCTTCGCTATTCGGTTTTCAGGGCGCGAGCCATATGGAAAACGAAACAAAGCCCTCCGGTTAAACCGGAGGGCTTTTCTGCACCCTTTTCTACGCCAGCGGCGTTTCCAGCGCCGCCGCGAGCAGCCGCGCCGCCTGTTCCATGTCGCCCATGTGCGCCGTTTCCACCGGGCTGTACCGGTAGCGCACCGGCAGGCTCACCCCGCCGGTCACCACGCCGCCGCGCGAGACAACCAACGCGCCCGCATCGGACATGCCGTCCGGCGCGACCTCGCGCTGCGCCGGGAGCTGCGCGTTTTTGGCCGCCGCCTCCAGCCACGCGATGGCGCGCGGGTGACAGACCGCCGATTTGTCCAGCAGCTTAATGGCCGGGCCGCCGCCCAGCTTGAGCTCTCCCGCGCCGCCCGGAACATCGCCGGCCTCGGTTACATCCACCGACAGCGCCAGCGCCGGCTCCACCGCGAAAGCCGCCGTGCGCGCGCCGCGCAAGCCGACCTCCTGCTGCACCGAAAAGACAATGTGCAGATCATAGGCCGGTTTTTTCAGCCGCGCCAGCGCCTCGAGTAGAATCACGCACCCGGCGCGCCCGCCCAGATGGGGCGAAACCACCAGAGAGCCCTCCCGAAGGGTCTCCCCGGCAAAACAGGCGCGGTCGCCGATTTTTACCCGCGCTTCGGCCTCCGCGCGCGACACCGCGCCGATGTCGATGAACATCCGCTCGGCCTTGGCCTCCTTACCCTCCAGACAGCAAACGCCGCGCACCCCGCCGGGCAGCAGCACCCGCGCCCCGGGCAGCGTCTCAACCCTGACCGCGCCCACCAAGCCGAACCGCAAAAATCCGCGCGGGTCGATATGGGTGATGAGCAGCCCCGCCGTGTCGGCGTGCGCCGAGACCAGCAGACGCGGGCCGGGGCCTTTTTTGTGGGCGATCAGATTGCCCAGCGTGTCCACCGTGACGGTGTCGGCCAGCGGGCGCACCAGCTCGGCCAACCGCGCGATGATGTCGCCCTCGCCGCCCGACACGCCGGGACTCGCCGCCAATTCTTTTTGCAATACAAACAAATCCATACAAAGCCCTCCTATTCCATGCTCTCCATAAACGCCAGCAATAATCGGTACATATCGATAATATCCTGCTCATACGCCACGCTGACCGGGCTGTGCAGATACCGCACGGCAATGGCCATGCCGGCGGTCATGACCCCGGCGCGGCTGCGCTGAACAGCAGCGCCGTCTGTCCCCCCGGCGAGAAGCTCCTTGTTCTGCCACGGGATGCCGTTGGCCTCGGCCAGCTCGATGAGCCGCGCGCGCAGGGTGGGGTCGTAAATACTGCCGTTGTCCATCACCGGCAGCACGACGCCCGCGCCCGGCCGGCAGACCTGCCGATGCGGCTCCATATCGGGCCGGTCGGCGGCCGTAGTGGTCTCCAGCACCAGCGCCAGCGTCGGCGCGATGGCAAACGACGGGCCGAAGGCTCCGCGCATGCCGAGCTCCTCCTGCACGGTGAATACAAACCAGGTGTCATGCCGGGGGCGGTGTTTTTCGGCCAGATGCACCAGCAGCGCACAGCCCGCGCGGTCGTCTAGCGCCCGCGCCCGGAGATACCCGTCGCCCATCTGCGCGGGGCTGTCCCAAAAGGCGCAGGGGTCGCCCGGCGAAACCCGTGCCTCGGCTTCCTCGCGGGAGGACGCGCCGATGTCGATGAGCAGCTTGTCCGGCGGCGTGACTTTTTGCATCTCGTCCTTGGAGAGCAAGTGCTTGGGAATGGTGGTGATGACGCCGGGGTGTTTTGCCAGGCCCACCAGCACCCGCCGTCCCGGCAGCAGGGTCGGATCAATGCCGCCGACGCGAGCGAAGGTGAGATACCCCTCGTCGGTAAACCCCTTGACGATAAATCCGACCTCGTCCATGTGGGCGCAGAGCATCAGGGTGTGTCCGCCGGGGTGGGTTCCTTTTTTGAGAATCATCAGGTTGCCCATGGCGTCCTCGCGGATTTCATCGGCAAACGGCATGATGCGCTCGCGCACAGCCTCGCGCACCTCGTCCTCCCAGCCGGACACGCCGTGCATGGCGCAGAGGGTTTTGACCAGCTCGAGCATCACAGCACCTCCCCGTCAGAAAGCGACAAAATAAAGGCGGCGATGAGCCGCGCACCGTTTTCCAAATCGTCCAGACTCAGAGTTTCCACCGGGGAATGCATGTATTTCAGCGGTGCGGACAGCATGGCCGTCGCGGTGGATTTCCGGGCGATTTGCATCGGCCACGCATTCGTGCCGGTCGCACCCTCCATGACCTCGAGCTGATAGGGAATGGACAGCTCGAGGGCGACCTGCTTCATGCGGTCGCCCATGCCCCGGTGACAGCCGGGGCCGACGCCGATGCACGGCCCGTATCCGACCGGGAAGGTCTTGTCCTTCGGGGCGTCGGGGCTGCGTCCATAGGTCACGTCCAGCACCAAACAGGCGTCCGGCTCGGTGCCAAAGACCGCCGGAGCCGCGCCGCGCGCGCCGCCCTCCTCCTGCACGCTGCCGCAGACGACCAGCGACACCGGCAGGGGCTTGTCCTTCAGCGCGTGCAGCGCCAGCAGCAGCATCGCGCAGGAGGCGCGGTTGTCCAGCGCCCGGCCGGAGACCTGCCGCCCGCCCAGCGAAAACAGCGAAGCGTCCAGCACGCAGACCGTGCCCACCGGCACCCGTGCGCGGGCTTGCTCGTCGGTCAGGCCGACGTCCAGCAGCATGTCGGCCACCGGCGGGACGACCGGCTCGCCCGACTGTACATGCGGCGGCAGCACCGCCACGACGCCGGGCAAGGGGGACTCGCACAGCACCAGAAATTCCCGCCCCGGCAGCAGCCGGGGATCCCAGCCGCCCAGCGTGCAGAACCGCAAAAATCCGTCGCGGTAGCCGGTCACCATCAGGCCGATTTCGTCCAGATGGGCGTCCAGCAGCAGGCGCGGCGCGTTTTTGCGCAGACTGCCCCGGAAGCCGAGGACATTGCCCAGTGGATCGGTCTTGACCGTGTCCACCAGCGGGATGAGCAGCTTGGAAAATACCCCGGCGACCGTCTCCTCCCGGCCGGGCAGGCCGGGATGCCGGCTCAGGGTTTCCAGCAGGGTTCGCGCGTCCAAAAAACCACGTCCTTTTTATAGAGAGTTTACCAATCGGACAAATGCCTCGCCGCGCGCCTCAAAGTTTTGGAATTGATCAAACGACGCGCAGGCCGGCGAGAGCAGCACCACGTCGCCCTCCCGGGCGATTTCCCGTGCGCGGGCAACCGCTACGTCCAGCGTCCCGCAATCCTCCACGACCGGAGCGCCGTCCAGGTGCTCCACGCAGGCGCGCAGCAGCGGCGCGGTCGCCCCGATGAGCAGCAGGTGTTTTACATGGGCACACAGCGCGGGCCCCAGCGCGTCGAAGGGGATTTTTTTGTCATACCCGCCGGCGATCAGGATGACCTTTTGCGGAAACGACCGCAACCCCGCCAGCGTCCGGGTGGGGCTGGAGGCGATGGAGTCGTGGTAATACCGTGCGCCGTGTACCGTGCGGATGTACTGAATGCGGTGCGGCACGCCGGCAAAGGTTTGGGCCACATGGGCGCAGACCTCCGGTGGGACCAGCCCCTCCACGGCGGCGCAGGCCGCCAGATAATTTTCCACATTGTGCGCCCCCGGCAGGAGAATGTCGGACACGGGAAACAGCGGGGTTGTCACGCCGTCTTTGCGGCGGACGAGCGTTCCATCTTGGAGGAAAAATCCCTCCTCCAGCGCCACCCGGCGGGAGAAAAACACCGTCCCGCCCGGGGCGGAGCGTGCCATTTCGCGGGTCACGGGGCAGTCGAAGTTGAACACCGCGCGGTCATCCGGGGACTGATACCGGAAAATATGTTCCTTGGCCGCCCGGTATTCCTCCATCGAGGGATGGACGTCCAGATGGTTGGGCGTCAGGTTGGTCACGACGGCGACCGACGGGCTGGCCGTCATGGTCAGCAGCTGGAAGGAGGACAGCTCGAGCACGGCGATGTCCTCCGGGCGGATGTCCGGCGTGTCGGACAGCAGCGGGCGGCCGATGTTGCCGCCGAGATGGACGGTGCGCCCCGCCGCCCTCAGCATTTCGGCGATCAGGGTGGTCGTGGTGGTTTTGCCGTCGCTGCCGGTCACGGCCAGCACCCGGCAGGGGCAGACCGCGAGGAAATCCTCCATCTCCGAGCGCAGCTCCGCCCCGCGCGCCACCGCTGCGGCAATGGCGGGATGGTCGGGCCGCAGCCCCGGCGTGCGGTAGATGAGCTCTCCGTCAAGGCGTTGCAGGTACTCCGCGCCGCAGCGCAGCGTCACGCCGAGGGCGGACAGCTCACGCGCCGTGTCGCCCAGTTCCTCGACCGTTTTTTTGTCATGCGCCGTAACGACCGCGCCCGCGCGGCACAGCAGCCGCACCAGCGGCAAATTGCTGACGCCGACGCCGGCCACATCGACCCGGCGGCCGGCCAGCGAGGCGAGATAATCGGAAAAAGGCTGTTTTGTCAAACGGCAACCCTCCGTATATTGATTTCATTCACTGTATTATACCCGCCTTCGGGTGCAAATTCAACGAAAGTTTTGTCGGACTCGAAAAAAGGGCGCGTCCATTGAATTGACAGCGCGGAGCAAACGTCGTATAATGCGGGTACGGCCAAAATAGGGCTTGCATATTTATGCATTTAGTGCTACAATAGTGAATATTTATTCAAGGAGGCCATTCAAATGTCGGCTGTGAAAAAAGTTGCGCTCGCCTATTCCGGAGGACTGGACACCTCGATCATCATCCCGTGGCTCAAGGAAAATTACGGCTGTGAGGTCATCGCCGTGGCCGCCGACGTCGGTCAGGGGCAGGAGCTCGACGGTCTGATCGAAAAGGCCAAAAAAACCGGCGCGGCGGATTGCTTCATCGAGGATCTGCGTCAGGAGTTCGTGGACGACTATATTTTCCCCACGCTCAAGGCGGGCGCGGTCTACGAGGGCGAATACCTGCTGGGCACGTCGTTTGCCCGCCCGGTGATTGCCAAACGCATCGTGGAAATCGCCCTGCGCGAGGGCTGCGACGCCATCGCCCATGGCTGCACCGGCAAGTGCAACGATCAGGTGCGCTTTGAGCGGACCATCAAGGCGTTCGCGCCGCAGATGACCATCATCGCGCCGTGGCGCGAGTGGGACATCAAATCGCGCGACGAGGAAATCGACTACGCCGAGGCGCGGAACATCCCGCTGACCATCACCCGCGAGACGAACTATTCCAAGGACAAAAACCTCTGGCATCTCTCGCATGAGGGCATGGACCTGGAGGATCCGGCCAATGAGCCGATGTATGACAAAATCCTCGAGCTGGGCGTCACGCCGGAAAAAGCGCCCGACGCCCCGGCCTATCTGACGCTGGGCTTTGAACAGGGCATCCCGGTTTCGCTGGATGGCGTGAAAATGGACGGCGTCACGCTGATTGAAAAACTCAACAAGCTGGGCGGGGCGCACGGCGTCGGCATCATCGATCTGGTGGAAAACCGGCTGGTGGGCATGAAGTCGCGCGGGGTCTACGAGACGCCCGGCGGCACGATTTTGTACAAGGCGCACCGCATCCTCGAGTCCATCACGCTGGATCGCGACACGGCGCACCAAAAAGAGCAGCTGGCTGTCCGCTTTGCCGAGCTTGTCTATTACGGCCAGTGGTTCACCCCGCTGCGCGAGGCGCTGACCGCCTTTGTGGACAAAACGCAGGAGACGGTCACCGGCGAGGTGCGGCTCAAGCTATACAAGGGCAACATTACCGCCGCCGGCGTTGTTTCGCCGCATTCGCTGTACAGCGAGGCCATCGCCACCTTCGGCGAGTCGGATTACAACCAGAAGGACGCCGAAGGGTTTATCAATTTGTTCGGACTGCCGATCAAGGTGGGGGCGTTGACCAAACAGGGGAAATAAAAGTCTGTTTTGGACGAGGGCGGCGTCCCCTACAAATACGCACCCCCGCGTCCCTATCTGTTATCTCTTATCTGTCAAAAAGGGAGGCCGCCGCCTTTGAAACTCTGGGCCGGGCGTTTTCAAAAAGAGACCGACGAGCTGGTCAACGATTTCAACTCCTCCATTGCCTTTGACGCCCGCCTGTACAAGGAGGACATCGAGGGCAGCGTCGCCCACGCGGCCATGCTGGGCGCGCAGGGGATCATTCCGCCGGAGGACGCCGCCCGGATCATCGAGGGGCTGGGCGGCATTTTGGCCGACATTGAGGAGGGCCAAATCCTCTTTTCGGCCGACCTCGAGGATATCCACATGAACATCGAAAAGCTGCTGACCGAGCGCGTCGGCGAGGCCGGACGGCGGCTGCACACCGCCCGCTCGCGCAACGACCAGGTGGCGGTGGACATCCGGCTGTATCTCAAAAAACAAATCGTCGCGCTGCACGGGAAAATCCTGACGCTCCAGCGGGCGCTGCTGGCGCGGGCGCGGCAGACAGACACCATGGTCATGCCGGGCTATACCCATCTTCAACGCGCCCAGCCGACCACCGTGGCGCATTATCTGATGGCCTACGCCGAGATGCTCAAGCGCGACCTGACCCGGCTGGAGGACTGTTACCGCCGCATGGACGTCTGCCCGTTGGGCTCGGGCGCTCTGGCCGGAACGACCTATCCGATCGACCGGGCGCGGGTGGCGCGTGACCTCGGCTTCGCCGCCGTGAGTGAGAACAGCCTTGACGGCGTGTCCGACCGCGATTTTTCCATCGAGCTGTGTGCGGCGCTGTCCATGCTGATGATGCATCTGTCGCGCTTTTCCGAGGAAATTATTTTGTGGTGCTCGTGGGAGTTCGGCTTCGCCGAGCTGGACGACGCCTACTCCACCGGCTCGTCGATCATGCCGCAGAAGAAAAACCCCGACGTGGCCGAGCTGGTGCGCGGCAAAACCGGGCGGGTTTACGGCTCGCTCGTGACCCTGCTGACCGTCATGAAAGCCCTGCCGCTGGCCTATAATAAGGACATGCAGGAGGACAAGGAGCCGGTGTTTGACGCGGTGGACACCGCCGGGATGTGCCTCGATGTGTTCACGCCGATGTTTGAGACGCTGACCTTCAAGCCGGACAAAATGCGCCGCGCGGCGTCGGCCGGCTTCATCAACGCCACCGACTGCGCCGATTATCTGGTCAAAAAAGGGCTGCCCTTCCGGGACGCGTATCAAATCGTCGGGCGGCTGGTGCGCATGTGCCTGCGCACGGGGGAGAACCTGGAAACCCTGACGCTCAAGGACTTCCGCGCGATTTCGGACGCGTTCGAGCAGGATGTTTACGACGCGTTGAGCCTGCGGCAGTGCGTGTCGGCGCGGGATGTGCCCGGCGGGCCGTCGCCGTCGGCGGTGGCGGCGCAGATGGCGCATCTGGAGGAATTTATTCATGCCCATGAAACTGTTTATTGACGGCGCGGAGGGCACCACCGGTCTCCAGCTCGAGGCGCGTTTGCGTGCCCGGGCGGACGCGGAGCTGCTGGTGATCGACCCGGCGCGCCGCAAGGATCCCGACGCCCGCCGGGCGCTGATGGCACAGGCCGACGCGGTGTTTTTGTGTCTGCCCGACGAGGCCGCGCGTGAGTCGGCGCGGCTGTTCGAGGGACTGCCGGGACTGCTGATCGACGCCTCGACGGCGCACCGGACGGCCCCCGGCTGGGTCTACGGCTTCCCGGAGCTGTCGGCGGGGCATCGCGCCGCCGTACAAAACGCCCGCCGCGTCGCCAATCCCGGCTGTCACGCCACCGGGTTTGCAGCACTCGTGTATCCCTTGGTGGCGGGGGGCCTCCTGCCGCCCGAGACGCCGCTGTGCTGCACGTCGCTGACCGGCTACTCCGGCGGCGGCAAGTCGATGATCGCGCGGTACGAGACCGGCCGGACGCAGACCGATCCTCTTCATGCCCCGCGCCCGTACGCGCTGGGGCTGACCCACAAGCACCTGCCCGAGATGCAAACGGTCTGCGGCCTGACCGCCCCGCCGCATTTTCTGCCGGTCGTGGGCGATGTCGCGCAGGGCATGGCGGTGTCGGTGCCGCTGTTTTCCGCCGCGCTGAAGGGAAATCCGACGGCGCGGGACGTGTGGGAGATATTGCGCGAACACTACGCGGGCGCACGGTTTGTCAAGGTGCTGCCGTTTGGCGGCGAGGGCGTACTGGACGCCGGCGCACTGGACATGACGGCGATAAACGGCACAAACGACCTTGAAATCCTGGTGTTCGGCCACGAGACGCAGATTCTGCTGATCTCCCGGCTGGACAATTTGGGCAAGGGCGCGTCGGGCGCCGCGGTGCAGAATTTAAATATTGCCATGGGTTTGCCGGAGGATACGGGGTTGTGACCCGCCCACGTCAACCGTTCGGGTATATCTCCACCCGACTCCGGCGGCCAGATAACAGATAACGGATAATAGATAACAGATAGGGATGCGGGGCCCGGCGTGCCGATGTCCCCTCCACGTTTCGGCGAGACCCGGAGGGTCGCAGACCGAAACGAGAGTAAGCACTCGAGACGAAGTGCCGGGGGTCTTGGGGGCGGATAGAGCCCCCACGCGGGGTTTCTTTGGTGACTTTCTTTGCCCCGGCCAAAGAAAGTCACGTCCTCGTCCATAAAGAGGAGCGGTGAGGCGAATACAGGTCGCCCCGCAAAGACAAACAAGGAGTTGATTTCATGACCATTATACCGGGCGGCGTGACCGCCGCGCTGGGTTTTACCGCCGCCGGCATCCACTGCGGCGTCCGCAAGAACAAGGAAAAGCGCGATCTGGCGTTGATTTTCTGCGAAAAACCCTGCGCCGCCGCCGCCGTATATACGACCAACCGGGTCAAGGCTGCGCCGATTTATGTCACCATGGAAAACTTGGAAAACGGTATGGCACGCGCCATTCTGGCCAACTCGGGCAACGCAAACGCTTGCGCGCCCAATGGGATGGAAAACGCCCGCCGGGCGTGCGCGGCGCTGGCCAAACGTCTCGGCATTGCCGAGGATGAAATTATCGTCAACTCCACCGGCGTCATTGGAATGCCGCTGCCCATCGAGGTCATCGAGGCCGGCATCCCCGCGCTGGCGGACAGCCTCTCCCGCGACGGCACGCCGGCCGCCGAGGCGATTATGACGACCGACCTGACCAAAAAGGAGTTCGCCTGTCAGATCACGCTGGGCGGGCGCACGGTGACGCTGGGCGGCATCGCCAAGGGCTCCGGCATGATCAAGCCCAATCTGGCCACCATGATGGCCTTTGTCACGACCGACTGCGCCATTACCTCCGAACTGCTGCACGAGGCGCTGGCGGCCTCCTGCGGGCGCACCTACAACCGCATCAGCGTGGACGGGGACACCTCGACCAACGATATGTCGGCGATTTTGGCCTCCGGCTTGGCGGGCAATCCGTTGATCGCCGAGAAAAACGCCGATTATGATACCTTTGTCGCGGCGCTCGACGCGGTGAACCTGCATCTGGCGCGTGAAATCGCCCGCGACGGCGAGGGCGCGACCAAGCTGGTGACCTGCCGCGTGACCGGCGCACGGTCGGAGGAGGTGGCCGCCGCGCTGTCCATGGCGGTGATTTCCTCGTCGCTGGTCAAGGCGGCCATGTTCGGCGCGGACGCCAACTGGGGCCGGGTGCTGTGCGCCATGGGCTATTCCAAGGCTCCCTTCCGCCCCGAATTTGTGGATATTTCCTTCTCCTCGCCCGCCGGGACGGTTCAGGTCTGTGCGCAGGGTCGGGGGCTGCCCTTTGACGAAACGCTGGCCAAGGAAATTCTCACCCAGAAGGAGATCACCATTCTGGCCGACTGCCACGAGGGCGACGGTCAGGCCGAATGCTACGGCTGCGACCTGACCTACGACTACGTTAAAATCAACGGAGACTATCGCACATAGAAGCGCTCACCGGGCACGCAGGGAGAATAAGCGGCGCAGAGTCTGCGGAACCAAGAGCGCACAACGCTCTGTCCGTAAAGATTCGGAGCAGGCGTATTCGACCGGCCGTGCGCCCGCGGGGAGCGTGACATAGGAGGAAGAACCGATGCTTTCCAATGTGGACAAGGCGCAAACGCTGTCCGAGGCGCTGCCGTATATCCAAAAATACAACGGCAAAACAGTGGTCATCAAATACGGCGGCAACGCCATGCTGTCCGAGGAGCTCAAAAAGGCGGTTATCAGCGACATCATCCTGCTGTCGCTGGTGGGCATCCGGGTGGTCGTGGTGCATGGCGGCGGGCCGGAGATCAACGACATGCTGAAAAAAACCGGCAAGGAGCCGCGCTTTGTCGCGGGTCTGCGCTATACCGACGAGGAGACCATGGACATCGTCCAGATGGTGCTGTGCGGCAAGGTGGGCAAGGATCTCGTGTCGCTCATCGGGCGCATGGGCGGCCGGGCGCTGAGCCTGTGCGGGCTGGACGGCGGGCTCATCAAGGCCAAGCGGCTGGCCGGCGGAGAGGACTGGGGCCTGGTCGGGGAGATCGAGAGCGTCGATCCCGAGCCGCTGCACACCGCGCTGAATCAGGGATATATTCCTGTGGTTTCCACGGTAGGGCTTGGCACGGACGCCGAAACGGCGTATAATATCAATGCGGATACCGCCGCGGCGCGGCTGGCCTCGGCTCTCGGCGCCGAGAAGCTCATCCTGTTGACCGATGTGCGCGGTCTGCTGCGCGACCCCAAGGATGAGTCCACCCTGCTGCCGGTGGTGCGGCTGTCCGAGGTGCCGTCGCTGGTCAAGGGCGGCGTGATTTCGGGCGGCATGATTCCAAAAATCGACTGCTGCGTCGAGGCGGTGCGCCGGGGCGTCGGCCGGGCGCATATTTTGGACGGGCGCATTCCGCATTCCATATTAATCGAGATGTTCTCCGACGAGGGCGTCGGGACCATGATACTTTAGCAAGTCCATGGAAAGGCTGGGGCCCTTCCATGGACTCAGAACAGGGATACAATTTCGGCGGAATGCATCCGCCGGAATTTTAAACCATTTACGGGAGTTTAGAACGACGAAGTGGGGGCGGAGACGTGTTCCAGTTTCATCCCGAGATTTCCGACCGCAACGCGATGCTGGAAGAGCTGTTGACCTGCGCCAAAATCACGCTGTTCGAGGTGCTGTACCGGGACGGCGTGGGCATGCTGCGCTGCGCCGAGGAGTTTATGCGCAAGCTGGGCGTGGAGGGCGAAGAGCTTCAGGTGGAAATCACCATGTTTTTGGACGCCTACTGCCATGCCGACGACCGCGGACGGGTGCTGTCGGCGCTGCGGGATGTGGTGACGCATCCGGGCGAGGTCTATCAGGTCGAGTACCGTCTGTGGTATGACGACCAGTGGCGGTGGATGCGCGCCTTCGGCAAAACAGGGCTGGTGTCCGGCGGTTTTCTGGTGTCCGGCGGGTTTTATGAGACGCAGGACACGTCGGCCTTTCAGGCGGCGCTGTCGGAAATCCACGAGGCCGAGGAGCGCACCCGCATCATGCTGGACGCGACGCCGCTCTGCTGCAACTTTTGGGACGAAAATTTCAACAATATCGACTGCAATCAGGAGGCGGTCAATCTGTTTGACCTGCCCTCCAAGCAGGCCTATCTCGACCTGTTTTACAAGCTGTCGCCGGAGCTTCAGCCCTGCGGGCGGCCCACGGCCGAGCTGGCGCTGGAGCATATTCAGGCGGCCTTCCGCAACGGGCGGGAGCAGTTTGAATGGATGCACCAGAAGCTAAACGGCGAGCCGGTGCCGGCGGAAATTACGCTGGTGCGGGTCAAGCGGGGC
>JAVBOJ010000077.1:0-5733 GCA_031550755.1 Oscillospiraceae bacterium
CGCGCTGACGGCGGCGGTCGCGGCGGCCAAGGAGCTGCCCGAAATCGCTGCGCAGACCGAGATAGACGCCGCCGAGGCCGCGATCAATACCGCGCTGGCGGGGCTTGTCCGGCTGCCCCTTGCGCCCTATACCGCCCCCGCGTATCAAATGGAATACCTCACCCGGGGACTGGTCGCCATCCTGACCGACGGCGGCGTGTTCCTCTCGTGGCGCTATCTGGGCACCGATGATCCCGCCGTGGCCTTCAACCTTTACCGCGACGGCGAGAAGATCAACGCCAGCCCCCTGACCGGCGCCACCAACTATCTGGACGCCGGCGGCACAGCCGATGCGCAGTACACCATAGCCACCGTTTTGAACGACGTTGAGACCCTCGACGAGACGATTGTCACGCCGTGGACGAACAATTACATGAGCATTCCGCTGCAAAAGCCTGCGGGCGGACGCACCCTGTCCGGCACCTTTGAATACAGAGCCAGCGACTCCTCGGCCGGCGACGCGGACGGCGACGGCGTCTATGAGATCTTTGTCAAATGGGATCCCACCAACGCCAAGGACAACTCTCAGTCCGGACACACCGGCAACACCCTGATCGACTGCTACAAGCTCGACGGCGAGCTGCTGTGGCGCATCGATCTGGGCGTGAACATCCGCTCGGGCGCACATTACACCCAGTTTATGGTTTACGATCTCAACGGCGACGGCAAGGCCGAGCTGGTCTGCAAGACCGCCGACGGCACCGTGGACGGCATCGGGCAGGTCATCGGCGACGCCTCCAGGGACTACCGCAATTCCGGCGGCTACATTCTGGACGGCCCGGAATACCTCACGGTGTTCAACTGCGAAAACGGCGCCATCATGCACACCGTCAATTATGATCCCCCGCGCACCGTCGTCTCCAACTGGGGAGATACCTACGGCAACCGCGTGGATCGCTTTTTGGCCTGCGTGGCCTATCTCGACGGCGTGCATCCGTCGGTCGTCATGTGCCGCGGCTATTATTCCCAGACCTTCCTCGTGGCCTTCGATTTGGTGGACGGACAGCTCGTCCGCCGCGCCAGCTTCTATTCCTCCACCTATGAAAACGGCAGCCGGTACGAGGGGCAGGGCAACCATTCGGTCAGCGTGGCCGATGTGGACAATGACGGCAAGGACGAAATCGTCTACGGCGCCATCGTGTTTGACGATGATTTGACGCCCATCCACAGAACCGGCCTCGGGCACGGCGACGCCCAGCACACCGGCGACCTCGACCCGACCCGCCCGGGTCTGGAGATTTTCAGCGTCCATGAGAGCGCGCCGATGACCGGCCCCAACTATGAAATGCGCGACGCGCTGACCGGCGAGATCCTGTGGGGCGTGCGCATCAAAGAGGGCGAGAACACCGACGTGGGGCGCGGCATGTCCGCCGATATCGACCCGCGTTACGCCGGCAGCGAGAGCTGGACGAATACCATCATCAACAGCAGCGAATTCCAGGCGCTGTCGCCGCTGCACGACGCCAGGGGCAACATCATTAACGGCGAGAACAAGGCCCCGCAGGTGCCGGCCAACTTCGCCATTTGGTGGGACGGCGACCTCGAGCGCGAGATGCTGGACAGCCAGTTCAACTACAACGCCGGCGTGGGCGTGCCGACCATCTTCGATTGGAACTGGAAGGCGTCCAAGGTCGAGACCCTGCTGGTCATGAACGGCACCCAGACCAACAACTCCACCAAGGCCAATCCCATGCTGCAGGCCGACCTCTTCGGCGACTGGCGCGAGGAAGTCGTCGCCCGCACCGATGATTCGACCGCCATGCGCATCTATTCGACCACCGCGCTGACCACCACCCGCCTGTATACCCTGATGCACAACCGCCATTACCGTCTGGGCGTCGCGTGGCAAAACGTGGCGTACAACCAGCCGCCCAATTTGGATTACTTCCTCGGCACCGGGATGGAAATGCCCAGACAGCCCAACATCGCCGTCGTCAAGGCCGAGCCGGGCACCGGCCCCGTGGCCGTGCTTCCCGGAACGCCGGAGAATTTCGTCGCCGTTGAGGCTAAGAACGAGTACGCCACCCTGTCGTGGGACTTCGTGGTCGGCGCGCGCAACTATGAGGTGTATATCCGCTTCGCCTCCGAGCCGGCCAGTGCCTATCGTTTGGCCGCCAACGTTTATAGCAATCAGGCCACCGTGCTGAACCTTCTCAACAACCGCAACTATTACGCCAAGGTGCGCGCGGTCAATGCCGCGGGCGTGTCGGAGTTTTCCGAGGAAATCCTGCTGGAGATCCGCTATGTCGCCCCGGCGGCCGTCGAAACCTTTGAGGAGCATACGGCCTCCGAGCTTCCGTGGAGCGCCGCCGGCGGCATCTCGGGCAACGGCAGCGCGTCCATGTCGCAGTCCATTGAGACTTACGGCGCGACCGGCAAGGCCGGACGGTATCAGGGCAGCGGCTCGGGCAGCCGCGGCATTCAACTCAACCTGCACCAGCCCATCGCGTATGATCTGGTCGTCTTTGAGGCCGACTGGTACGCCGCGCAGGGCACCCGTTCGGGCAATCCCTACCTGAAATTCGCCATTCAGGACGGCAAGACCTCCACCGCCGGCGGAGACAATCAGTTTATCACCTTTGCCGTGACCGGCGGCAAGATGTACTATTTCACCGGCAATCTGGCCGACGGCGCGGCGCTGCCCGCGAGCGCGGCGGAGATCATCTCCACGGCGGCGCAGAACAAATGGTATCATCTCAAGGTCGAGCTCGACTTTGCAAGCAAGCTCATCAGCTTCAAGCTCACCGATCCGGTCGGCGCTCAGGTGGCCGCCGCTGCCGGCGTGCCGTTCGCGGCCAGCGTGAACTACAAGCAGCAGGTGGAATCGTTCCGCTTCCTGATCCAGCGCTCAGACGCCGTTGTCACCACCTATTTGGACAACGTTTATATCGGACCCAAGAATGCCGGCGGAGAAGAGATTATCGAGGCCGACAAGGACGCCCTGATTGCCGCCGTGGCCGCCGCCCGTGCGCTGGATGCCGCCAAGTTCGTGGACTTCAGTGCGATTCCGCCGCTTCTGGCGTGGGCCGACGATGTCATCGCCGACATCACCGCCCCGCAGACCGATGTGGACGCCTGTCTGGCCGCGCTCAACGCGGCTGTGGGCAACCTTGTGAAAATCGGCACCGTGATCACGCCGAAAAACAGCCTGATCTCGGTCAAAAAAGGCAAGACTTTCCAGATCGTGCTGACCACCGACGTCAATTCCGCCTACATCAAATACACCCCGCTCAACCCGCTGGTGGCCACCGTCAGCGACACCGGTCTGATCACCGGCGTGAAAGCCGGCACCACCATGATCTTGATTACGTCCACCGACGGCTCCAAGATCACGAAATCGCTCACCATCAACGTCACCAACTGAGTGTGTCCGCTTTGGGAGCCCGACCAACCGGCCGGGCTCCCAAGGTTGCGTTTGCTGGAGGTTTACGGGGAGACGCTCTCCGTGAAGGAATAATATTAAAGGAGAAGAAACATGAAGAAGTCTCGCAGACTGTTGGCCCTGTTCCTGTGCGCGTTTATGCTGATGTCCATCCTGCCCGTCGCGGCGTTTGCCGACGGCGCGGAGGAGGACGGCTTCTCGGCGCAGGCCGCTCCCACCATTTTCCTCGTAGGCGACTCGACCGTCAAGTATGGCAGTTCCGGCAACATCGGCTGGGGCGAACGCTTCGCCCAGTATTTTGACGGCGTGACCGTCAACAATCAGGCCATTGCCGGTCGCTCCAGCAAGCAGTTTTGGGCGGAAAATCGTTATGTGACCGTCACAAACGCCTTGCAGCCCGGCGACATTGTCATCATCCAGTGGGGTCACAATGACGCCAACCACGGCAACGCCACCCGTTACACCCCGCCGGGCGACATCGACACCGCCGGCACCTTCCAGAACTACCTCAAGCTGTATGTCGAGGGCGCGCGCGCCAAGGGCGCCATCCCCGTGCTGGCCACCGTGCCCGCTACCTGCAACAACACCCTCAACTATGACGGCGAAATCGGCACCTTCTATGACGAGATAAACGGCGTGTTTTTGGAGAGCTTCCCCAAATACGCCCGGGCCACCCGTGACGTCGCCGCGGCGCTGAACGTGCCCCTGATCGACGTCAACGTCCTGACCAAGGATTTCTTCAACACCCTGCCCAACAAGGCCGAGGGATATTTACAGGCTGACGGCGTCCACTTCACCGACGCCGGCGCGACCGCCATTGCCAAGCTGATTGCCAAGGAAATGGTGCTGGGGCAGATCCCGGGATACACCTATGTCAAGTCCGACGTGGTGGCCACCGGCTACAAGTTCAACATGGGCCCGAGACTTGTTGACGGCTATATAAACATCGGCATCACCGACGCCTACACCAAAACCAACGGCTTCGGCTGGCTACAAAACGCGTCGTATTCCACACTGAGCCGTGTCGATGACGGCGACACCGACGTCCTTAAGAGCCAGTATATCAGAGGCACCGGCTTCAAGGAAGGCGAGGACAGCGACGTCACCGGTGCGCACGCCACCTATATCTGGCCCACCTTTGTCGTCGATCTGCCGGCCGGCGTGTACAATGTGCGTACCGTCATCGGCCGCCAGAGCACCAGCTATGTCTCGGGCGCGAAGATTGAGGAAGTGCTGAAGGCCGTGCCGTATTACACCGGCGGTCTGCCCAACACCACCTCGGTCGTGCCGGTGGGTCAATACATCACATCTGCCGCCGGCACCTATAAGGACACCACCTTCACGGCCGCCGTCTGGGACGGCCAGCTCACCGTCGAGCTGACCGGCGTCAACCCCATGCTCTGCGCGCTGGAGATCACCCCCGTGACGGCGCTGGAGCCGGGCGCCAAGCCCACCATCCATCTGGCCGGAGACTCCACCGTGGCCGCGTATGACGCCAACCAGGTCGGCTGGGGCGTGACCCTGCCGAATTATTTCACCAGCGACGTCGCCATCAATAACGCCGCCGTGGGCGGGCTCGCCGCCAAAACCTACATCAACGACGCGCATTTCAACAACCTGCTTCAGACCGTGCGCCCGGGCGATTATCTGTTCGTCGATTGGGGTCACAATGACTCCACCGCCGTGCGCCCCAACCGTTACCTCGATCCTGTCGAGTTCAAGGTCTGGCTGAAAAAGTACATTGACGCCGCCCGCGCCTTCGGCCTGACCCCGGTGTTTGTCACCCCGGTCAACATGAACAAGTACGATGAGAACAACAACTTCTACAACACCTTCGCCGCGTGGACACAGGCGCAGCGCGAAATCGCCGCCGCCGAGGGCGTGACCCTCATCGACCTCAACGCCGCCAGCTTGGAGTACCTGCAGGCGATGGGCCCCGCCGAGGCGCTCAAATACTTCAAAACCAGTGACACCACCCACTTAAATCAGCTCGGCGCCGAGCGGGCCGCCCGCGCCGTGGCCGATCTGGTCAGCAAGACCGATCTGCCCATCGCGCCGTTTGCCTTTGCCGACAATGACAAGGACAATCTGATGATCGCGCTGGCCTCCGCCAGTGTCAAAACCGAATCCAAATACACGGCCGCCAGCTTTGCCGAGCTGACCTCGGCGGTCGCCGCCGCCAAAGCCCTGCCCGCCAGCGCCACACAGGCGCAGGTGGACGCCGCCGCCGCGGCCGTCACCGCCGCCATGGACGGGCTGTCCCGGCTGCCCGACGCGGCCTGTCCCCGGCCGGCCCGCCCGATGGCCTCTCT
>JAVBOJ010000052.1:0-32657 GCA_031550755.1 Oscillospiraceae bacterium
GCGGGAATAGAGGATACACACCCGGTCGCCCGCCATCTGGCTGATGACGCAGCGGTATTGCGTGCCGCTGCTGCCAACGGGCACCGTCGGGATGATGAGCTGCTCCGTGCGGGCGGACGCGTCCGTGAGACGTGTCCATCCGTCGGGCCCGTAGCGCTCCCATTGGTATTCCACACGGCCCCCGCCCGGCGCGCCGGCGACGGTGACGGAAAACGCCGCGTCATTGCCGGCGCGCACCGACAAATCCTTCGGATGCTCAAGGATCACCGGTGTGTTGGCGTCGGGCGGCGTATAGGCGGTGACGATGTTCGAATACGGCCCGAGCTTCGGCATGTTATCCGAGTAGTCAAACGCGGCGATCGCGTAGTGATACTCGCTCTCCGGCTTGCAGCTTGTGTCCACATAGGTGTATCCGCCGTTTACCATGTCGGTGCCCATGACGGTGGCCAGCGGGTAGTAGGTGCCCGACTGATAGCGGGACAGCACATAGTACATGGGAATCTCTCCGCGCGGCGACCAGCCGAGGGTCACCGAGTGGGTGGTGGTGTCCTTGACGTGCAGGCTCAGGGGCGCTTTGGGCAGGGAGGAGACGTTTTTGACAAGGTAGCTCAGCACCGGACAGTCCTTTCCGTCCAGCTCTCCCATCCAGGAGCCGAACAGCCACTGGAAGGAGTATTCGGCCACCTTGTCGGGCGGAATGTCGGCTACCGTACCCTCAAAGGTCTGCCCCTCAAAGCTGGTCCAGCTGTGGCCGCCCGTGTATTCAATCCCCACGCTGGCGCCCAGCACGAAGCCGCCCACATTGATCTCGCCCTCCGCCCCTACGCCGGCGCCCCATGTGACGCCGTTGGTCGTGGAATCGGACGCCTCAATGCTCTGGGTCACAAGGCCGCCGGCGCTGCCCACGCGGATATAGCCCTGCGTGTCCACATCGCCCGCGCCCACGGCCTTGCCGGCCGACCATGTGTCGTTCGGCTTGGCGTTGGAATAGGTTGACGGGTCGCCGGCGGTGGAAGTCAGAAGTTTTTTGGAGATAAGCTCCCAGCCGGATTGCCCGGCCACCGTGTCATATTGCGCCACGGTCATCTGGGTGATCTGCGGCGTTTGCGGCACGTCGATGACGGTGGGTGACCAGCGATTGGTGTCCCGGTTCCAAATCTCGTAATAATAGCGTATGTACGGGGTCATGCTCAGCGCCACCGTATCCTCGCCGCCCGACATAAAGGTCAGGCTGTAGGTGGTGGTCTTTTCGGTCGAGCGCGCGTATCCGGCACTGATGCTGGCCGTGATTTTGCCCGAGACCGATCCGAGCTTGATGACGACGCTGAGCTCCTGCTCAAAGCCTACCGACATGCTGGCATTGACGCTCAGGCTGTGTTCCTCGCTGGAGGAGGAGCCCTTGGTTTTTGTGATGGTCGTCCACCCGGTGTCTCCGTTCAGCTCCTCAAAATAGGGCGGAGCCTGCAGCACGGCGATGACATTGGGGTCGCTGAAGTAAAAATCGGCCGGCTGGTTGGCAAAGCGCATCAGCCGGGAGTCATCGTCCACGTCGGGTGCCGCCACCGAGAGGGAAGCCATATCCCTGTTGCCGTTGCCTACACGGTCGTAGGAAAAGTCCACGCCGGTGATTTTGGTCTTGGATTCGTTGCCGACGGCTTGATCGCCCGTCAGCGTGTAGTTGAGCGCACCCACAAAGGTGTTGAAATCCTGATAGCTTTCCCGCTTGACAATATAGCTGAAAATAAGCTGTTCCTTGCCGAAGGGGTTGTCGTCAAAGATGCCGGCCACGGCTTCCATGACATTGCGGTTTTTGGTGGAGGTGCAGAGAGCGTCCATCCGGCCGAGCGGCACGCCGTAACGCACCTTGAAAAGGGTGTTGTTGGCGATCATTTTGGCGACGCCGCCCATCAACTTTTTGTCGGGAGTGCCGGAATAGTCGGGATAGGCCGTCGTGAGGACATCGATGCCGTAATCCGAGGTGGAGCCGAGCACCATGACAATTCCGCCCATGAAAATAGAGTCGGCGAGGCCGCTGCCGCGTTCGGCAAAACAGGTGACGGTCAGCGGCTGTTGCACGACATCGTATGTATTGTTGTTGTTCCACCATCCGCCGATGAGGTTGAAGGTGTCTTTGTAATCGTCCTCATCCATGGAAATCCACTGGCCGGGCCGGGCCGTCGCGTATGTTTTCGTTTCCGGATCGTAGGTGAGGTAGGTGGTCAGATACTCGTCGGCGGACAGATCCCAGCCGTTGTCGTCGGTGATGTCCTCCTCCTCCAGCCGGTAACCGCCGACCACAACCTCCTCGATGCCGTCGTCGTTGATGTCGCCCGTGCCCACGCCGGCAAACATCATGGTTTCATATTTGATATCGGCGTTTTTGTCTATGTTCTTGTTGACGTCATAGGAGGACAGCCAGTTCCACTGCATTTTGCTGACGCTGAGGACGCGGCCGGCCGTCAGCGGCGCGGTGTAGCAGGCCACGCGGGGGGCGATGTCGTCCTCGACGTGCAGCTTGGGGCCCACCTTGCGGTCATCCACTTCGCGGGAATAGTTGATGCCGACGATCAGGTCGTCCGGCGCGTCCACGGCGTCGTGCCGCGCGGTGGCCAGACTGACCGCCGGAAATTCATACTTGTTTTCCCACGTAAATTTGGTAATGGAGTTGGTGCCCCAGAAATTCATGCTCTCGCCGGACAGGTAATAGATGCTGGCATTGCCCGCATAGGTCAGCGAGAGGCCACTCGGCGCTTTTGACACCTTGTAGAAATACACCATCGGGTCGGCCTGAGAAGAGATCCAGGGGACATAGACGGCCAGCTCGTCCTTGTTGTCGCCGTCATAGTCGCCCGCCGTAATCGACAAATACGCACCGGCCTGATTGGGGAAAATCTCAAAGGGCACATAGCCCAGCGAAATGGTGCTTTGTCCGAGGCTCGACTCATCGGCCTTGATTACCCGCAAGGATAGGGTCGTGTAGTTACCGCCGCTGCTGGCGGTAACAATATTGCCGTAGACCTGCGCCACATAGTTTGGCTTGCCGCTGGACTCCGGGTCAAAGGCCACGCTGCGCATAAAGTCGCTCGCGGGGGGTGCGGTGATGGTCGACGCGCTCCCGGAGCCCAGCGCAGACTCTCCATTGCCCTTGTTGAGCTTGATGTCGTTGTAAAGGGTATTCGCCTGACCGGTATATACGCCTTTGTTGCGCTCGCCGCTGGTGACAAGGAGCTCGGGAATGGTGGTCAGGCTGACTGTACTCTTCCCGTAGGGCGCGGTGCCGTCGCCCATGACCTGCTTGATGCCTTCCGCGTTGGTGTCGAAGCCGAGCTGCCGGAGCGTGGCGTCGCTCACCTTGCCGATGGAGCCGGAGGTCTCCGCGGCCATGGCGACGGGCACCATAATGGTCGGCACCAGCGTCACCACAAAGCAAATAACCAAGAGCAGACTTACAGATTTGACCAGTCTCTTCTTCATTTGTTTTCTCCTCCTCTATATTGGGGGCACTACAGATTGACCGCGATCACGACGAAAACAGTTTTTCTCTTGGGCGCTTCGTACAAATGAGGGCGAGGATGAGGCCGGGGACAGGGGTGTCCGCACGGGGAAGCAAAGCCCCGTCGGCGCGTGTCCGCGCCATTGTCCCCCGGCGCGCGCGGAAAAGGAGATCCCCTGCACAGGATCGCTCTCCGTGCATCGGGCGGGGCGGCCAACGCCAGAAAAGCCCCGCACAGGAGGCAAAAACGGTGCTGCGCGCGCAGCTGTTTGAATTGCAGCAGCGCGGCGCGGCGCAGGATTTCCGCCGCCGTCTCTTTTTCATCCATGGCGATCTCCCCCGTTCTCATTTCAATTTTCCGCATTATATTAGAGTCCGGAAACGTCAAATTTTCTCACGGTTCTGCAAGATTTTTATGCAATTTGCACATGGACAACTGTGACAGTCTGATAATAAAGACATAGGCAAACGGGGTTTTCGTGTGTTATAATAGAGATGTAGAAAAAACAAGCTGTACGCGGGGAAGAGGTGAGCGCCTTGCCGCACCCGGAATCGACAAAAGACGCGGGCGAGAACTGTTATTTACGATTTCTCGACGGGGACGAAGAGGGCTTGCGGGAGCTCATCACCCTCTATCGGGAGAGCCTGACAAGGTTCATCAATGTCGTTGTGCGCAACCGGGCGGAGGCGGAGGATCTGATGATCGACGCCTTTGCGCAGCTGGTGGTCAGCCGGAGCTTCGCGGGGCGCTCGTCGCTGAAAACGTATCTGTTCCAAATCGGCCGCAATCTGGCGCTGAAGCATGTGAAAAAGCAGACAAAAAAGGATACAGTGCCTTTTGACGACTGCAAACAATTCTCCGCCGACGACCAGTCCGTGGAATCGGACCTTTTACATAAGGAGACAAAGCGGGCGCTGTACGCGGGCATTGTCTCGCTGAAGCCCGAATACCGCGATGTGCTTTACATGCAGTATTTTGAGGAAATGGACACCGAGGAAATCGCCCGGATCCTGAATAAAACGAAAAAACAGGTGGGCAATCTGGCGTTTCGCGCCAAGGCGGCGCTCAAGAAAAAACTGGAAAGCGAGGGGATTACGGATGCCCATGGATGAACAGGCTTTGGTGCGAGAGGTGCTGTACCGGGCCGCCGCGCTGCGCGCGGTGCGGGAAAAGCGCGCGACCCGGATTCTGGCGATGTTGAGCGGTGCAGCGTGTCTGGTGTTTGTTGTCGCCCTTTCCCTGCTGCTTTCCCATGCTTCGCCCGCGGAACAGACATCTCTCGCCGCGCCTTACAACGCGGGTCTTTCGTCTGACGCCGCTTGGGGCGGCTATGCGCTCATCGGCGTTGTGGCCTTTGCCCTCGGCGTGGTGTTTACGCTGTTTTGCGTGAAACGCCGCGACCGGAAGTAGCGCGGTGGGGGTATGAACTTCGATCAGGTTTCTTCCCTCATACAGCTGCTCACGTTCGCCGCGCTGGCGATCTGGGCGGTGCGCAGCGCCATGCGCCGATCCCTTGTTTGGCTGTACTGGCTGATCTTCGGCGCGTTTACCTGTTTTGTCCTGGGCAATGCGTTCTGGATTTTGCATATCAGCATCGCGGGAGATTGGCCCTCGGGCTTTTCCTGCGCGGATTTGTCGTACATCGGGTTTTACTGCTTCCTCCTGTCCGCCCAGACCGGCATCATCCACGGCTGGACAAGCGGCCAGCGGCAAGCCGCGGAAGAAACCCGGTCTCTCGCCCTGATTGCCCCCGCTGTCGTTATACTCTTTCATGCGGTGTATTATTTCGTGGCGGGCGGACTTTTCAGCAATATTGTCTACGGCGCGGTACTTTCGGTTTTTAGCTATTACACCTGCTGGGCGTTTTTGGCCGGGCTGCGCGCCCGCGTCATGTTCCCGCTGTTTTCGTTCCATGCCGTGATTATTGTAGCCCTTGTCCTGGCGCTGCTTGTTTTTCTGGTGTCCTCTTTCGGCTGGGATAACGTCTATTATGCGCTTTCCTTCGCGGGGATGATTGTGCTGTGTACCCTGCCGCGCTTTACAAAGGATGTGACAGCATGATTTATGTGGAAAATATCTATCTCTGTCTTTCGCCGCCGATTCTCATCGCGTTTTTTCTGCTGCGCGGCGAGGTGCGGCGCTTCAGCGGCTTTTTTTTGGTGGGGCTCACTGTCTGCCTGTTGTCGTCCTATATCAACAGCTTTCTCTGCGGCGTCTCGGGCATGACGCCCGATGAGGCCATCGTCAAGCTGACGCCGCTGTGCGAGGAAATCCTCAAGGCGTTGCCGGTCTTTATGTACGCCGCCGTATGGTCATGGAAGCCGGAGCAGATTACGACCTCCGCCATGGCCACGGGGCTGGGGTTTGCCACCTTTGAAAATGTCTTTTATATCTCCCAGTACGGCGCGGACAACCTGTTTTTCGCGCTGGTGCGCGGGGTGTCGGCGGGCATTATGCACGCGGTTTGCGCCGCCATTTTGGGATACGGCTTAGTGCTCGTCAGCCGGCACAGGGCGTTTGTGTTCAGCGGCAGCCTGGGGCTGCTGTGTCTTTCCTCGGTGTTTCACGCGACCTACAATCTTTTGGCCGCGGCGGACGGTGCGTGGCGCATCTCCGGATTTTTCCTGCCCGTGCTGGGCGCTGTTGCGTTGCTGCCTCTGGTGCGGCGTCCGTTATTTGATCCAGGCAAGCCGGCGGCCAAGGAGTCGCCGTGAGGAGGGAATGGGTGTGCCTTCCGTGATCGATAGAGGAAAGGGACATTCTTCTGCCGGCCGCCCCTGCCAACGCCCGGAACAACGAAACACTTGCGGTGGAACCGGCGCTGTGGTATGATAAAAAGAAAAACAGGGGAGGATATTTTCATGCAGGAAATTTTGATAGAGCGCACAAAAACCGCAAAACAAAAGCCTGATTTTCACAATTTGGGGTTTGGACGCTACTTTTCAGACCATATGTTTCTTGCGAATCATACCAGGGGACGCGGATGGCATGATGCCCGCGTGGTGCCGTACGGGCCGTTTACGCTGGAGCCGGCCGCCATGGTGTTCCACTACGCGCAGGAATCCTTCGAGGGGCTCAAGGCCTATCGCGCACAGGACGGACGCACGCTGCTGTTCCGTCCGATGGAAAACATCCGCCGCATGAACCGCACGCATGCCCGGCTGTGCATCCCGGAAATTGACGAGGGGCTGTATCTGGACGCCATCAAGGCCGTCATCAAAACCGATCTGGACTGGGTGCCGGCGCTGCCCGGCGCGTCGTTGTATATCCGTCCGTTTGTCATCGCCACCGACCCGTTTGTGGGCGTGCGCCCGTCGGACACCTATATATTTTGCATCATTCTCTCCCCGGTGGACGCTTATTATCCCGAGGGCATGGCGCCGGTCAAAATCCTCATTGAGACCGAGGATGTCCGCGCGGTGCGCGGCGGCACCGGCGAGGCCAAAACCGGCGGCAATTATGCCGCCACCCTGCGCGCCCAAGACCGCGCCAAGCGCGAGGGCTATACGCAGGTGCTGTGGCTGGACGGCCGTGAGCGTCGGTTTATTGAAGAGGTCGGCACCATGAACGTATTCTTTCAGGTGGACGGCACGGTTATCACCCCGTCGCTGGAGGGCTCCATCCTGCCCGGCGTCACCCGCAGCTCGGCCATCGCGCTGCTGTCCGACTGGGGCATCCCGGTGCAGGAGCGGCAGATCACGCTGGAGGAAATTGAGGCCGCCATCCGCGAAGGAAGGCTGGAGGAAGCCTTCGGCACAGGCACCGCCGCCGTCATCTCGCCCATCGGAGAGCTCAATGTCCGCGGCGAGAAGTATAAAATCAACAACGGACGGACCGGCCCCGTGGCGCAAAGGCTTTACGACGAGCTGACCGCCATCCAGTGGGGCGCGTCGCCCGACCGGTTCGGCTGGACGATGGAGATATAACCACGCCGTGCGTCTGGACAAAGGACTTGCGATACAGTTGTGAGGGGACGTGGCAAGGTATGAGATTTCCCGAGCTGTTGCGATGCGGCGATACGATCGGTGTGTGCGCTCCGTCGGCAGGCGTTCCGGAAAACCTGCACACACGATTGGATCAGGCCATATCCAACGTCGAGGCGCTTGGATACAAAGTGATGGAAACCGCATCCGTTCGCCATCGCATAAAATGTGTCAGCGCGGACGCGCAAACGCGCGCCGACGAGTTTTGGGCGCTGTATGATAATCCTTCCGTCACAGCGATTATACCGCCTTGGGGCGGCGAGTTTTTAATGGATGTGCTGCCGCTTCTGGATTTCGCGCGGCTGGCGGAGCTTGCGCCCAAGTGGATATGCGGATATTCCGATATGACTACGCTGACGTTTGCGCTGACCCTGCTCTGCGATATCGCCACCATTCATGGATCAAATTTCATGAACATGGGGTATGCTCATATCCACGAAAGCGACCGAACGGCATTTGAAGCGATGTCCGCTCCCCGTATCGTACAGCACAGCGCACCAGATTGGGGCGACTATGCCGGTGGGGACATTTCCAAGAATATTTACAGCTTTACAAACGAGAGCCGATGGAAGCCGCCGGACGGTTCGCGCCAGCTCAGCTTTGAAGGACGCATGATTGGCGGTTGCATGGACACAATTTGCAAGCTGATTGGCACGTGCTACGCACCTGTTTCGGATTTTTTGGAGAAATACAAAGACGATGGGTTCATATGGACGCTGGAAAGCTGCGAAATGAGCGCGGCGGACATTTACCGCAGTCTGTGGCATATGAAAATCGCGGGCTGGTTCCAATACTGCAACGGCGTACTCTATGGGCGACCGGCGGGATACTCGGACACGCAGGGGTTTACGCTGACAGACGCGCTTGAGAGTGGGTTTGGGGAACTGAACGTCCCGATTCTTTATGATGCGGACATCGGGCATGTTCCTCCGCAAATGCAGATCATCAACGGAGCATATGGCCGCGTTGAGTATCTGGATGGACGAGCCACGGTGACGCAGGAGATGAGAGCATAGGAGGAACCACGCCGTGCGTCTGGACAAATACCTCTGCGATACCGGGCTGGGCACCCGCAGCGAAATGCGCGCCGCCGTGGCCATGGGACGGGTGACGGTAGACGGGCGCACGGTGCGCGACCCCGGCATGGCCGTCGCCCAGGGGCAGGCGGTTTGTCTGGACGCCCGCCCGGTCGCGTACACGCCGTTTGACTACCTGATGATGCACAAGCCGGCCGGCGTGGTGTCGGTCACCGAGGATCCCAAACAAAAAACCGTCCTCCACCTGCTGCCGCCGTTTTATCAGAGTCGCGGGCTGTTCCCGGCGGGGCGGCTGGACAAGGATACGACCGGGTTTTTGCTGCTGACAAACGACGGGGACTTCGCCCACCGGATTACCTCGCCGCGCCGTCACGCCGAAAAACGCTATGCCGTCACGCTGGAGCGCCCCTGCACGCCGGAGGACATCGCCGCCTTTGCCGGCGGACTGACGCTGCGGAGCGGAGAGGTCTTTCGGCCGGCGGGGCTGGAGATTTCCGAAGACCCGCGCCGGGTCGCGGTTATCCTGTCCGAAGGAAAATACCACCAGATCAAAAGGATGTTTGCCGCGCGGGACAATGTTGCCACAGCGCTTCACCGGTTGTCGATGGGCGGCGTTTGGCTGGATGAAAGCCTTGCGCCGGGCGGATTTCGACCATTGACCGAAGCGGAGCTGGCCTCTTTGCGGGTATTTTGACGAAATCCGCCGGGACAAGGCAATATGCCCAAAGAGTTCCCGATAGCTTTGTGGAATAAGAGTATATACGAAAGACCAAATTTTGTGCTACAATGGGAAAGAAGAGAACCACACAAGAATTGGGAGGTAGAGTATGGCAAGCGTAAAGCTCACAGGTATCTATAAGAGATATGCGGGAGGCGTTACGGCGGTCTCTGACTTCAACTTGGATATTGCAGACAAAGAGTTTATCATTCTGGTCGGGCCGTCCGGTTGCGGAAAATCCACCACTCTGCGTATGATCGCCGGTCTGGAAGAGATCAGCGAGGGCGAGCTGTACATAGATGACAAGCTCGTCAACGACACCCCGCCCAAAGACCGCGACATCGCCATGGTGTTCCAAAACTACGCTCTGTATCCCCATATGACCGTGTTCGACAACATGGCCTTCGGCCTTAAGCTGCGCAAAACCCCCAAGGATGAAATCAAGCGCCGCGTGCAGGAAGCCGGCCGCGTTCTCGAAATCGAACATCTGCTCGACCGTAAGCCCAAAGCGTTGTCCGGCGGTCAGCGCCAGCGCGTGGCGCTGGGCCGCGCCATCGTCCGCAACCCGAAGGTCTTCCTGCTGGACGAGCCGCTTTCCAACCTGGACGCCAAGCTGCGCGCCCAGATGCGTACCGAGCTGACCAAGCTGCACAAGCGTCTGGCCACCACCTTTATCTACGTTACCCATGACCAGACCGAAGCCATGACCATGGGTACCCGCATTGTCGTCATGAAGGACGGCTTTGTCCAGCAAATCGACTCGCCCCAGACTCTGTATGAAACACCGTGCAATCTGTTTGTGGCCGGCTTTATCGGCTCGCCCCAGATGAACGTGATCGACGCGACCCTGCTCGACGAGGGCGGCGTTACTTACCTCAGATTCGGCGATTCCAAGATTGCCCTGCCGGAAAACAAGGGCCGCAAGCCCGAAGTGCTGGCCTATGTCGGCAAAGAGGTCATCATGGGCATCCGTCCGGAGAATATCCATGACGAGGATATGTTCATGTCCCAGTTCCCCGACTCTCAGGTCTCCACGCAGATCGACGTGGTCGAGATGATGGGCTCGGAAACCTACCTGTATATGACCTGCGAGGGCCGTCCGTTTACCGCTCGCGTCTCTCCGCGCTCCACCGCCAAGAGCGGCGACGTCATCAAGGTGGCCTTCGACTCCAAGAAGATCCACCTCTTTGACAAAGAGACCGAGATGACCATCACCAACTAAGCGACAGAAAATCAACGACCGTCTCCCGGAAGGGAGACGGTCGTTTTGTTTCACCCAGCCCCGTAGACAAAGTAGGAGGTCAGCCCCTCGGAAAACGCTGGGTTGTCAAACGGCAGGCGCAGGATGTCCTGCGAATTGGAGTGCTCCAGCTCGGATACCGTCCGCCCCAGCGCGTCCATGGTCATCAAAAATGTGCAGACCGAAAACGGCGAGTCCATATGGTCGTTGGTCAGACGCAGCAGCGCGTCATAGTCGCGCGCCGCGATGAGGGCCCGGGATTCCTCGTCGCGCACGGCGGTGGTATCCGGGTCTAAATAATGCGAAAAATCCACCGAAAATACAAAAAAGCAGGATTTTTCCGCCGCGATTTCGGCCAGAACCGCCGCGATATCCGCCGGGGCGCTTGCGCCGGCCTGCCGCGAAATGAGCAGGCAGCAGACCTTGGCCTCCGGGAAGTAATACCGCGCGAAGGGGACAAGCCCCGCCACCGAATGCTCCGCGCGCATCAGCGCGTCGTCCTCGACCGCGCCCAGCCGCTCCCGCAGGACGCCCGCCAGTTCGGTGTCGGCGGGGAAGCGCCCCAGGGGCGTCTGCCAGTCGGTCGCCGAGGTGACCAGCTTGCCCAGTCGGCTCTCGTGCAGCGGGCCGATCAGGACGACAGTCTCGGGCGCGGCGGCGCTCTCCGCTGCCGTTTTGAAAAATGAGGCGATCAGCTGCCCGGCCAGCAGATGATGCGGCACAATGCCGCCCAACATCCCATCGGCGTCAGGATAGCTGCGCGCGGAAAGGACGGCTCCAGTGAAGCCGTCCTTGTCGTAAAAATCACAGGGAATCGCGTGCGCGGAAGGGAGCGCGGGCCGCGCCGGCGGCGCTGTTTCCGGCGGATGCGTCAGCAAGCATACGCCCAGCGAAACCGCGAGACAGACCGCTGCGCCGCGGGTGAAAAACCGCCAAGCATTGGCGCTCATGGCTCGATGACAAGTGTGGAGTCCTCCGCCTTGCCCCACAGGCCGGTCTGCGAATGCAAAATCGCGCCCTCCTGCACATACTGCCCCGGCGTGACGCAACGGATGTAATAGACGACCGGCTCGACCGGCGTCCCGCTCTTGGGATTGAAATACAGATGGGTTGAGACGCGCTGGCCGCTGCGGGAGACGCTGTGCTGCGGGTCGGCGCCGACGAAGCGCGCGCCCGACGGGATGGCGTCCTCCAGCGTATACAGTCCGGCCGGCAGGTCGGAGGTCAGCACGGGGGTCAGGGTGACCTTGAGCAGTCCGCCGGCGGAAAATCCACCGGACACCGGCGCAACCGATTTGAACACGGTCAGGGTGGGCGCTCCCGTCCATTGGGTGGCGTCGCCGATGTAATACGCCGTGCAGGTGACAGCGCCAGAGGTGACTGTGAAGTCGGCGGCGTCCAGCTGCTCACGGCCGAAGGACAGGGTGGTCATGCGGGTTTTGGCGAGGTTTACGTTCACCAGCCGTCCGTCGAGCTTGTAGGAGAACGTCGCGCCCTGCGGGCTTTTGGGCGTGAAGCGGGTGACATACACCGTCAGCTCCAGCGCCGGGGAGCGCAGGGCCGACGGGTTTTCCATCAAAAATGCGGCCATGCGGTCGGCCTCGGGCAGGGACAGGACGGACGCGGTCAAAAGCGCCGTGGCGGTATGCGCCAGTTGGGTTTCCAGATCCGCACCGGTCAGATATTGCCAGCGCGAGCCGGTCAGCGGGCGCTGCTCCGAGGTGAGCAGCGGGGAGACCAACGTGTCATACCATGTCCGCGCGCCGTCATAGTCGCCCAGCAGCGCGAGCCCCGCCGTGAGGCGCAGCTTGTCGGCCAAAATGAGCCCCTGCGGGTCGTTCAGCAGGTCGCGGATGTCCAGCAGAACCGGCTCGCTCAGCGCGGCCAGCCCCAGATAGGCGGCGCTCACCTGCCCGGCGGTGGATGAGCGGTCGGCCAAAATGTCCCGCAGATATTCCGCCGCGCGGGTTTTGGAGACCACCTCGGGCGACGCCGCGCAAACGAGCGCGGTCAGCTCGGGGTCGTTCTGCGCGTAAGACAGGAGGGAAATTCCTCCCTGGGCGAGATCCTCCAGCCCGTCGGACAGATAGATATTCTCGTCGAGCTCCAGCAGCCGGGCGGCGGCGGCGCGTCCCACGCGGGTATCGGCGCGGTCGCCCGCGGCTTGGCAGAGATAGGACAGCGCCGCGCCGTAGGTTTTGTATTCGGTGTTGTAAAAGCTCAGCGTGACCGGATAGCGCACCGGCTGGATCGGCAGGCCGCCGGCCAGATCAAACGAGCGCGAAACGGCAGTCTCCAGCGCGCTGGACACGACGGTCAGCGGCTGTTGGATACTGTCCCGCTGCTGGCCGCTTTGGGCGGTGAGGGTCAGGGTATACTCGCCGGCCGGCAGCTTGCCGAAGGCAAACGCGCCGCCGGAGGAGCCGGTCAGGGTCTTGTCAAAGCCTTCGCCGGTTAGCTGAGCGGAGAGCTGGGCGTCGCTTGCCCCGACGGCGCGGGCCGAGACGGTGATGTCGTCACCGTCCACATAGGACGCCAGCGCGATGGGCAGGACAAAAAACGGGCGGGTGACGACCAGACTGCCCCGGGTGTCGCCGGCGGTCGTGTCCTCGCCGATCGCCTGGGCGGTCAGCCGCCAGGTCGTGAGATTGTCGGGCAGGTCGAAGGTGAAGGAGGCCCGCCCCTGGCTGTCGGTGGCGGCGGTCAAAAACGCGGCGGTGTCGCGGAAATCCTGCCGCAGGGAGTTGTCCTCCCCGCCCTCGCCGCCCTCGGCACCGCCCGTTCCGGTTCCGCCGTGCTGGGTATGGGACGAATAAAGCTCGACAAAATCGGTCGGCAGTGCGCGGTACAGCTCGGCCAGCGGATCGACCCACTGCTCGGCGACGGCGAACGCCGCCTCATCCACCACGCTCAGCGACACGGCGGCGTCCGGCAGGGCGCGGCCGGCCTGATCCTTGACCGTCACGGTCACACGGGCCTTTTCGCCGGGGCCGTAAGAGGGCTTGTCGGCCTCCACCGTCACGGTGAGCGCACGAACCGCCGGGTCGAAGTAGAGATTTTTCCCCTCGATGGGATAGACGTGCCGCCCGTCGAAATACGCACCGCACAGCCGGACGTTGGGGATCATCTCGGCCGGGAAGGCGATGGACGGATCGGTGCGGGAGACCGTCTCGGTCCTAATGAATTCGGAGCGGCTGAGGGTGTAGAAAATGCGTCCCTCGGTCACCGGCACGCTGTTGTCGCAAAGCTGGAAGGGGAGAGTCTCGTCCTCGGCGAAGCGGTAGCCGGGCGTCTCCAGCGTATAATAGTGCCGGTCGCTGTCATAGTAGCCATACATCTCGGCATTGACCGAAAACCGTTCGGCGACAGGCTTTCCGCGGCTGTCCTGACAGGAGAGCTCGATATAATAATAGCTGTTTTCCTCGCCGGTCGGCAGACCGTCAAACACACATACGCCGTTTTGGGCGGTGGCGTCATAGATGCCCAAAATTTCCTCGTGGTGGTCATAGCGGTAGGTGGTGACGTTCTTTTTTTGCAGGAAGTCATAGCGCGTGCCGGTTTCCACCTCCTCATAATAGACCCGCCAGAGCTGCGCCGTGACGGGAATATCGGCCGCCGCGCCGCGCAGAAGATCCTCGTATTCATAGGACAGATCGGCCCGATCCGTGATGTTGGCGGTGGTGACCCGGTTGACCCGCACCTCGACGGTGTCGTCCGAGAGGGTTTTGGCGGTCATCATGGTGTCGCGCGGCAGGTAATACAGTCCGCCGTATTGGGACTGCACCTCGTTTTCAATGCCGGAGTTGGAAAAATGCAGGCTGACGTAGCGCGGACGCCAGGTGTCCGCGTCGGTGATGCGAAAATGGAAGGAGGCCTTGCCGGCGGTGTTTGTGTTGGCGGACAGCTCGCCCTGCCCGATGATGTCGCCGCTGTAGAGCGTAAAGGGGATGCCGGCGCCGGGCGCACCGTCAAAATACGAAACCTGCACGTCGGCGGTCACGCTGTCGTTTAAAAAGGCGAAATCGGGCACGCTGACCGAAACCTGATAGGCGGGCTTCACATAATCGCAGATATTGACATAGGAGTAAAACAGATCCTCGCCGTTGGACTTGAGAGTCAGCGGCACATAGCCCTCCACCCGGTGTTCAAAGGAAAACGCGGCGGAAAACGAGCCGTCCGCGCCCGGCGTGACCGGCTGGACAATGCGGTTTTCTTCGGAATAGCCCAGCGTCAGGGTGAGGTTGGGCGGAACCGCCCCGCCTTTTTCACGCGGACGCACCACGCCCCAGACCCGCACGGTGTCGCTGGAGAGATAGGCCGCGCGGTCGGTGTATACATAGGTATAATACAGATGCGACAGATCCTGCGGGTCGGTGCGCGCCAGCGAATAGAGATCGACATAGGCGCGGTCGCCGCTGCGGATGGTCAACACGCCGTCGGTGTAGGAATCCGCGCCGGTTTCCACAATGACGGTGCCGTCGGCGGCGGTGACGGCGGTTTGCCGCCGGTCGTCCCAGGAAAGCGAGATTGTAGCGCCCGGCAGCGCGGTGCCGGTGGTTGTGTCATTGACAAAAAAGGCCGATTCGCGGGACAGATTGACCGCAAAGACCGACAGGGAGCTAATCTGGACGATTTTTTGCAGATGCACCGGGCCTTCCGGGCCGTCGGCGCGGACATCGGCCAGATAGACACCCTCGGCCAGCCCGTCCGGCAGGGTCAGATAATACGCCGTCCAGTAGTAGCCGCTGTTTTCGCCCTCCCCCAGAAGGGGTTGGGTGGTGTCAGACACCAGCGACAGCGATGCGGTGGGGAAGAGATAGTCGCCCGCCCAGCTCTCCTGCGCGGCATAGGCCTCAAGGGTCTGCACGGCGGTTTCGGTGTTGGGATAGGCGTAGAGCTTCACCGCGAAGGAGCGGGACAGGTATTCCTTCGAGGCGTAGAGCTCCAAGAGAGCCGGATCGTCCGGCAGGAAGGTCTCCGACACATTGCCGGTGAAATAACACCAGCTGCTGCGCCAGACCTCCTGCGTACGGAAGCGGAAGACGGTGTCCGCGGCGGTTTTTTCGCCGGTGCGCGCGGAGAAGCCGGCCTTGAGGGTCACGGCATAGCCCGCTTCGTAGTTCAGCGCGCGATGGGGCACAAAGACGGCGGTCGCGCCGTATTTTTCAAAGGAGCCGGCAACGGCCGGTTCGATCGAGAAGTATTGTTCCAGCGCGTCCAGCTCGAAATCCGCATGGGAAAAGGTGATCTCGATACCGGTTTCCACCGGGACGTATTGCCCCATGTCCGCCGGCAGGACGCTGATGACGCGGAATTCGCCGCCGGTCTGGAAGGCCCAGCGGTAGGTGTCCTCGTTGCCGCCGTTGTAGGTCAGCCGCACCACCGTGTCTTGCGGCAGAAGGGTGGCCGGCGTCAGGGTATAGGAGGTCGGCGCGGTTTTGACAACGGAAAACTCCACGGCGGGCTCCAGCGTAAAGCCGGCCCCCAGCTGCTCCTCGGGCAGCTCCCGGTCGGTTTTGATGAGAAACGCGGTGTCCTGCGCGATGCCGCGCCCGGTCTGCTTGCCGACCGTCTCCACCGACAGAATGGAGACCGGCGATTCACCCGGCGAGGGAGAGGGCGCAGAGGAAATGATTGGCGGCGGGGAGGTCTGTACGATACCCGGCGCGACGGGAGACAGAGCCAGCACCAGCGCGACGGTGCCGACGGCCAGCAGCATAAAGGCGGCCACAGACCAAAGCACCGGGTTTTCTTTGATCACCGCCCAAAATTTTTGTCCGAACGAACGCATAAAAATCCCTTCCCCCCATTTTTCTATTGTCATTATAAGCAAAATAGGGCGGAAAAGCGACAACAAAAAAATATCAATTCAGTGACATTTTGAAAAAAACATGATACAATTCAGTTAGAAGGGGGGATCATCATGGAGCATCGCAGACCCGCCGCGGGTGCCGGGCTTTTTTTGGGTGCCGCGTTTTTTCTGGTCAACGCGTTGTTTTTGCCGCTGCCCACCGCGCTGGGAATCGGGCTGTTCTTCGGTGCCGCCTGTACCATGGCCATGAGCATTTACATACGGCTGCGCACCCGGAAATATACGCCCATCCGCCGGGACCTGGAAAACAATCTGCTGCTGTTCGACATGGCCAACCGATACACCGAAAACCGCGACGGATACTTGGTGGAAAACGGTTTTTTGGGGCTGACCGCCGAGGAGCTTATCTTTGTCACCTTTGAGGACAACGAGCAGCGCCGGGAGGTCTTTCCGCTGCGCACGGTCAAAAAGGCCGAATGCGGCGTGATCGCCGGGCGGGTGACCGGCCTGTGCATCGAAACCGAGCGCGCCCGGATCCAGTTTGTCACCTCGGAGGTGCAGCGGTTTCTCGCGCTGATGCAGGAAAGAATTTTACCGCATAAACCATAAAAATTGTATAACCGATCCCATTTCTGTCCAGAATGAAAGCATTCGGAAGAAAGGAACGGGATCACATGAAATTCAAATGCAAGCCTTGGGAAATCGCGCTGGCGCTGGCGCTCGTGCTGTCGGTACTTACGGGAAGTTTTTTGGAGCATGAACAGGAGGCGCTCGCCGACAGCGTTTTGCGGCTGCATGTGCTGGCCAATTCGGACAGCCCGGAGGATCAGGCGCTCAAGCTCGTGGTGCGCGACGCTATTTTGGAGTGGACGACGCCGCTGTTGTACGGCGTTTCGGACAGGGTGCGCGCCGAGGAGATTTTGTGCGCGGCGCTGCCCGAGGTCGAGCGGGTCGCCGAGGAGACCATCCGGCAGGCCGGGTATCTTTACGCCGCCAGCGCCGAGCTGGCGCAGACCGCCTTTCCCACAAAAACATACACCGATTTTGCGTTGCCGGCCGGCCGGTATGAGGCGCTGCGCGTCGTCATCGGCGACGGCGGAGGACAAAACTGGTGGTGCGTGGTGTTCCCGCCGCTGTGCCTGGCCGCGTCGGGTGCGCAGACAAAGGACACCCTGCGCGAGGCCGGCCTCACCGACGGACAGGTTTCCCTTGTCACCGGCGAAACCGAGGGGTATGAGATCAAGTTCAAATGTCTGGAATGGTGGGACGCGATCAAGCACTTTTTCGGCGTCTCGTGAATATTGAACCCGGGAGACAAAAACACAAAGGCCGCCCCGGCGGGGCGGCCTGACAAAAGGGATAGATTGCTGTACACTGGTGGCAGAGGGTAGGCCGTTTCGAACGGTTCGCCCAAGAAATCGATGTATTTACTCAAAAAATAAACCGCCATCCTTGACTGAGGGGCGGTTTATTTTTTTGTCGTCTCGTATCGCCGGCACCAGCATCGCGAATGCGATCATCAGCACCCGCCGCTTCTGTTTATTTTACAAACAACACCCCGAACATTTGCCCCAAAATCTGCCAGAAGGTCAGCTTGGCAACGGCCTCGGACGCCACGATGGGCACATTGGCCAGCACCTCGTCGCCGGCCTTGATGGTCAGCTCGCCCAGCGTCTGGCCCTTTTCCACCGGCGCGTGGACATTCTCGGCCAGCGTGGTTTCCTTGACCAAGCTATTCGCCAACGTTTTCTCCACCAAAATGCGTCTGCTGTCCAGCAGCTCCGGCTGCACCTCGTCCTTGACCCCCAAGATAACCGGCACCGGCAGCATGACCTCCTCGGGATAGGAGGCCATTAGCTTGTAGTTGGCAAAGCCGTAATCCAGCAGGGTGCGGGCGTCGTCCCAGCGCTTGTCGGAGGAATCTGCCGCCATGATGACGGCGATCAGCTCCATGCCGTCGCGCTCGGCGGTGGCGGACACGCAAAACTTCGCGGTGGAGGTCGAACCGGTTTTGAGTCCGGTGGCGCCGTCATAAAACCGGATGAGCCGGTTGGTATTGTCCAGTCCAAACGTACCGTTTCGCAGGGTATCCCGCCAGATGGTCGTGTATTCCTTGATGGCGGGGTGATAGAGCATCATTTGCCGCGACATAATGGCAATATCCCGCGCGGTGGTCAGATGTCCGGCATCCGACAGCCCGGTGCAGTCCAAAAAGGTGGTGTTTGTCATGCCCAGCTCCACCGCTCGCTCATTCATGCGGCCCACAAAGGTCTCCTCACTGCCGGCCAAATGCTCGGCCAGAGCCACCGCCGCGTCATTGCCCGAGGCAATGGCCGCCGCCTTGATGAGCTCGTTGACGGTGTATTTCTCGCCCTCGGCCAAATACACCTGCGATCCGCCCATGCCTTGGGCGTTGCGGGAGACGGTGACCTGCTCATCCAGCCGCAGACTGCCGCGCTCCAGCGCCTCCATAACCAACAGCAGGGTCATGATTTTGGTTACGCTGGCCGGCGTCAGCTTTTTGTCGGCCTCTTTTTCGTAGAGGATCTTGCCGGTTTCCTTTTCCATCAGCAATACGGACGGGGCGGAGGTATCCGGCATCACGGGAGCCGCCAGCGCGGGGATCGCCGCCAGGGGGAGCAGCGCCAAAACAAGCAGGACGCACAGGAATCTCTTCATGAAATGTCCCTCCTTTTTCTGTACAACATATGACGTGTCCCGCTTGGATATGTCCACCGAAGACGGACTCCCAAAGACAACTTTCACAGGTCTGCCGAAAAAGCCGGGATATAAAAATGACGTCACTTTTTTTGTGCTTTTCCGCTCCCTCCTCGGAATTTCCCCGTTTCTTTCCAAAAATAAAAGGATCGCGCTCCGCCGCGGTTTTGCCCTTTTCACCCTTGAAAACAACAGGCATACCATGATATTGAAGGCGGTTTATCAGCTTTCAAATCAAGATAGGGAGGTAATCTTGCAATGCCTGAAAAGGTTCAATCCGGTCTTTCAGGCCCGGTAGGCCCCGTGGTCGAGGATCACAAGTTCAAGGAAGCCGTTTGCATTCACACCAAGAAAATTTATGACGCTTGTCGTGATAAGGACTGTCTGGAAGATATGCGTGTGTTTCCCACCCGCCGCAGCCAGTGCATCATTGACAAAGCCATCAACGTCAAATGCCGCCGCGCGGAGCTTCTTTGGGTCTACATTGATGTGGAAAGCGTACCGTTCAATCGCGGTTTTTACACCGTCGATGTGAAGTACTTCTACCGCATCGTCGCCGACGCGTTCACCGGCGTGGGCAAACCCACCGAAGTCACCGGCCTCTGCACCTTCGACAAACGTGTCATCCTGTTTGGCAGCGAAGGAAACGCCAAGATTTTCAGCTCCAAGACATCGCTCGGAACGACCGACGAACAGGTCATGCGCGCGGCCAATCTGCCCACCGCGGTGGTGGAAGTGGTCGATCCCATCTGCCTCAACGTCAAACTGGTGGAGACTTGCAACCACAAGTGCCGCGGCATAGACATGGATCTCTCCGAGCTGCCGCCCTGCATCTGCCAGTGCTTTGACGATGAACTGGTACTGTCCGGTGATGAAAAGCGTATTTTCTGCACCCTGGGACAGTTTTCCATCATTCGTCTGGAGCGCGACACCCAGCTTGTCATCCCCTGCTACGATTTCTGCGTTCCCGAAAAAGAGTGCATCGGCTCGACCGACGACAGCCCCTGCGAGCTGTTCAGCCGCATCAAATTCCCTGTGGATGAGTTCTTCCCGCCCGTTTGCGGCAATTTCGAGGACTACCGAAGCGTGAGAGAAGATTGCTGCAAGTGATCTGGCAATCGCAAAAACGACCGAAGGCTGCGACTATTTCGCGGCCTTCGGTCGTTTTTGTTCGTGATATTACCGTTCCAATTGCTCCTCACACGCAGCCTCTTTCCAGAGCCTGCGGTAGTCGGCCGTGGTGAGGGACAGGCCGTGCAACCGGTTGACCACCCGCGCGGCCAGACGCCAGTTTGCCTCCGTCCCGTTTTTTGTCCAATGGCGGAGGCTTTCCAGCAGATCGGTCAGCTGTACCTCCGAAAGATCCTGTAGTTGCATTGTCATGACGTCATCCCACTCTGTATAGCATTATGCCTCTATATTATGACAAAATTCGCCCCGCGTCAACTGCCGAATCGACGGTTGACAATCTGTTCCATAAACGATAACATAGGGAGGAAAAATGAGGTGTTTTGATGCGCAGAATCTGTGTGTTCGTGCTTTTTTTGCTGTGCCTGAGCGGCTGCGCCGCGTCCGCGCCGTCGGCGTCGCCCAGTCCCTCCCCGCCGTCCGGCTTATCGGATCGTACGGAGGGGTATGACAAGGGGCAGACTCTGCCGGATTTTACCGTGCCGCTGATAGACGGCGGGGAATTTGTGTTGTCGGAGCAGCTGGGCAAACCGGTGCTTATCAATCTGTTTACCACCTGGTGCGGGCCCTGCGTTGCTGAGATGCCGGATCTTGACCGGCTGTATGCCGAATACGGCGACGAGATCGCCATGGTGGTCATCGACATGGACGACGGGAAAGAGGCCACAGCCGACCTGGCGGCGGACAAGGGGTATTCCTTTCCGGTCGGGTATCTGGACGGCTGGAGCTTCGGTACCTACTCGGTGGAGTTCATTCCCCAGACCTTTGTGCTGGACGCCGACGGCGTGATTGTACAATATTATGCCGGCGCCAACAAGTATGATACCTACAAGGCGGCGCTGGACGCGGCGATGGGGTAAGAAAAACGCGCCTTCCTGAGCAGAGTGCATGCATTTGTATTATAACGCGGAAAAATCCGCGATATGATAAAAATTAAAATTGAAGGAGTGTCACGCATGAAAAAGACAAGAATCGGAAGCAAATCCAGGAGGGTGACGAGTCTGTAACCCTCCTAAATAATGGGAGGATTCTATGTCACTGAAAAAAGCTGAAAAAATCAAACAATTCCTGTCGTATTACAAACCGTATAAAAAGCTCCTCGCCGCCGACCTTCTTTCCGCCGTCATGGTTGCGGCGCTTGGGCTTGTACTGCCCCTGTGCGTGAGATACATCACAAGCGATATTTTGCAGTCGGGGACAGCGGCCAATGCCCTGCCGCAGATTGTCTGCATGGGCGCTTTGATGATGGTCATCATCCTCGCCAAGACCGGCTTCGGATTCTTTTACGACTACAAGGGGCACGACATGGGCGCGAAAATTGAGCGGGATTTACGAAAAGAGCTTTTCGAGCAGTATCAAACGCTTTCGTTTTCATTTTACGACAATAAAAATACCGGAGAGCTTACCTCCCGCCTGACGAACGACCTGCTCAATCTTGCCGAGGTATATCACCATGTACCGGAAACGATCCTGATCAATGTCGTACAGACGGTCGGTTCGGTGGTGATCCTGCTTTGTGTCAACTGGAAACTCGCCCTGATGGTCTTTGCGATTCTGCCCGTAATTGCGATATATTCATTTGTTTTTTACAGAAAACTGCAAACAGCCTACGCGCTAAACCGGGCACACATAGCGGACATCAACGCCACCGTGCAGGACAGCCTATCGGGCATACGCGTTGTAAAGGCGTTTGCCAACGAGGAAGCGGAAATCAAAAAATTTGCCGCCGCCAATACCCGGTATTACGCAAACAGAGCCGGGATATACAAAAGCGAAGCCCTGCTCTATTCGGCGATTGAGCATTTGTTCACGCCGCTCATCACGGCAATCATCGCCGTAGCCGGAGGGCTGTGGATTCTAAGAGGTTCCCTTGACCTTGCCAATCTACTGCTGTTCATCCTGTACGCCGCCTATCTTACCGGGCCGATTCCCGCGCTGGCGTCCGTGATTCCTTTTTACCAGCAGGGCTTTTCGGGGTATACCCGCTTCAGGGAAATCATGGATACGCGCCCCACGGTCTGCGACGCGGAAAATGCCGTTGACCTTTCTGTGTCTGAGGGACATGTGACATTCGAGAATGTGACGTTCCGATATAGAGAAGAGCAGGAATATATCCTGCGCAATATAAATTTTCACGTCCGGGCGGGTGAAAGCGTGGCCATAGTGGGTCGCTCCGGCATCGGAAAATCCACCTTGTGCGCGCTAATTTCCCGATTTTACGATGTGAGCGAGGGCACGGTGTCTATTGACGGGACAGATATCCGACGGGTTACGCAGCATTCGCTCCGTCAGCAAATCGGCGTTGTCAGACAGGAGACATTTCTCTTTTCCGGCACCGTAATGGACAACATACGATACGGCAAACCGGGAGCGACAAGGGAGGACGTGATGGAGGCGGCTCAAAAGGCCAACGCCCACGCGTTTATTATGCAATTGCCCCATGGATATGATACCGATATCGGTCAACGGGGCGTAAAGCTGTCCGGCGGACAGCAGCAGCGGCTCAGCATTGCCCGGGCGTTTCTCAAGGATTCGCCGATTCTTATTTTCGACGAAGCAACCAGCTCTTTGGACTATGAAAGCGAAAACGCCGTGATGGAAGGCCTGAAAACACTGTTACAGGGACGCACGGCCTTTATCATCGCCCACAGACTCAGTACCGTGAAAAACGCCGACCGTATCATCGTGTTGACCGACAACGGCATCGCGGAGCAGGGAACCCACGAACAGCTGTACGAGATGAATGGCGTGTATGCGAAGCTGTATAACGCGCAGGACGTGTATTTTCCGGGCTGAATAGCCGAAAATATGCGTTTTCTATGCAAAGAAGGTTTGAGATATTCATCTCAAACCTTCTTGATTATATCTCGTAACTACGCTATATACGCCCGCATTTTTTCGGTGGCGGTGGCCGCGTCGGCGCTGATGGTGACCGTGAACTTCACGCTGTTGCGCCGGCCGAACTCCTCCATCCAGGAGAGCAACGCTTCGGCCTCCTGCAAATCGTCCGAGCCGAGGACTTTGTACAGGCTGTCGATAAAAATATGCGAAATGTCGAAATTGCCGGCGTACAGGCCGGAGATAAACCCGCGCAGCATGGCGGCGCTTTGCAGGGTATACTCGGTGGAATCGACCAACCGCGCGCCGTGATGTATATCAAAAGTCAGCTTGTTTCCCCGTTCGATCAGGACCGCGAGTCCCGCTTCGTGGTCAATGGCGGCGTTGACAAGCTCGATCATTTGCTTGGTTTTGCCGGAACCCTTGAGACCCATAATCAGCTTAACCATGACAACCAACCCCTTTTCAAAATTTGGATAGGTTCTATGATGATCCTACCATACAAACGGTTTTTTCGCAACCGTTTTTAGTGAAACTTCACAAACCGTTCACAGCCGGGCTTCCAGCTCGGCGCGGCGCGCTTCAAACCCGGGCTTGCCGAGCAGCGCGAACATATTCTGCTTGTAAGCCTCCACGCCCGGTTGGTCAAATGGGTTGACGCCCAGCAGATAGCCCGACAGGCCGCAGGCCAGCTCGAAAAAATACAGCAGATAGCCGAGATGCGCCTCGTCGAGCTTGGGCAGGCGCAGTACGATGTTGGGCACACCGCCGTCCACATGGGCAAGATAGGTGCCTAAAAACGCCTTTTCATTGATGGAAGAAAGGGTGTTTCCGGCCAAAAAGTTAAGCCCGTCCACATTTTCAACATCCGCCTCCAGCGTGATGTCGCAGGCCGGCGTCTCGACCACAAGCACGGTCTCCAGCAGGTTGCGCAAGCCCTCCTGCATGTACTGCCCCATGGAATGCAGGTCGGCGGTCAACTCGAGGCTGGCCGGGAAGAGCCCCTTGCCGTCCTTGCCCTCGCTCTCGCCGTAAAGCTGCTTCCACCACTCACCGATGAAACGGAAGTTTGGCTCGTAAAAGGCCAGCACCTCGGTGGTCTTGCCCTTGTTGTACAGCAGGTTGCGCGCCGCGGCGTACTGCCACGCCGGATTGCGGAAGCTCTTCTCGCGCAGGGCGCGGCAGGCCTCCTGCGCACCGGAGAGCAGCGCGTCGGTATCGATGCCGGTGACGGCAATCGGCAGCAGCCCCACCGGGGTCAGCACCGAATACCGCCCGCCGATGTCGTCGGGGATGACGAAGGTCTCATAGCCCTCCTTGTCACACAGCCCCTTGAGAGCCCCGCGCACCCGGTCGGTGGTGGCGTAAATGCGGCCCTTGGTGCCGTTTTTGCCGTATTTGTCCTCCAATAGTTTCTTAAACAGCCGGAACGCGACCGCCGGCTCGGTGGTCGTGCCCGACTTGGAGATCACATTGACCGAAAAATCGCGGTCGCCGATCAGTTCAACCACCTCGCGCATATAGGCGGGGCTGAGGTTGTTGCCGACGAAAAACAGGTCGGGCGTTTCTTTTTTCTTCAGATTGTAGTTGGGCGAGCGCAGGCATTCCACCACGGCTCGTGCGCCGAGATAGGATCCGCCGATGCCGACGACAACCAAAACCTGAGAATCCTTCCGGATTTTGGCGGCGGCGACCTTGACGCGGGCGTATTCCTCCCGGTCGTATGTCTCCGGCAGACCCAGCCAGCCGATATAATCTGCGCCCTTGCCGGTGCCGCCGGCCAACGCGTCCTGCGCCGCCGAAAGCGCCGGCGCGAAGGCCTCCAGCTCGGCCTGCGAGGCGTAAGAAACGACGCTTTTGGTATCCACTTTGAGCATAATCGTCTTCCTCCATCAATGTTTACAATTTTTCCCTCAGCTCGACCACCACGGCTTTGTTTTGCACGGCGCAAAAGAGCGTGTAGTCGGAACCGGTGTTGTTTGAAAACTTCAAATCCAGTTTACCATAATAAACAGAGGCGTCCTTGCCCTCCGCCGCGTACGGCACCTGCTTTTGGTGTTCATGGCGTTCCGTGATCTCGAATCCGGCTGAGACAGCGGCGTTGTAGAGCGTGGTGGACACTTGGCAGATGCCGCCGCCGATTTCCTGCACTTTTTCGCCATTGACATAAACCGTCGCTTTGCGGTAGCCCTTTTTCATGGTGCGCGGGCCGACCTCGCGGTTGAAGGAGAAATCTCCGCCGGCCGGAAGGATCAGCCCGTTGAGCTTTTGCGCGACCAAACGGATGTTGCCTGTGCGTGCCTCGGACGAGTTGAGCAATGGCGTCTCAAACCGTATGACGCGCGGGGATGGTCTGGGTGTGCTGACGGACAGAGAGGGGGAAACCGTTGCGGGCGTGGGGATATCGGCGGCGGAGGGTGGCGCGGCCAGCGGCGGCGGCTCCGGCAAAAGAATCTCCTCCGGCGCGCCGCAGCCGGACAGGCAGAATAAAATTATAAGCAAAACCGGGACTTTTTTCAAGGACAAAACAAGATCACCCCGGGGTTATTTTGCCCAGACGGGTGGTTTTTATTGAACGTAGGACAGCAGCCGAGGCAGCAGCGCCGCCGGCACCGTCGCGCGGACGGCGATGCCCTCCGGCGTATAGTCGGCGTTGTGCACCCGCGCGTTGGCGTGCAGGGTGTCCAGCAAACCCGCCGCGTCATAGGGCAGCAGCAGATTGACCGCTCGGCCGAGATCCAGCTCCCGGCTGATGGCGGCACGCAGCAGAGGAAGCCCCGCGCCGGTTTTGGCCGATACCCGCAGCAGTCCGGCACCCGCCGGCTCGTCTTCCACTTTGTCCCATTTATTGAACACCCGCAGACAGGGCACCTGCTGCGCACCGACGGCCTCGACCAGCCGATCGACCACGGCAGCCTGCTCCTCCCAGTTGGGCGACGAGGCGTCAATCACGTGTAGCAGTAAGTCGGACAGCGCCAGCTCCTCCAGCGTGGCCTTGAAGGCCTCCACGAGCTGATGCGGCAGCTTGCGGATGAAGCCCACCGTGTCGGTCAGCAAAATCGACAGCCCCTCGTCCACCGACATCACGCGGGTGGTGGGGTCGAGCGTGTCAAACAGGCGATCCTGCCCGACGACGTCTCCGTCGGCCAAAGCGCCCAGCAGGGAGGACTTTCCGGCGTTTGTGTAGCCGATGAGGGTGGCGCTCGGCAGGCCGGTGCGGGCGCGTCCCCGGCGCTCCTCGGCGCGGTGACGGCGCACCTCGGACAGCTCGGCGCGTAGGCGGGCAATGCGGTTGCGGATGTGCCGCCGGTCGTTTTCCAGCTTGGTTTCGCCGGGGCCGCGGTGGGTGCCCACGCCCGAGCCCTGCCGCGACATTTCTATGCCCCGGCCGGTCAGTCGGGGGAGCAGATACTCCAGCTGCGCCAGCTCCACCTGCAGACGCCCCTCGCGGGTGCGGGCGCGTCCGGCGAAGATGTCCAGAATGAGCCCCGGACGGTCGAGCACGCGCATGTCCAGCGCGTCCTCCAGATTTTTCAGCTGTGACGGGGAAAGCTCGTTGTCAAAGACCACCAGTTTGGCGTCGTTGGCCTTGGCCAGTGCGCCGATTTCCTCGGCCTTGCCCGAGCCGACAAACAGGCGCGGGTCGGGGCTGTCGCGCCGCTGGAGGACGCTACCCACGGCGACACCGCCCGCCGTTTCCAGCAGCAGCGCCAGCTCGGCGAGGCTTTCGTCGGTGGAGGTCTCCTCGCGCGAGAGCGCGGGGCTACTCAGACCGGCCAAAATGGCCGGGGTTTGTTCTTGTTGCATAGCGTCTCCTTTATGGTCGTAAAAATAATGTCCCCACAGCCGCCGCGCCCAGCATCAGCAGCGCCGGGTTGGCTTTCAGCCGCCACGCGGCGAAAAATACAGCCAGCGCGATGGCGATCGCCGGTAAATCCAGCCCGCCCGCGGGCAACACCAGCGATTGCCGGGCGATGACCCAGACGGCCGAGGCGATCAGCGCCAGCACCACCGGGCGGATGCCGGACAAAACCGCCTGCACGGTGGGCTTTTTGTGAAACGAAAAGAAAAACCGGGCGATCAGCAGGGTTAGCAGGATGCTGGGCAGCGAAACGCCCAGCGTGGCGACCACCGCGCCCCCGAAACCGAAGAGCTTCATGCCCGCGAAGGTCGCGGCGTTTATCGAAAACGGCCCCGGCGTCATCTGGGCGATGGCCACGAGGTCAACCGACTCCTGAAGGGTCATAAACCCGCCCGTCACAAGGGTTTGCTGCATCAGCGGCACGACGGCCGCGCCGCCGCCGAAGGTGAACAGGCTGACCTTCAGGCAGAGCCAAAACAGCGCCAGCAGATCAGGCACGGGGCGTCCCCTCCTTCCAGGGGCGTTTGACCAGAAAACCCAGCAGCCCGCCGGCCAAAATGAGCCAGATGACCCCGAACGAGGGGAACAAAACCGCCACGGCCAGCGCCGCGACGCATAAAATCACGCTGAACACCGAGTTGACCGCGTCGCCGCGCAGCCGCACCACGGCGTGCAGCATAAGCCCCGTGACGGCGGCCCGCAGACCGCGCAACGCGCCCAACACATAGGGATTTTCAATAAACGCGCGGTAAAACAGCGTCACGGCCACCAGCACGGCAAAGGACGGCAGGATGCATCCCAGCGCCGCCACCAGCGCGCCGGCGACGCCGGCGATGCGATAGCCCACGAGGATCGAGGCGTTGACGGCGATGATGCCGGGGGCCGATTGCGCCACGGCGAACAGATCGACGATGTCTTTCTGCTCGATCCAGCGGTATTTTTCCACAAAATCGCGCGACATCTGGGGGATCATGGCGTAGCCGCCCCCAAAGGTCAGCGCGCCGATGCGCAGCATGACGAAAAAAATGCGCCAAAGCAAAATATAACCCTACTTTGCGTAATAATTGATGAGGCAGCCCGCCAAAATGATGTCCCGCTCCTCGCGGGTCAGGCCGCCAAAGCCCAGCGTCACGCGGAACTGCGTGTCGCCGCGCTGCAAAATCGCGCCGACGCCGGCATCATTGCCCTCGAGGGCGCGGCGGATGCCGGAAATATAAAACACGTCGCCCGGCTGGGGCCGCTCCTGCTCCAGATCCTCCCAGACAAACGGGATCATGCCCCAGTTGATGAGGTTGGAGCGGTAGCGTTTGGTGGCGTATTCTCGGGCAATGTTGGCCAGTCCGCCCAACACCCGCTGGCAGGAGGCCGCCTGCTCGCGCGCCGAGCCGTCGCCCGGCTTCAGCGCCGCCACAAGACTGCCCAACCCGACGCCCTGCGGGTCGGCTTCGCGCCGCGCAAGCTCGCGGGCGTAGATTTCCCTCGCCCGCCCGACATAGGCCGGATCCTTGCGCGACAAGGTATAGCTCGCCAGCTTCATCGGGTTGGAGCGATACGACGACGTCTCGCCCGAGGGGATCAGCTCGTCGGTCGTCGTGACCGGATCGTAGATGGCGGCGGCCACCGTGAGCGAAATATTGTCCGGCAGGGGGATCATCACCGGCCAGTCGGCAATGTTGGGGCCGAAGTGCAGGGGGGTCTCGGTTTGCGGGCGGCCCACACCCCGGAAAACCCGTTTTTCATACGGCGACGCGTCATGCGCATAGGCCGGCAAATCGTTCTCGTGACAGACCAAATCGGTCGCCGCCGTCAGCACGCCGCCCATGGCCGCCGTCGCGGCAATCGACCGGGCGTCCATCAGCGCGACGAAGGACATCTGCCCGTCGCCCGGCTTGCTGCCCTCGCGGTTGGGGAAGTTGCGGGTGGCGTGGCGCAGGGAGAAGCCCAGATGCCCCGGCACGTCGCCGGCGCCGAAGCAGGGGCCGCAGAAGGCGCTGCGCCAGATGACGCCCATTTCCATCAGGTCGGCGGCGACGCCGTTTTTGGTCAGGGCGAGCTGCATCGGGGCGCTGGCCGGATAGACCGACAGCGAAAAGCCGCTCCGTCCGATATCGTAGCCGCGCAAGCGGTTGCGGACTTCCACAATGTTTTCGTACAGGCCGCCGGCGCAGCCGACCACCACGCCCTGATCGGCGTAAAACTTGCCGTTTTTGACCTTGTCGGTGAGCCGCGGCGCGGGTACGCCCCATTGCCGGGCGGCCTCCCATTCCACATCGCGCAGCATGTCGCCGGCGTTTTGGTTGAAAACCCGGATGGCGTATGCGCGGCTGGGGTGGAAGGGTAGGGCGATCATCGGCTCGACCTGGGACAGGTCGAGCGTGATGAGACTGTGATAACAGGAGGTGTTCGCCGGCGACAACTCTTTGTAATCATCCGCGCGTCCAAACAGCGCCAGCTGGGCGCGAACGGTCTCATCGGTGCGCCAAACGCTGGACAGACAGGTGGTTTCGGTGGTCATGACGTCGATGCCGTTGCGGAAATCCATCGACAAACCGGTAATGCCGGGGCCGATGAACTCCAAAATCTTGTTTTTGACCAGCCCATCGGGGAACACATGGGCAATCAGAGCCAGCGCCACGTCCTGCGGCCCGACGCCCGGCCGCGGTGTGCCGGTCAGATAGACCGCCACGATGTCCGGCGGCGTCAGCTCGTACGGGCGGGAGAGCAGCTGCTTGACAAGCTCGGGGCCGCCCTCGCCGACGGCCAGCGTACCGTAAGGGCCGTAACGGGTGTGGCTGTCCGAGGCCAAAATCATTTTGCCCGAGGCGGCGTAATTTTCGCGCATATATTGGTGGATGACCGCCAGATGGGCGGGCACAAATTCGCCGCCGTATTTTTCCGCCGCCGAAAGGCCGAACAGATGGTCGTCCTCGTTGATGGTGCCGCCCACGGCGCACAAGCTGTTGTGGCAGTTGGTCAGGACGTAGGGCACGGGAAAGGCGGTCAGCCCCGACGCCCGTGCGGTCTGCACGATGCCGACATAGGTGATGTCATGGGATGCCAGCGCGTCAAAGCGCAGCGAGAGCCGCCCCGGATCGTCGGACAGATTGTGCGCCGCCAAGATCTCGGAGGCGATGGAGCCCTCGCCGGGGCGGATGGACAGGCCGCGCGCGGCGGCCTGCTCGGCCTCCAGCCACTCGCCGTTGTGCAAAATCATGGGGCGCTGGGCAATCGAAATCATGAGGGGAATCCTCCTGAAATTTAGAATAAAATCGGGGCGGAAACACATCCGCCCCGCCGAATCATCCGAAAATAGCCTATTTATTATGCGATTCGATATAATACAGGTCAGCGCGCTGCCAGACGCTCATCTGGTCGGGGTCGGCGTTGCGGTCACGGCTGCCGACCGGTAGAATGCGGTCAAAGGGAACGCCCTGCGCCTGCAAATACTCGGAAATCGCCTTGGCACGCGCCAGAGCCAGATCGGGGGCTTTGTCGGCGGCGTCGGTTTCCAACGGGGAGGCGTGCCCCTCGATGACGATAATCAGGTCGGGGTAGCTGTCGCCCGCCGCGCTCAAAAAGTCGTTCAGGGCGCTCTTTTCCGCCAACTTGAGGACGCTTTTGCCGGTGTCAAACAGGACCGAGGCCCGGGCCGACGGCACGGGCGGCGTAGGGGTGGCGGGCGTAGGAACCACGCCGAACGAGGGCGTGGTGTCCGGAGTGACTGCGCCGGTGGGCTGCCCCGTGGTGGGAGGCGAATCCAGCGGCAGGGTGGGCTCGGTGGGCACCGACTCGGTCATCGGCGGGGTCTCGCTCTGAGACGGCGGATCGGGCACGACCAGATGGGAGGGCAGAATGGGCTCCTTGGAGACCACGGGCGACGGAGAAGGCGACGGAGCCGGCGGCCGTGAGGTCACCGAGGACCAGACGGTGAGAATGGAGATGACCAGCATGGACGCGGCCACCGCCAAAACCAACATGGACACCTTCCCCTTGAGGGTGATCTTATAACTTTTCATGAAATATAATCAGACCCCCAATGGTGATTATTGCCGCATGTTTGTCATTTTGTGACAAAATCCAGCACTTCTTTCAGGCGCTGCGCCTCGTTCTCAATGGAGAGAAATTGTTTTTTATGTAAATTTTTCCGCTGAGAGATAGACTCCTGAATCTGGGCAATCTGGCGCTCGAGAGATTCGATCTCCGCGTTCTGACGGGAGACCACTTCGTCGGTATGAGACGCGAACACCGAGGCATACTCATTGAGCCGCGACACGCGGTCGATGCCGTCGTTGAGAAGTTTGTCGAAATCAAAGCCGGAGGCCGACATAATGCGCACGATAATAGACCGGCGCAGTTCGGCCGGCAAGGAATCGGGCAGGGTTTTCATGTATTCCTCGATGAGGTATACGGTGTCCACGCCGCTGGTACGGAGCCCGAAGCACTGATAGAGCTCCTCAATGTCCATATAGCGGTCGGTGTCCGGCCCGGAGGGGGGCGTGTCATCCCAGAAGGACTTTTCGATCTTTACTTCCGCTCCCTTCTTATCGTAAGAATAACCGTGCTCCGCCTGCGCGGCATAGACCGGCGGCGTATAGGAAACAGGCGGGGTTACCGGAGCCGGGCGCGCGGCGGGCACCGCCATCACGGGCGGCGTATAGGAAACCGGCTCGGGCTTCGGCGCGACGGGCGCGGGGATCACCGGCGCGGCGGTGAAGGCCGGCTTGGGTTCGGGCGCGGGTGTATACACAGGCGGCTGTACCGGCGCGGAAACCACGGGCGTCACGGGCGCGGCATGAGCCGCCGGAGCCTGTGTTGTAACCGGTGTCGGGGCCTGCGCGGCAGGCTCCGCCTGCGGAGCGCGCTCGCCGTCACGGCGCTCGCCCTCGCGGTTGTAGGTTTCAAACCCCAGTTCGTCCACCTTGCGGATCATGCCCATGCGTTCGAGCATATCCACCATTTTGCGGTTTTCTTTTTTGGAAGCCAAACTCAACAACCTCCCCAGCGTTCCCTTGGGCCATCAAAAATACCATTGACAAATAAAGGGCGACAGATGCCCCCAGTTATTCGTCCTTATTCTACCCAAATTCGCCGACAAAGTCAACAATTCTTTTTCCAACCCGGGGAAATTTCCCCACCGCCCCGAAAAATGGGTGGAAATCCTGTTTCTTGGCTCTGTACAGAACCGGCCGGATGGTGTAAAATAAGGTGTCCAAACAAGGGCTCTGCATAGTTTTTCATGGATTCTCAAAAAAATACATCCGCCGTACTACATAGGAGACTTGCCGCGGCAGGTTTCCCTTGTAATTTACGCGAAACGGACTGTATTTATGTGGAATTCTCCATCTGCCTCCTGAGCGAGTCCTATCCGCCGGTGATTGACGGCGTGTCCAGCGTCACGCGCTGTTACGCGCAGTGTTTGCCCGCCGTCGGCGGACGCGGACTGGTCGTGACGCCGGCCTATCCCGGCGTGCGGGATCCGGTCGAGCCGCCGGTGCTGCGGGCGGCGTCGTTCTCCTTGGGAAAAAAACTTCCCTATCGCGCCTTGTGGCCGCTGAATTTGCGCATTTTTCGCCAGATTTGCAACTTTTCGCCCGATATTTTGCACGTTCACAGCCCGTTTTCGGCGGCGCTGTTGGCGCGGCTTGTCCGGCGGCGCACAGGTGCGCCCATCGTGCTGACCTATCATACTAAGTTTTCGTATGATTTTGAAAAATATTTAGCGTTTTCTCCCATGAGGTCGCTGGCGCGGCGGTTTTTGCTGTCCAAT
>JAVBOJ010000117.1:0-7442 GCA_031550755.1 Oscillospiraceae bacterium
AATGTACCGGGCTGGTCTGCTGTTTTTACAGGCCGATTCCCTGCGCGGGCTGGTACTGCACGCCTTTTCCACCCGGCTGGGCGGCGGCAGCGCCCCGCCGTATGACGCCCTCAATTTGGGCTAGGCCGGGGCGGATCCCCGCGAGACCATTCTGGAAAATTACCGCCGGTTTTGCGCCGCCGTCGGCGTCACGACCGACAGCCTCGTGTTCACCAATCAGGTGCATGGCGACACGGTGCGCACCGTCGATGCCTCCAACTGCGGCGAGGGGCTGCTGCGCCCCGCGCCCGAGCCGTGCGACGCGCTGATTACCAATGTCCCCGGCGTGACGCTGACCGTGCTTTCCGCCGACTGCGTGCCGGTGTTGCTGGTCGATCCCATCCGAAAAGTCGCCGGCGCGGTGCATGCCGGCTGGCGCGGCACCGCCTCGGGCATTGTCAAAAAAACCGTCGAGGCCATGACCGCGTGCTACGGAGCCAAGCCCTGCGACCTCATCTGCGCCATCGGGCCGTCCATCGGCGCGTGCTGCTTCGAGACCGATCCCGACGTGCCGGAGGCGCTGCGCGAGACGCTGGGCGCGTCGGCCTCGCCCCATGTCATCCCGGTGTCGCCGGGGCGGTTCCGCATCGACCTCAAGGCGGTCAACGCCCTGTGGCTGTCGCGCTGCGGCGTGGAAAACGTCTCGATCTCCTCCGAATGCACCGTCTGTCGTCCCGAACGGTATTTTTCCCACCGGCGGCAGGGGAAGAGGCGGGGCAGCATGGCGAGCGTGATACAGATAATAGATAACAATTAACAGATAGCAGATAGGGACGCGGGGACGTACGGGGGATTTTTCTCCACTCCAATACGAAACGCGAGACGACTATGAAACACAACCGAACCGTTGCTCTGCTTGTCTTGGCCGCGCTGCTGGCGGGGCTTTTGTCCGCGTGCAATTTTAAGCAGTGGCTCTATGACGAGCTGCCCGACGGGGCGATCCCGGGGCTGACCAGCCCCAGCCCGTCGCCGCTGCCGTCGCCGCCCTCGGGGCCCGCCAAAAACGACCTGATGAGCCTGCCGTGGAAGGAGCAAACCCCGCTTGATCCGCTGCGCGACGACGGACGCCTCAACCAGTCCCTCTTTCCGCTGCTCTATGAGGGCCTTTTTGTGCTGGACGAAACCTTTGAGCCGACGCCGGTTCTGTGCTCGTCCCATACGACCGCCGACCATCTCAGCTGGCTGTTTACCGTCCGGAGCGGCGTCGTTTTCCACGACGGCACGGCGCTGGACGCCCACATTGTGGCCGCCAACCTCCAAAAAGCGCTGCTGCCCGGCTCTCTCTATGCCGGGCGGCTGGCCGACGTGGCCTCGGTGCGCGCCGTGGACGACGCCACGGTGGAGATTGTGTTGCGCACGCCCAATCCGCGGCTGCCCGCCCTGCTGACCGTGCCGATGACCAGCCCCGCCGGCTCGGATTACGGCACCGGACCCTACGCCGTCATCCGCGCGGAAAACGGCGCGTATTTGCAGGCGTTTGACGGCTGGTGGCGGAAGAAGCCCCTGCCGGTCATCCGGTGGGAGCTCTCGGCCGTGACCACCTCCGACGAGCTGCTGTACGGCTTTGAGACCGGCGCCGTCACCGTGCTGACCTATGACCGCGCGGACGAGTCCTCGGTGCGGCCGCAAGCCGGGTTTGAGAGCTTCGGCTATCCCACCCCCATTTTCCAATACATCGGGTTTAACACGACCCGCCCGCTGTGGACCCTCCCGGCCGCCCGGCGGATGGTCTCGGCCGCCGTCAACCGCGCCGCCCTCTGCACCGAGCTGTTCGACGCGCAGGCCGATCCGGCGCTGCTGCCGCTGCCGCCGGTGTCCCCCCTCTATCCCGAGGCAAACCGCGCCGAAACCGGCTACAGTCTGGCCGACGCGGCGGCGCTGCTCTCCTCGCTCGGGTATGTCGATCACGACGGAGACGGCTTTGTGGATGTGAAAAACAGGGCGGTGTTTGAGCCGCTGACGCTGGATTTCATCGTCAATGTGGAAAATCCCCAGCGTGCCGCCGCCGCCGAGCAGGTGGCCGAGGCGCTGCGGTCGATCGGGCTGACGGTGAATGTGCGCGCGCTATCCTGGTCGAATTTTGAAAAAGCTCTGCGCGACGGCGAATTTGACCTCTATTACGGCGAGGCCACGCTGGCCGCCGATTTTTCCCCGTCGCTGTTTGTAAAGGGCGGCAGTCTGGGCTACGGCGGCTATGAAAACCCCGAGATCGACGCGGCGCTGGCGGCCGCCCGGGCCGATATGACCTATAACCAAAAAACCTCCTGGCTGGACTTCTGGGAGCTGTGGCAGGCCGAATGCCCCATCGCGCCGGTGCTGTTCCGGCGGCAGCAAATGCTGACCCAGCGCGGCCGCATCGCCGACCCGCGCCCGGTCTGGGGGCATGTGTTCTATCATTTGCCCGAATGGGAGGTGCGGTAAGCGCATGGATTTGCACCGTGTAATCGACGCGGGCTTCAGCGGCGTGATCTCTGTCCGGCAGGCGGGGACGCGCGTTTTTGAGGGCGCGTACGGCTGCGCCGACATCGCCAACAAGGTGCCAAACACACTCGCCACAAAATTTGCCACGGCTTCGGCGGGCAAGGTCTTTGTGGCAACCGCCGTTTTGGGGCTGATCGAAACAGGGCGGCTCGGCTTTGACAGCCGGCTCGGCGATATCGTGCGGTTTGATCTGAGACAAATTGATCCGGACATCACCGTCCGGCAGCTGCTGAACCACACATCGGGCATCCCCGACTATTTTGACGAGACGGTCATGCAGGACTACGAGGCACTGTGGCGGGATTTTCCCAACTACCGCATCCGAAGCTCCGCCGATCTGATCCCGTTGTTTATCGACAAACCAATGATGTATCCCCGGGGCAAAAAATTTCAGTACAACAACACGGGCTATGTTGTGCTGGGGTTGATTCTCGAAGAACTTGCCGGGCTGCCGTTTGACGTCTATCTCCGGCAGACGATTTTCGACCCCTGCGGAATGGACGACACCGGCTATTACGAGCTGGACAGGCTGCCGGCGGGCTGCGCGCTATCGTATATTTTTGATGCCGACGGGCGCTGGCGTACCAATATTTACAGTGTGGACGCCAAGGGAAGCGGCGCCGGCGGCGCGTTTACCACCGCGGGCGACGTGGAGACATTTTGGGACGCGCTGCTGGGCGGTCGGCTCATCGGCCCCGCGCTGGTGCGGCAAATGACTGCGCCGCAGGTCAAAGAGGGCCGCTACGGATACGGGCTGTGGCTGCTGGACGGGGGCATTCCATCCTTTCAGGGCTGCGACCCCGGCGTGAACTTTATGACGTCGTATGACCCGGAGAAAAAACGGTCCGTTACGATCCTGAGCAATGTGGACTATGACGCGCAAACGCTGCATGGCAAGATACTGGCGGAAATCAACGCATAGGACGGCGTGACGAGAGGGGGAGAGAATCGATTGATTCTCTCCCCCTCTTTTTGCGGACGGGAGCGCGTCGGGTCACGTCCACGAGCCCCTTGTTGCCTGACCGCAAAGCGTTACGCGAGCTTGGTGACCAGCACCGACACGCTGACCGTGTTCGGCAGGCTGGCGTCGTCAAAGTTGGCATTGCTGGCCGGATCGACATTGACCAGTGTGAGCAGGGACGGCACGGTCCCCACCACGACGATACCCTGACCGTAGAAGGCGCTGGCCGAGGAGATGGAGGAATAGCGGCTACCGGGAACCTCCGTGCCGTTGAGGAAGAGGGCGAGGGTAATGTTCGAGTTCTCCGGCTGGGCGTAGTATTGCACGGTGTAGACGCCGGCCTGGCCCAGCAGGATGGAGCTGGGCGCGCTGAAGGCGATCGACGCGGGCAGGGGAACGGGCTGGGGGATCTGGTTGAACGCGACGGCCGCGCCGGGCGCGACGGTCTGGGGACCGACGGCGTAAATCAGGGCGGCGGAACCGCTGGCACCCGTAGCACCTGTAGCGCCAGTAGCCCCCGTAGCGCCAGTAGCCCCCGTAGCGCCGGTTGCCCCTGTGCCTCCGGTAGCGCCCGTGACTCCGGTAGCGCCCGTGCCTCCGGTAGCCCCCGTAGCGCCGGTAGCCCCCGTGCCCCCGGTAGCCCCCGTGCCCCCGGTAGCACCCGTGCCTCCGGTTGCCCCCGTAGCGCCGGTGCCTCCGGTTGCGCCCGTGTCCCCGGTAGCCCCCGTAGCGCCGGTAGCGCCCGTAGCCCCCGTGGGGCCCTCGCAGCAGCAACAGCAGCGGCGCCATCCGCCGATCAGGTTGGCGCTCACCAGCGCGTCAGCGCCCGCGGCGCAGGAGGTTACGGGTGTGTCCATCCCATTCATGCAGTCAAGCAGCTGCTGGTCGGAACAAGCCGCGAATTCTTGGGAGAGTTGTCTTGCCACTTGTAAAAATCCTTTCTTGCTTATGGCGCGCCCCTGAAAGAGGACGCGCGTCCGAGATATGCAAAGGCGCAAACCTCTGCCTTCCAGTGTATGCCAAAATTTTACAGAGGTTCGTCCGGGAAGGACGGGTTATTTTTGAGAAAATAATCCGTTTCGGTTGTGAAGGGCCATTTTTTTTGATATAATACCAAAAAACCATGGTAAAAAGGGAGCCCGACGCATGAAATTTTCCGAATGGAATATACGGGAGCAACAGCCGGCGGCGTGGGCGCCGCTGGAGAAGGCGGGGTTTTCGCCGCTTGCGGCTCGTGCGCTAAGCGCACGGGGCATTGCCGATGCGGACGCGGCCCGGGCATTCCTGGCCTGTGGAGCGTCCGATTTGCACGATCCGCTCGGGCTGCCGGATATGGACAAGGCGTGTGCGCGTCTGCGCCGGGCGCTGGCGCAAAAAGAGATTATCGCCGTTTACGGCGACTACGATGTGGACGGGATGACGGCGCTGTCCATGACGGCGGATTTTTTCCGGAGGCAGGGCGTTGTCTGTCACACCTACATTCCCGACCGGGGCGAGGAGGGCTACGGCCTCAATGAAAACGCCCTGCGGAGCTTGCGGGAAAAGGGCGTTTCGCTCGTCGTGACGGTGGACTGCGGCTCGACCGCCCTGTGTGAGGCCGAGGCTGCCCGGGACATGGGGCTGGATCTGGTCATCACCGACCATCACGCCTGCCGTGAGGTTTTGCCGGAGGCCTGCGCGGTGGTCAATCCCCGCCGGAGCGACAGCGCGTATCCCTTTGCCGGGCTGTCGGGCGTGGGCGTGGCGTTTAAGCTGCTCTGCGCGCTTTCCGGGCCGGACGAGCTGGAAAATCTCCTGTCCCGCTACGCCGAATTTGTGTGTTTGGGTACGGTGGCCGACGTCATGCCGCTGATCGATGAAAACCGATATTTGACGCGGCGCGGGCTGGCCGCGCTGGAAACGACCGCCCGACCCGGCCTGCGGCATCTGTTGCGCGAATCGGGCCTGGAAAACAAAGCCTTTACCGCCGAGACGGTGAGCTTCGCGCTGTGCCCCCGGCTCAACGCGGCGGGGCGGCTGGGCAAAACCGAGGTCGCGGTGGAGCTGCTGCTGTGCGACGAAATCGCCCGCGCCGAAAAGCTGGCGCGTACGCTGGACGAGCTCAACCGCCAGCGCCAGCAGATCGAGGGCGTCATCTTCGACGAGGCGCGCGAGATGGCCGAGGCGGAGGAGACCCTGCCGCCGGCCCTGGTGCTGGCGTCGGACAAATGGCATTCCGGCGTGGTGGGCATCGTGGCCTCCCGGCTGGTGTCCCAATACGGCCGCCCGGTGTTTCTCATCTGCATCGAAAAAGGGATGGGCAAGGGCTCGGCGCGCGGCGTGCCGGGGCTGGAGCTGACGGCGGCGCTGGAGAGCGCCTCGGTGCATCTGACCAGCCACGGAGGGCACGCGCAGGCCGCCGGCTTTTCCCTGCCGGAGGAGAACATCCCGGCCTTTCGCCGGGCGGTGTGCGACTATGTGGCCGCCGCGTCCGGCACCCTCGCGCCGCCGGCGCTTGGGGTGGACGCGCCGGTGTTGCCCGAGCTGCTCACCCTGCCCCATGTGCGGGCGCTGGCCGAGCTGGAGCCGTTCGGCGAGGGCAACGCCCGGCCGCTGTTTTATCTGGAAGCGCTGACGCTTGCCCGCATCACGCCGATCGGCGGTGGCAAGCATCTGCGGCTGACCCTGACGGCGGGGGACGCCGCGTTTGACGCGGTGTGGTTCGGGATGGACGCCATCGCGCTGGGCCTTGTCGAGGGCGACCGGGTGGACGCCGCGTTTTACTCTGAAATCAACAATTTCCGCTCGCAGGAGACGGTGCAGCTGCGTCTGCGCGACGTGCGGCTGCATGGAGAGCCCCGGCTGCGCGAGGCGCGCGAGGGCGCGGTATTTGACCGGCTGCTTTGCGGGGAGCCGCTGTCGCCCGAGGAGGCCGGCGCTCTGCTGCCGGGGCGGGACGAATTTTCCGCCGTCTGGCGGTATGTAAACCGAAAAACCGGCCACGCGCCGCTGACCGAGCAGGTGCTTTGCCTGCTGCGGAGCGCCGCGCGGGAGGCCGGGATCGCCTACGCGCCGGGGCGGCTGCTCGTGGCGCTGGAGGTGCTGACCGAGCAGGGACTGCTGTTTCGGTGGCAGTCGGGCGGCGAGGTCACGCTGGAGGCCGCCGCGCGGCAGGGAAAAACCGATCTGTCCGCCGCGCCGATGATAAGGACGCTGGAACAATTGGCGGCCGGAGAGCATAATACATAAGAAACATAACAGATAACAGATAACGGATAACAGATAACAGATAACGGATAAGGCAATCAAGACAAAATTACCGGGGGTCTCGGGGGCGGATCGAGCCCCCGAGCGGGGTTTCTTTGGCGACTTTCTTTGCCCCGCCCAAAGAAAGTCACGCCCTCGTCCCCCGTCCCACAGGGAATACAGGTTCCGAGAGCAGCAGGGAAGGTGTATTTATGGCCGAAAAAAAGAAAAAGGTCACGGCGGTCGCGCCCGAGGTGACGGAGGAAATAACCGCGCCGCCGCCGGAGCCCGCGCCGGAGGTCCCTTCTCCGACGGCGGAGGAGGAAAAGGAGCAAACATACAACGAGGCGCTCGAGGGTCGGTACAACGACCTGCTGGAGCGCCTGCGCGGCTATATGCCCGGGCTGGACGAGGAGCGTCTGCGCCGGGCGTTCGCCTTTGCCCGCGAGGCGCACGGCAGCCAGCGCCGCAAGGACGGCAGCCCCTATGTCACCCACCCGGTCGAGGTGGCGCATATCGTGGCCGATCTGGCGCTGGATTTGGACAGCATCATCGCGGCGCTGCTGCACGACACGATTGAGGACACCGGCTTTGAATACGCCGACATCAAGCAGCGCTTCGGCGCGCCGGTGGCCGAGCTGGTGGACGGGGTCACCAAGCTGACCCGCACGCCGTTTTCCTCCAAGGAAGAGCAGCAGATGGAAAATCTGCGCAAGATGTTTCTCGCCATGGCGCG